>CAIRZD010000068.1 GCA_903882965.1 uncultured Bacteroidota bacterium
CCAACCATTTTAACGCATATATTCCCGCTCTTTCATAATACCTTGACTGCATTGCCATTCTACATGCCAAACTATGTGCACTAATTTTATTTTGTATATTTTTTGAACTTTCGTAACATTCACATGCAAAACGAGCTTTTTTAAATGCTGAAAAATAATTTTGATTTTCTTCATGGTATTTAGCCGACATAAAATAGTAGTAGCCAGCTTTTACGTCATTTTTTATATAGTATGTGTAATATGAAGCTATCTTTTCATAGCTACTTGCCATCTCATTTACATTATTCGACAATCTATTTATTTCATAAATTGTCTGTTCTGTAGAAATTGCTTTATTTATTTTTTTTGCTTGAACAAATAAGTCGCTTGCTAGTAAATAGTAATCAATAGCAAACGTGTTTAGCTTTAATTTTAAAACCTTCTTACCGATTTGGCGGTATCTTTCGCCTGCCGCCTCAAAGTTATTCTCGCCTATTAACCGTTTAGCCGACAAAATATCCAAATTGAAGTTGGGATATTCTATATGGTACATATTAATCACATCGTCTGCTTTCATATTTAGGTAATATCAAGTGAATTAAATCTAAATAATGCAAAAATGGGAACAATTAGGTCAAACAATTCCGAGTTGTACAAACAGGCTTACTCAGATCTCTTCAAAAAACCTGATTTATTTGGCCACTTTTGAGGAACTAATCTTGCTTCTTTAACGTAATGGGTTCGCCACATTAATTCTCCCAATAAATTTGCGACCATATTATTGAATGTTCCCCGCGGAATTTCTTCTTTAAAAGGGAATCGACTTAAATGGGCCACAATTTCTTCGCTATTGAAATCTATGTTATTCCAACTATGACCAAATAAATTTCTAATTTTTCTAATTGCCTCTATTTCAACATATTCACGTTTCTCCAATAAGCCCAATGAATATGAAATCAGTATTCTTGCGCTGAAAGTGCCCAACGGCGCATTAAATCCATCCAACAATTTCAAACTCTCTTTTTCATCAACTAAAAAGCTTAGTATTATTTCACTTAATACTTCTTCCATAATAGAACTAGCCATCAATGCAGCTCCTCTATCTGATTCTTTATAAAACTTATCAAGAAATACAGCTATTCTTTTTATTTCTTTCGGAGCATCGTCAAATGGGCTGTTCATAAGTTATTTGTAAGAGAGTATAAACGAACTTGTATTATATCGTGCTTGCAATTTGAGGATTTTAAATAACAAAAGGAAACAAAACGAGCAAAAACGCTCAAATTGTTTCCTATTCGTGTAATGTCGGGACGACAAGATTCGAACTTGCGACCACCAGACCCCCAGCCTGGTACGCTACCGGACTGCGCTACGTCCCGCGCCGTTTGTAAAACCTGCAAAATGGTAACGTTTGTTTTGCAGGGCAGCAAAGGTAATTGAATAATTGCTACACACCAAACTGCGACAAGTGATGGTCCAGGTGCTTATAAAACATATTGTTCCATTCTGTTGTGGTCAGGTTACCAAAAGAAAGAGAAGGTTTGTTGTTAAACTCTTTAGCGCCCAATTTTTGGGTACGCTCTATATATCCTATCAGCCTGCTCTTTTCTGTATCAAACTCTTTCTCGGTAGTGATCAGGAATGCAGGCGCCGTGCGGCTGTTGTGCTTGTATGGCGTTTCGCCGGTCACAACATTTTTTATGAGCAGCTTAAGTATCATTTTCATGAACCCGTTCGGTGCAGGATGTTTGGACTCATATATCATCTCATAAGTCACGCAGCAATGTGCCAGCATTTGGGATACGCTCATTTTACCCCATAGCGGCTGCGTAGAGGGTGTAAGTTTGTTGATGCGGCCAATTACCTCATCAGTCACATTCTTTGTAAATATATCAGGTAGTGCCATCTGGTATTTTTTTGAATTGTTTTACCCTAAGCGGGGGATGAAAATATATAAAAACCTGCAAATCATTTATTGCTGCCGGATCGGGTATTTTTTTAGTACCGGTTAGCTAAGATCGTGCGATATAAGCTTTAAAAACTCCGAGCGCGTTTCGTTTTTCATAAACTGGCCGCTGAATGCCGATGTGGTGGTAACACTGTTTTGTTTTTGCACCCCGCGCATCATCATACATAAATGCTGGGCTTCTATCACCACTCCAACACCAAGCGGGTTTAATGTTTCCTGTATCACATCCAGTATCTGGTGGGTCATACGCTCCTGCACCTGTAGCCTGCGTGCAAAACACTCTACTACATGGGCTATCTTGCTCAGCCCGGTAATTACACCATTGGGTATATAAGCTATATGTGCTTTGCCAAAAAAGGGCAACATATGATGCTCGCATAATGAATAAAGCTCTATATTTTTCACAAGCACCATCTCATTATAAGGCTCATGAAACTTGGCCGAATTCAGTATTTGCGCGGCATCCATTGTATATCCCTGGGTGATGAACTGCATAGCTTTTGCTACCCGCTCAGGGGTCTTTAGCAGCCCTTCTCTTTCCGTATCTTCTCCCAGTGTTTCGAGCACAGACTTGTAATGCGCTTTAAGCCTGTCGGTGGTATCCTCGTCGTAATGTTCCTTCTTATGATAAGCCAATGTGTGGTATTTAGAACAATATTAGCTGTTAAGTATTTAATGCCTGCTAATTACTTGGTGATAAGGCTATTGAAATTTATTATCCAAAGTACTCTACATATATCTTCGGGGTCTCTATCAGTTTCACGGCATGCAGTTTTACCGTGCCATTTTCTATATGGGGTTTTAATTCATTCCATATGCCCATCGCAAAATTTTCAGCACTGGTAAATTTGCCCTTCATAAAATCTACATCCAGGTTCAGGTTACGGTGGTCCACTTTTTCCACGATCACTTCTTTTATCAGATCGCCCAGCATTTTGGCATTATAAATAAACCCGGTCTCCGGATCGGGTACCCCTTTTATTGTTACATGCAACTCATAATTATGGCCATGCCAGTTCTCATTTGCACATTTACCAAACACTTCTTTATTGTGCGCATCAGTCCATGTTTTATTTTCTAATTTATGCGCCGCATTAAAATGCTCCACACGAGTCAAGTATACCATTTCTATAATTTATCGGCAAAATTAGCCATACTATATGGTTTTCACAAAAAAGTGCTTATTTGCAGTATGAACATATTAATAGTTTCTGCCACAGAGGCCGAAATTGCCCCTTTAACAGAGTATTTTAAGCATGCTTCACTCCCTTCTAGCGTATCTGGAGGCATTGTTATCACAGGGGTGGGTATGCTCAATACTGCTTATGAACTTACAAAACACCTCCAAACCAGTAAGTACGACCTGGTGCTGCAGGTAGGTGTAGCCGGTAGTTATATAACAAATATTGGCCTTGGCGATCTTGTATTTATTACCAGCGACCAATACGGCGACCTGGGCGCGGAAGACCATGATAATTACCTCGATATTTTTGAAATGGGGCTCATCAACCCCAATGTACCGCCCTATATAGTAGGCAAAATGTTGACCCCGCTATTACCTGTACATAACAAAATAAGATTGCAACAGGTAAGTGGCCTTACCGTAAATACGGTAAGCGGTAATGAGCGAACCATAAAACAGCGTACAGAGAAATACCATTGCGATGTAGAAAGTATGGAAGGAGCCGCATTTCATTACATATGCCTCCGCGAAAAAGTAGCCTTCGCACAGGTGCGTACCATTTCTAATTATGTTACCCCGCGCGATAAAGCCCAATGGAAAATGAAAGAAGCAATTATAAACCTTAATAAATGGCTCATTGATTTTATAGAAAATCAATTGACCTATTAAGCATTCCTTAAGTTCACTCTTTTAGGTTTTGACCCTGCCTACCGGCAGGCAGGTTTTAACTTTCGACTTAATTTTCCTTCACTATCCGCAGCTTGGCATAATTGAGCATTATCTTTTTCACGCCATGCCCTGCGCCGAACTCTATACCGGCTATCCGGTTGTTTGCACCACCTTCAATAGTAAGTATTTTTCCAAAACCGAATTTCTGGTGCTCTACCTGCATACCTACTACCATACTTGCCACATCATCAGCCGAAAAATCTGCGGTAGGTGTATGTGGGGCTGGTGTACCGGCTGCAAGTTTATCAGCCAGTTTTTTCAGCGACGGCATTTTGTCAAAGGTCTGGTTCATCATACTCCCAAAACCACCAACCCTTGAATCCGGTTTGTTGCTTGCCCCGGTAAATGTTTTATCAATATGGTTAGCAGGTATCTCGGTTATAAAACGGCTGGCATCATTTTGCACCAGGCTGCCAAAACGGTATCGGCTATTGGCATACGTGATCCACAGTCGGTCCTTGGCACGGGTGATAGCCACATAAAACAAGCGGCGCTCCTCTTCAAGATCAGCCCTGTCATACAGGCTCATGGAGCTTGGAAAAAGATTCTCCTCCAACCCTACCACAAACACACAGGGAAACTCAAGCCCCTTTGCAGCATGTATGGTCATCAGCTTCACCACATCGGCATCAGCATCATTATTCTGGTCGGCGTCTGTGAGCAGGGTAATTTGTTGCAGGTAACTGCCCAGGCTTTTATCCAGCAGCTCGCCTTCTTCATCCGGTGTTTCAGTAAATTCTTTTATAGAGTTCAGCAATTCCTGCACATTCTCATAACGCGCCAGGCCTTCCACACTCTTATCATTATATAATTCCTGCACCAGCCCCGTATGCTTACCTACCGCAAATGCCACATCATAAGCATTGTGCTTTTCCAGCATGGTGCGGAAGCTTTTTATCATCATTACAAACCCTTCCAGTTGCGATGATCGTATACCGCTCATTTCCGGTTCAGCTATTACTTCCCAAAATGTTTTGTCGAGCTCATTGGCGCGCACTATTATCCTTTCTATACTCGTTTTCCCTATGCCCCGTGTAGGGTAGTTGATAATGCGTTTTATGTTTTCTTCATCCTGCGAATTTACGATCACCCTCAGGTAAGACAGGTAATCCTTTACTTCCTTGCGCTGGTAAAATGATGTGCCGCCTACAAGTTTGTAAGGGATATTCATCCTGCGCAGGCTTTCTTCAAATGAGCGGCTTTGCGCATTGGTACGGTAAAGAATAGCAAAGTCTTTATTGGCATAATGGTTGCGCATCTGCTGCTCTTTTATGGCATCTGATACAAATCTGCCTTCGTCATTATCGGTCATTGTGCGCGCCAGCACTATCTTTTCGCCCTCTACATTACTCGTCCACAGTTCTTTCGGTATCTGGTTTTTGTTGTTGCTGATCACATTATTAGCAACATTCAGTATGGTTTGCGTACTCCGGTAGTTTTGTTCCAGCTTTACTATTTTCACATCTTCATAATCATCCTGGAACTGCAATATGTTTTGTACCGTTGCCCCGCGAAACGAATAGATGCTCTGCGCATCATCGCCCACCACACATATATTCTCATTACGTGCGCCCAGCATTTTTATAATGGCATACTGCGCAAGGTTGGTATCCTGGTACTCATCTATGAGTATGTAATGAAAACGCCCCTGGTATTTGGCAAGCGCCTCGGGAAAGTGGGTAAGCAATACATACATCTTGAAGAGCAGGTCATCAAAGTCCATTGCGCCATTCTTAAAACAGCGCTTTGCATATGCCTCATATATATCTCCTATCAGCGGGCGGTTGCTGCGGGCATCTTCCTGTTGTATATTGGTATCCTGCTTGTATATCGCCGGGTCTATCAGGCTGTTTTTCGCCGCGCTGATGCGGTTATATACATAGGCAGGTTTATAATGCTTATCATCCAGGTTCAGGTCTTTCACAATATCCTTTATCACGCCCTTGGCATCATCCGTATCATAAATAGTAAAGTTGTTTGGATAGCCCAGCCTGTTTGCCTCAGCACGCAATATCCGCGCAAATACCGAGTGAAATGTACCTATATATAGATTGCGTGCCTCTGTATTCCCAAGTGCGCGCTCCACCCTTTCTTTCATTTCTGCTGCCGCCTTATTGGTAAAGGTGAGCGCCAGTATATTAAAAGCATCCACACCATTATGCATCAGGTGTGCTATACGTGTGGTCAGTACTTTGGTTTTACCGCTGCCTGCACCCGCTACTATCATTATTGGCCCATCTATATGCTCTACGGCTACACGTTGCTGTTCATTCAACCCCTCTAAATAATTCTGCATTGCGCAAATTTAAGGAATTAGAACAGTAAAGGATTTATTTCAATAAATAAAGGAATTTATCAGATAATAAAGGAAATTGTTGCGAAAATTATTTGTTCAATACAAACTTTTGCACCATAGGTATTTCATCTGTACCTAACCAAACTATATAGTTGCCATTTGCAGCATTTGTGCCATCCCATTTATAAGAATAATGACCCGGTTTCAGGTAGCCATTCATTACAGGATATGTCTTTCTTCCATCTATATTTACCACATCCAGCAAGACATTTGTTTGATGCACATTTATATCAAATTCTATCTGCACAATTCCGTTACTTGGGTTTGGTACAATCGGATAAAGCTTATGAAGGTATGAAGGCTTTGGTACTGTCCCGGTCACCATGGCAGTATCATTAATGCCATATTTATAAACAGTATTTGCCGAAACATACATTGTGCTATCAATTAAAAAAAAGCGGTCACACTCTTCACTTATCCCCAGTGTATCCCAGGTAAGGCCACCATCATTGGTTTCGAACATACCATTATAATAACCGCCTACCCATCCTTTCTGCCTGTTTAGGAAACCAACACCTTGTGTCCCTGCGCTTATCCAGCTCCAGGCGTTTACATGTCCTATAGGTATTATATTCCAGGTATTTCCTCCATCAGTTGTTTTTATTATGGCTACGGTATCCTTATACATAGGCTCTATAGAACCGACACCATAAAGACTGTCTATAAATTGTATTTTCCAGATCCTGCCACCAATAATGGTATCAGAAAATACCTTTGTCCATGTATTGCCCCCATCTATTGTACGCAATACTATGCTCTCACGCATACCGGCACCATAAGCATGATATCCGGTTATAAAACCTTTGTCTGCAGAAAGAAAAGAAATATCTACCAGACCAGATGCCAGGCCCGTATCTAAATAACTCGTTGTCCAGGTTACACCTGCATCAATACTTTTATAAAACCGTGCTGTAGTACCACCCCACCAGCCTACACCATAGAAAATATTACCATAATGCCCTAGGCCGCAAATATTTTTTGCACTTGCACCGGTATCTGATATACTGGCAGATATATCATTCCATGTTTCTCCACGGTCGGAGCTCCTGTATACTGATCCTGTTACTGTACCGGCTATACCGACCTGCCCATTAGCCGAGAATTCAACACTCCTGAAATAGGTGCCTGCTGATATTGCTTTTTTCAAATACCAATGAGCTGCACCGTCATACGTTTTAAAGATCATACCATAAGAAGAAACAAGAACACCTGTATCATGACTGATAAAGAAAATATCATCGTACCTGCCGCCATATGTGCTGCTATTTGTTGTAAAAGGCATCAATCCCCAGTTGAGCGGCGTAAACCACCCGGCACCCTGTGCAGCAACACGAACAGACATTGTGTTCAGAAGCAGGAACAATAAATAAAATAAGGCGAGCTTACGCATAAACAATACTCTTTTAGTAAACCACAAGTTTCTCAGTCTGGTTCATCCTGTCCGTAGTTACATGAACAAGATATAACCCCTTTGATGCAAATACATTTTCAGGTAATTCTACCCGTGCTGTATTAGTATTATTGCGGGCGATAGTCTCATAAACTACTTTCCCTGTAATATCTGTAACCACAATTTTCGCTGTTAGTATAGCTGTTTTATCTTTAATAATAATGTAGCTGGTACTATGCGTTGGGTTGGGCATCAATGATATGCCATCTGCCATTTGGTCAATAACCTGTACACTTTCAGGAAAACCATTAAAATTGAAGTTATCCAGATAAAAATTGTTACCGGTACTGATACCCGCTGAATCACCGTTAGGATGATATCGTAGCCTGAAGATCGTATATCCTGTTCGCGCCACTGCGGGTAAAGATATAGCGTGTGGCATCCAGCCACTAGACGCTGTTGGTATATATGGCGAGGTTATTTTGCCTTTATTATCCAGTTCACTTCCTGTGAGCGCTATTAATTTATTCCATGTCTGTGCTTGGTTTGTCGAATAATCAATTTCCAGGGTATCATTCATAAGATACGCTTTAGAAGTATGTGCCGCTCCTGATGACATAAAATTCAGATAACAGGAATCCGCAAATCCAGTCAGATCAAAGGCCGGAGTAAATACATCATCTATATCACCCTGTGGCGTGCCCGTGAGATTTTGAGGATTGGTGCGGGTGTCATAGCTGGTATATTCAAGGCAGCTATTATCATAGTAACCTGTATTTGCAAGTTGCCACTTAAAACCATTGTTGTAATAATTGAACATCGGCCATTTATCCATACCACTGCCAGGGTTAAACTCCTGCGCATAACCAACTGCGCTTGTAGCAATAGAATCCGCAATATAAATGGCATTAGTATTGGTTAGCGTTGTAGTACCCGTATTATTGCCGGTAGCTGCAAGTGATACAGTTACCCAGCCCGGCTGATGAAATTTATTCACCACATTAGTTAAAGAAGTACTGGCAGGTATATTGGCATTGTTAGAGAATGTCCACGACACCGCTACTATGGTATCGTTCCAACTTTCATTTTTAAACACTACATTTTGCCCCTGGCAAAAAAAATGTTTTGGAGGCACTGTTGGGTTGAAGTATGTATTTGATGCACTAAAATCCGCAACCGGCATCATGTCCGGCATAGGCTGGCTCATACCTGTTGCTGAAAAAGTATGAGGTGTTATAAGGCTGTCCCTGTTTCCAAAATCCAATTGAAATACATTTTGCATATACTGCCCCTGTCCGTATGTAAACATGATAGCGCAGGAAGTATCATACGCAAACATAATATTCTGTCGGTTTGGCGTATCACAAGTAGTATCATATAAATGGCTGCAATCATATGGAAAATCTATCCAACAAGGTGGCGTATCAGCAATACCGTCACCATCTATACAAGGCCGAGGGCCGCTACAGCAGCCGGCACAACAGCCGCCGCAGGTAGGTGGTAAATCTAAATACTTCGCAATATAATGCGTAAGTGCAGCTCCATATAAAATATAATCGGCAATTACCATTACGCCGTCATAGTTAGGCTCATAAGATGCATCATAAGCAGTATATGGGTATCCGGCAGAAAGATCAAGCGAACTTACTGTCCAGATATTTAAATACTTTTCTTGCGGCCATTGACCTAATTTAGATTGGTCAAGGTAATTGGTATTTGCATAAGTCAGGTAAGTAAAAATATGCTCTACCCCCTTTGTCTGGTTCCCATTTGGGTCTATAGTAGCTAATTTAAAGGCTATCTGCGTATTAGCAGCCACTGGCTTAAATTTATCTATGATATTTGCCGTATCCGGGTTGGTTTTAAGAAAGTAGCTGTTTACAAGTTCTATCATCTTGTATATACTGGTATCAGCCACTAGTTCAGTGCCATAATTATGCACCACATGCACCACCACAGGTATCGTATAAAGCGTAGTTCCCCCACTCGTTTTTCTATCCACCTGGCTCCAGTCTATTTTATCCAGTTGCTTTAATACCTGCTGTGTTATCTGTTGCTTATAATAAGCTGTTGTCGGAGAAGATTTCGGTTCATAGTCACGGAATCCCGCGCTTTGTGCTATAGTTAGCTGTGCCACAATACATCCAATAAATAAGAGTACAGCACACTTCATGATAGTATAGACGTATTAAAGATGAAAAATCTTGGGTAGTTAAAAAAATAAATATACTGCTTACCTGCCCCTAATTCTTCACCACCTTCTCCGCATACACCCCATTCACCTTTATCAGGTACATACCCGCAGCAAAATCATCCATATCTATACTTACTTTCTGATCGCTGTAATTATGGTTAAAGACCTCGATCCCCCTTGTGTTGAAAATAGTTACTGTCTCAATTTTTGCACTGCTGCTTATGATAAGCTCATTGCTCGATGGGTCGGGGTATATCTTCACCGGGTTAGCCGTCGTTGGTATATTATCTTCAACAGGTATTTTCTTTTCTGCTTTGGCAATGGAGTCACAGCATACTACTGTCTGCACCAGTTGTCTTTTAGCTGCCGGGCACAGCACATTATTCAATATCAGCCGGTAACCCGGGGAGTTAGGGTGCAGGCTAAGATCAGTAGCAGGTGCCCCTACTGAATGTTGGTAATCCTCCGGGTCATGTCCGCCATAAAAGGTCCATGTGCCTTTTCCATATTCACCATGTATATAGCGTGCTTCATTGGCCTGTTTATTATCCGCCATTACCAGTATCCCCGGCTTCAATACCTCATTACGAAATGCAGTGGTCTGCCCCATAAATCCTTTAACATTCGCCGTATGATTTTGTGTAAGCATTGCGGGCACCGCATCCAGTTTTGCAGGAAAACTAACCATGTTAAAAAAATCTTTCTCTCTCAGTTGCACGCGTGTATAAGTATTGTCTATGTCAGATCGCTTATATTCCACACTATTCGTCGAGATCATAAAATTCTGAAACGCGAAGCACTTCGAAAAGTCCAGTTTACTCTGTGCGTTTGGGTCCATAGGGTCTCCGTCAAAAGGTATATCACAAATATCAGTGCCCTCCGCTGCCAGCGCAATATCAAACGTCTCTGTTGCCGAGCACATTGCAAACAGGTTGCCGCCACCGCCCACAAAATCCTTTATTTTTTTCACCACCGCCAGTTGCATTTGCGATACTTTTTTAAATCCGTTTTTCGCTGCAAGCGCTTCGGCAGACCGCTGGTCGTTCATATACCATTCTGCATTTCGAAATTGCCCCCAGAATTTTCCGTACTGCCCCGTAAAATCTTCATGATGCAGGTGCAGCCAGTCATACTTATCAAGCGCATCCGCAAGCACCTCATCTGCATATACTTTATCAAATGGTATCTCGGCATAGGTAAGCGCCAGCGTCACTGCATCGTCCCATGGTTCTTTGTTCACCGGCGTATACACCGCTATTTTGGGGGCCTTCTCCAGTTTCACCACTGCACCGTTAAAGCCCGGTTTGTCTACCAGTTTTATGATCAGTGCATAATCCTTGTCCACCATTTTTTTATAGCTCACGCCCCGCTGTTTGCATAGCAGTTCTATATCCGGGTTATATGCCATCCCAAAACTCCCACTCTTATAATTCAGCAGCCAGTCCACCTTCACACCTTCCTTCACGGCAGCATATACTACCCCATAAGCTTTGAGGTGGTTGCGCTGCCCCACAGAATCCATGGGTATAAAAATTTTGGAAGCAAAGGTATTTATCGACAAGAAGACGCTCAGTATCAATACTACAAATAACCGCATCAGCTCAGCAGGATAGTTTATCAACGTAAGTTACTCATAATGCGCGAAATCATTAAAAGGATCGGAATTAAACGCATTTTTTATTATCCGGATATTTTACTATTTTGATATACGCTTAGCATCATCATGAAACATTGGCCGCTCAATAAAGCACACTTCTGGGAAACAGCCCCGTTTTTTCGGGCGTTGTTACCTTTTGCTGCCGGCATCCTCTGTTACGACAGGGGCTGGCTCGCAATAGCGGGCACAAATGCTTTAGTAATTATCAGCCTCGCGTTCCTGGTATACATGGCAATAGTTATTACAAACAAAAGCAGCAACCCACTCACTTTCTTACTACTCAGCATTATCATGTTTTTCAGTGGCAGCGCTATCTCTTATTTTGATGATGTAAGGAATAACACCGCATGGTTTGGCAATAATACAAATACCGCAAATGTTTACCTAGCCCGCATCACAGACATCCCTTCAGAAAAAGAACGTTCATGGAAAGTACCTGTAAGCATAGAAAGTGTTATTAAAGATGGTAAAGCAACAAAAGCTTCCGGCAATGCTTTTCTGTACCTCTATAAAAGCAACCTGACCATGCTGCTCCACAAAGGTGATAGCATATTGGTGCCGGGTAATTGGCAACCCATAAAAAACGCCGGTAATCCTTTTGAGTTCAACTATGCCGCTAATTGCCGTCGCAATGGTATTTATTACCAGCAATTCTGTTCTGTATACAACATACGTCTGTATGCTGCCAATGATCCTTCCGCGGCCTCTTTCATTGACAAAGGCCATGATTGGTGCATGCAGCAATTAGATAAATACATTACAGAAACTAAAACAAAAGGCCTCATGCAGGCTATGCTCCTCGGTGATGAAGTAAACCTCGACGAAGAATTATTACAGTCTTATTCCGAAACCGGTATTGTCCATATCATAGCCATCTCCGGTGGTAATGTTGCTATATTCTTCATCGTTATTTCATGGTTGTTTTGGTGGCTGAAACATAAAAAACATTTGTGGGTCAAGTATGCAATCGCGCTTCCACTCGTATGGATATATGTGCTTATGGCAGGTGCCGCACCATCTGCCATCCGCGCTGCCGTTATGTTTTCTTTACTGGCATTTTCTATAATGTTTCAAAAAAATAATAACAGCCTCAACCAGTTATTAGCTACAGCATTTGTGTTATTATGCGCCCAGCCCGAATGGTTATTTTCGCTCGGCTTCCAGTTGTCTTTTGTGGCCGTGCTGTCATTGATACTATTTTATAAGTGGGTATACAAATGGATTTCGCCTGCAAATAAAATAGCCGCTTTACTCTGGAGTGTGGTCGCCGCAAGCATAGCCGCAGAATTACTTGTTGCGCCATTGGTCATTTATTATTTCCACATGTTCCCGCTACTATTTATTGTAGCCAATGTGGCAGCATACCTTTTCATGAGCCTCGTACTCGTATTGGGTATAGCAATAATTGCGTTAAGCTTTATTCCCGCAGTGGCTCAGTTTATCGGCGCGTGCACCGTATGGATTGTTACTTTCTTCGATAAAATTGTCGTCTGGCTGCAAGGCTTTAACCCTGCGTCTTTTCATTTTATAATGCTCCAAGATGTTGAGCTGCTTTTGGTATATGTTATAATTACCGGCGCAGTATTGTTTTTAATAAAGAGACAAAAAGCCGCATTATTTATGAGCCTCGCAGGCGCATGTCTTTTACTTACTTCATTTTGCAATGATGAGTGGATAAGCCTGCATCAGCACCGGCTGGTAATATACAATACCACCAGGGCCAGCCATATCGAACTCGTCAATGGTAAAACCTATACCGTCCTGAACACAGAAATTGCCAACCATAAAAAGATCGCATACACTGTGAAACCTGCCCACACAAACTGGGGCGCATGGCAGGAAAGTAACGATACCCCCTCTGAAGTAATTGACATTAATGGAAAGACAGTGCTGCTTCTGAATCGTGAAATCACGAATGCCCCGCCTTTCCCTGTCAACTATCTTTTCATCAATTACCCCGAAGAAACTGACCTCGTTAAATTGCAGAAAATATTTTCACCTTCATTGATCATCTTTGGCAATAACTACTCCCGCGAGCAAACCGATAAATTTGTAAAGGCATGTGCAGATAAGAATATCCCACTCCACATTATTGCAAATGACGGGGCATTTGTACTTAATTAACCGGAATGTCTTTCATAAAGTATTCCCAAAACAAATAAATATATACACTTCAGTGGGCTATGTTGCTTAGTTTTACAATATAATATTTGCGGTTTGCGGCTAACTTTATTTATATTTATTTTACTGGTAACATCTTTCGGCGTCCGCGCCCAGGTATTGAAAGGGCTTGTTATAGACGGAGAGACAAATCAACCCTTGTACCTCGTAAATGTTCTGGATATCACTAATTCACAATCTGCATACAGTGATGAGCGTGGCATCTATTCTCTTTCTGCGCAAAACGGCGATCTTGTATCTTTTTCCTTTACCGGTTATCACACCGTACAGCGCCTCGCTACTACTGACAGTGTGTTACGCGTCTTAATGTTTCCGCTCAATGTAAGACTGCAGGAATATGTACTGCACCCCGAGTACACACCTTATCAGAAAGATTCTGCTGATATGGCTGCTCTCTATAGTGATCAGTTAAATCAGGCAGCGCCTATAAAACCCGGCTATAGTAATGCAAATGGCGGTGGCTTTACCGGCCTCATTGGTGGCGCAGTTCAAAAAGTTTCCCGGAGTTATAAACAGAAGAAAAAATTTAAGGAAAATTTCATCAACGATGAGCAGCAAAAATATATCGACACTCGTTATACCCCGCAATTAGTCACAACACTTACGGGTTTCACCGGCGATACGCTTGCTATATTCATGAATGCTTATCCCATGGAATATAAGTTTGCCCGCTCTGCCTCCGACCTCGAATTAAAATTGTGGATACGCGATAATTTCCGTGATTACTCAGCAACACATAAAAACAATTCCTTGCCTCCCGATCCGGCTAAAAAATAGGTTATAGCGCAACTGTTGTTTACAATGTTGATAACCATTCAACCAGCTTTTCTTTATACACCAAATAAGCATCTTCCGGCATTGCAGGTTTATACCGGAATCCGGCAGTCTCATTCATAGCTTTATTCAGATCAAAGCCATCCTGCTTAGCGCAATAAAACACGCCTTGCTCATGCAGGTACTTACCCAGGTATTCCTGTTCTGTCTGCCCCGGAGTGGGTATGAGTATTGCCTTCTTATTAAGTACTGCAAGATCCATAATAGTAGAATAACCGCTCCGGCAAACCACTGTACCTGCACTTTGTAGCAATGGCCCTAGTTTTTTACTCGTCAATCGTTTATGATAAATAATATGGGGTGGAATGTTTTCAGGAGCAATAGCTTTATCACTGCCATCAATGAAAATAACATTGCCATTATATTGCAATACTTGTTGCCACAATATTTTTGATAATGTTGTGCGCTGAGGTTCCGGCCCCGAAAGCAATATCAATAGAGTACCGTCTTCCGGATTTAAATGTGCCGCAGCCAGATCTTCAAATTGAGATAGCAACCCTATATAATTTACATCTCTTGGCAGCCGATCCGGATGGGATAGCTTACCGCCAAGGTTTGGAACAGTAGGAGTATCAACTACCCATGTGCCACCAAATCGGTTTAGATATTTATAATGCATTTTTTGTATTACCCGGTCTGCATTATTCCCAAAACCGGTCTGCACTTGTAGCTGGTGCGTCATTATAACAGATGGTATAACCGGGTGAAACAAACCATAACGGTTATCAGAAATAATGCCATCTAATTTCAGAGCCTTCGCTTGCTCTTGCAGCCATTTATACTCATCCTGTATACATTTATTGATTCGGGATAATTGGGATAAAAGACCGATTTGCCCAAATCTGTTCCATTTTGAGTAGGTAATATCATACCCGTTTAGATGGATAATATCTATAGCACCAAAGGTTTCCTCTATAAATGACCGCTGGGATTCGTTGCACGCCACCACAGGAATATGCCCCAGGCTTAGTATGTAGCGGATCAGGGGTACGCACCTTGTGGTATGCCCTAGTCCCCAGTCGAGGGGGGCGATTAAAATACGTTTAGGTGTTTGAGTTGCCAATAATCCCCTATTTTTACAAAAGTAAATTATATGAAAGTATTTAAAAGGAGCAGGTTCGTTGTTTATATCGTTTGGGCATGTTTATTTAGTATGGTAGCCGAAGGGTGCCATAGCAGCAAAAAATGTGGTTGTGGTCAGGATTTGAATACTGTTTACAAATCACGCAAAAGGTATAGATAACGGCATGGTTTTTATATATAATATAATAAATTAAACCCTCATGTGGCAAGAAAACAACACCTGGTTGCATTACGTAAAGAGCATTATCGCTGCTGATGTATCTTCTGCGATATTTCTGGCTTCTTATCTTCGTTATTGTAATACCAACAAAAATTACGCTTCCTCCCTCGAAATTATTGATCTTCAAAAATACAAGGTCATAAAACAGCATACTAAAGTGCTCATTGCACTTCGTGAGCGGGTTAATATCCCATTTGTCTTTATTGTAGGTAAAAACTGATTTATTGGCTTCAAGTAAACCTTAAATCAAATTTTTATTATCTTCATGTTTTCTTCTGCAACTTTTTCTGAATAACTTTATA
>CAIRZD010000069.1 GCA_903882965.1 uncultured Bacteroidota bacterium
ACAGCGCTAGTATCACCCCACATCATGTTAAATTCATTAGTATAAGCATGAGCAAGTGAGGAATCCTGTATAAAAAGCAAGTTGTTATTATCTGAATTCAACTGTGTCACGCCCCAGTCTTCAGACCCGGTACACAATATCGCATCATCGGGGTTTGAAGAATTGGCATCAATGATCACGAATTTATTATGCATAATATTATAAGCTCCCCCTGTTGGGCTGGCCAGGGTATGAATCCCGGGATTCAATAACGCAATTCCTGTATTGGGCTGGCTGCCATCGTATATCCAGCGCACCTTTTTACCACTGGTATATGCATTATTTACAGCGGTTGCAATATTGGCATAACTACTGCTTTGGTTATAATCATATTGAGCAATATCAATTGAATACTTTGCGCGGTTTATATATGCCACAATGGTGTCAGCAAATGCGTTATTGAGATAAACTGCATTTACTCCGGTTGAAACGCTGGTGTTAACCGGGTTATTAAAATATACAGCGATCTTTCCTGTAGAGCCATATGTACTCCCCCCGATAGTGGCAAAAGTAGACGATCCGCTGAAAGAGCTTGTAGTAGCACTTGCACACACGGTTTGCACCTGGAATTCATACGTAACTCCCGGAGTCAGCCCTGAAATTGCCACTGAATTTGTAACGGATGTTGTGGTACTCCATGTAGAAGTTCCTACTTGTCTGTATTGTATATTATAGCTTACAGCGCCACTAACTGCTGTCCAGTTAAGGGTAGCGGTTGTTGATGTAATTGCCGTTGCCGATAACCCTGTTGGTGTGGAGCAAGATAATGAAGCTGTAGTAAAATCACCTGATGTGCTGTAAGCGCTCGTAACGGCCCCTGCACAAACTGTCTGCACCTGGAATTCATAATTAGTGCCGGGTGTTAAGCCCGAAATTGCTACTGAGTTTGTGCCTGAGGTGGTAGTGCTCCATGTAGAAGTACCCACTTGCCGGTATTGTATATTATAACTTACTGCACCGCTTACGGCAGTCCAGTTGAGTGTAGCGGTAGTAGTAGTCACGGCTGTTGTTGATAGCCCTGATGCAACGCCACAACCGGAAGCACCGGTAACAGCACCATTTATCAGCAGGTTTAAAGCTTGTATCGTCCCCGTTGTTCCTCCTGCACTGAAACCATATACTCTGAATTTCAGCGTGCCTGGTGCAGGTACTGTAATGCTTGTGGTCCAGGTTCCCGTAGTTGTAGTACCACAGCCTGCATTGTTTGGAGACTGGTTAGAGCCTTGGTTGACCCAGGTAGTACCACCATCAGTGCTATATGCGAATCGTGCATATACAGGCCCTGTGGTCGATCTTCTCAGGTCAGTACTAAATCCGGTTACATTCAAAGAATAACCGCTGTTTGGTGTTACAGAAACCTCAATTGCAGCCAATGAGGATGCATAAGTAGTAGTGGTAGAAAAATTCGTAGCCGAATATCCCGAAGAACATGGAGTGCCGGGCCTGGTTGCTCCGTTTACCCGCACAAGTGGTGTACCCGTAGCATTGGCAGCAACAAGATTTAACGCTCCTGAAGAATCACTGGTATATGATAATATTTGCCCATTGCATAAATTAGTTGTAGCAATAATGATAAAAGTCAGTAAAATAAATACTCTGGCAACAGATGAAAATTGCTTCATAACTTATACAGTATGATATTGGTGGAAAATAAAAACCATTGCAAAAGTACATGACAGCGATGCGCCTTAACATTAATTCACCATTACGTTTGTGTTAAGCAGTATTTAATTTATCGTAGTGTTATTAATGGGGATATGCGTACTACCCTACCACTCACTACCGGTAGGATTGCTCCTGACAGATGTAGTACTTACGCCGCCGAAACTGAAACCTGCCCTGATGCCGGAGATGTGCCCCATATTGCTATCCCATGACTGTACAAAATCTACCCGCAGGATGCGGACCAATTTATAACCAATATTATCTACCCCAAAAAAGGCCTCTGTATAATAGTTGGTTGAATTAGCATAAAAAGCATTACCACCTAATACAAAATAGTAACGCGCCTGCCGGAACAGTGGTATTTTATTGCTTAATAAACCATTGAGGTGGTATTCTAAATGTGCTTCTTCATAAAACGGCGCTTTATTGCTGAATTCATAGAACTGTGCAAACTGGAAACTTTGCAGGTAAGGTGAAGCATAACCAAGCCCGCGGTTGCCATACAGATGCATGAGGTCAGGTATGGCTACATAATTACTGTTTAAAAACCCGCCAACACCAACATTATAATTCAGCGACCCAAATAAATTCATATGCACTTCATCATGTATCATAAAGCGCCACTTATCAAAATCAGACACGCTGTTAAATATCCCGGGAATACCTTTATCATAAGTAAGTGTGAACCTTGGCCAGGAGCTGCCATTGGCTACCTTATAATCGGGGTATTGTGTGTATGTAAATCCCGGCTTGTAAGAAATAGAAGCATGTATAAGCGCTGCATCATTTTTCACCCATAGCGGTGATATTGCGGCCAAATGTGCAGGCACATCCGGGGAATATCCCTCCATGTTCCCTTTTATCAAAGTATAATCAGTAGTATTTTGCAACGGCAGCCTTTGCTCATAGGAGGCTTTTACAAACCAGTTTAGCCCGTTTCCATAATTACGCCTGACGAATACTGAGCCTTCAGACCGCTCATAAATCTTCAGGTCATTCTGCCGGTAAAAAAGATCCGAATAAGTATTGAACCATTCGAGTACGGGATTATCAGGATCGTACTGAAACACATATTTGCCACCTTCTATTCCGTACATCCAGGAGCGGTTTAGCCATGATCTATCGACGGTCCTATAATATAATCTCCCTATCGCATTGAAGTGTGTATTACTAAAACCGTAGCGCACTGCTGCGTCGCCAAAAAGTGTTTTGCCTGTGTCTATTTTGTGACGCCAATTAAGCTTTGGCGCTACATTAAACCCTTCCACAATGTTGTAGTTAACTATATTATCCTTACCTATGCCAAGCAACAGGTTATTAATAGTATAACTGTTCTTATTTTCCTTTGAGTTATAAGTATAGTCGGCTATCAAAAAACTCAGGGGATTGAATTTATTTTTTTTCCTTCTTATAGAATCAAGGTGTTCAGGATTATTGAATTTTTTATTCAGGCTATCCTTCATTACAAAATCGCGCTTCTCATCATTTTCCAGTGGAATGGGCCTGTTAACCCAATATGAAGTGTCTTTTTTATTAGCGCTTTTATCATATGCGCTGATGATCTTACCTGCAAAAATAGAATCCGGTATCGGCTCATTTACTTTCTGATTATTATAAACCGTGACGCCGCTTGCTGTAATATCAAACCCTAAAAGATTGACGGTGAAATACAATACCTGGCTCTTTACGACCCAGGTATCTTTTTGCAATGGCAGAAAAAGCTGGCCCACTTTAAGTGTATCTACAATGTCCATCCCCGACTGTTTTGCCAGTGTCATATCAAGACTATGAATGGCCCAGTCTCCGTCTACAATATATATTGTACCATTGAAACATGGCTCGTATGGCCTTTTCTGGGTGACCTGTATCTTATAAATAATTTTCCCGTCTTCAGTAAACTGACCCAGCAATTTGTATTTATAATAATTGATCGCATTATCGCTGATAGGTGAAATAAAACCGCGCGAGTTATTCCTGAAAATGTTTACATCATTATCATAAAATGTAATTACAGGGGGGAACTGTGAAAAACCCAACCCACTTTGATTACCACTTTCATGAACGGAATGAATAACCGTTTTTTTCTTATCACCTTCTGTATAGTAATCTGCTTCTTCCTCTGTGAGATAAAGAACACCTTTGCCAATACTATCTACTGCATCAGTTTCATCCTTCACCTTTTTCCCCATAAATTTATTTGGCAATTTTCGGGAACGGACTACCCCTTTTAAATAAATGGATGTCTGGAATGAATGTACCTGGTCTAAATGAAACTCACGCTTTTTTATTGCATTCCTGATTATAGGATATGCGGGATCTTCGGATGATGCATGCACTATTACTTCTTTCATCTCGAGGCTTTGATCCTGCAAAATAAAAGTATGGGTTATCGTTTCACTCCCGGTAATTGTGAGGTTATAAGTTGTTTGCTTATAGCCCACATACTGGCAAACTACTTTATAGAGCCCGGGCTCAACAGTGAGTTCAAAATCGCCCTTGCTATTTGCATTAACCCCAGTTGTAGTGCCTTGTATATATATAGTGGCATATGGCAGTACTGTTCCTTTTTCATCAGTAACTTTGCCCTTCAATACGCCTGCCAATAAATAATATGGGCTGAACAGAATAATAAATGTAAAAAGGCT
>CAIRZD010000070.1 GCA_903882965.1 uncultured Bacteroidota bacterium
CTTTAGACTTAATACTACTAAAAAATGGCAATAAAGAAAGATAGCCGCCCAAGGGCGGGATTTGGAAAGATCACAATCAGTTTAGCATCTCCCGACGTCATCCTTGATCGCTCGTATGGAGAAGTACTGAAACCTGAAACTATTAACTACCGTACTTACAAACCTGAGCGTGATGGTTTGTTCTGCGAAAAAATATTCGGCCCGGTAAAGGATTACGAATGTTATTGCGGCAAGTACAAACGCATTCGTTACAAAGGCATCGTATGCGACCGCTGCGGTGTGGAAGTAACTGAGAAAAAAGTACGTCGTGAGCGTCTCGGGCACATCAAGCTGGTGGTTCCTATTGTACACATTTGGTACTTTAAGAGCCTGCCTAATAAAATAGGTTACCTCCTTGGCGTTAGCTCTAAGAAAATGGAAAGTATCGTTTACTACGAGCGTTATGTTGTAGTAGCTGCAGGTGAAGCCGAAGATATGATACGTACCAAACTTAATCTTAAAGATTCTGAAAGTACGCATCAGCAACTGCTCACGGAAGACGAGTACCTGGAGATTCTTGACGCATTGCCAAGAGAAAATCCTAGCCTTTCTGATGAAGACCCTAATAAGTTTATTGCCAAGATGGGTGCAGAAGCAGTACAAATGCTTTTGTCACGCATCGACCTCGATAAATTATCTTATGACCTTCGTAATGCCGCTGCTAACGAAACATCGCAGCAGCGTAAGCAGGAAGCCCTCAAGCGCCTTAGCGTTGTAGAAGCTTTCCGCGATGCAAATACACGTATCGAAAACCGCCTCGAGTGGATGGTAATGCAGTATATACCGGTTATACCACCGGAATTACGCCCATTGGTTCCATTGGATGGTGGTCGTTTCGCGTCATCAGATCTTAATGACCTGTATCGCCGCGTTATTATCCGTAACAACCGTCTCAAACGCCTTATAGAAATTAAAGCACCTGAAGTTATCTTACGTAATGAAAAACGTATGCTCCAGGAAGCCGTTGATTCACTGTTTGATAACAGCCGTAAATCTAATGCTGTAAAAGCAGAAGGTGGCCGTGCGCTGAAATCATTATCAGATGTACTGAAAGGTAAACAAGGCCGTTTCCGTCAGAACCTGCTTGGTAAACGTGTCGACTACTCTGGTCGTTCGGTTATCGTGGTAGGCCCTGAAATGAAATTGCATGAGTGTGGTCTTCCTAAGGATATGGCGGCTGAGTTATTCAAACCGTTCATCATTCGCAAGCTTATTGAAAGAGGTATCGTAAAAACGGTTAAGAGCGCCAAGAAATTAGTTGAGCGCAAAGAAGCCGTTGTTTGGGATATCCTTGAAAATGTACTTAAAGGCCACCCGATATTATTAAATCGTGCCCCTACACTTCACCGTTTGTCTATCCAGGCATTCCAACCCAAGCTTATTGAAGGTAAAGCCATCCAGCTTCACCCACTCGTTTGTTCGGCGTTCAATGCGGATTTCGATGGTGACCAGATGGCCGTGCACGTTCCGTTGAGCAATGCAGCGATCACTGAAGCCCAGTTATTGATGCTTGCTTCGCATAATATCCTTAACCCACAGAATGGTACACCTATCACCCTGCCTTCACAGGACATGGTACTTGGTTTGTATTACATCTCTAAGGGTAAAAAATCTACCGATGCCGAAAAAGTAAAAGGCGAGGGTAGGGCATTCTATAGCTCAGAAGAAGTTATCATCGCACACAACGAAGGCCATGCCGATCTCCATGCTTGGATCAAGGTTCGCGCTAACGTACGTGAGAATGATGGTAGCATCGTTAATAAATTAATTGACACAACTGTTGGCCGCGTAATGTTCAACCAGTTTGTGCCAAAAGAACATGGCTTTGTAAACGCACTGCTTACTAAAAAATCTTTGCGTGAGATCATCGGCCAGATTCTTAAAAACACAAATATCCCTAAAACCGTTGCATTCCTCGATGATATCAAAACATTAGGATTCCGTACGGCATTCAGGGGTGGTTTGTCGTTCAATATCAATGACCTTAACGTTCCTGATGTAAAAGAAGAACTGGTTGGTAAAGCGCAGGTCGAAGTTGATGAGATCTGGGATAATTACAACATGGGTCTTATTACAAACAATGAGCGCTATAACCAGGTAATTGACGTTTGGTCTCGTGTGGATACACGCGTTACCGAAACGCTGATTCGTGAAATGGCCGCTGATAAGCAAGGTTTCAACTCAGTTTACATGATGCTTGATTCCGGTGCCCGTGGTTCCAAACAGCAGGTTAAACAGCTTGCAGGCCTTCGTGGTCTTATGGCTAAGCCCCGCCGTAGTGGTTCTTCAGGTTCTGAGATCATTGAAAACCCGATCCTTTCAAACTTTAAAGTTGGTTTGAGCGTATTGGAGTACTTTATCTCTACCCATGGTGCCCGTAAGGGTCTTGCCGATACCGCCCTTAAAACGGCCGATGCCGGTTACCTCACACGTCGTCTCGTTGACGTTGCGCAGGATGTGGTAATTAATGGTGAAGATTGCGGCACACTTCGTGGTATCGCTACTTCAGCCCTTAAGGATAATGAAGAAATAGTAGAGCCGCTCTATGATCGTATCTTAGGTCGTACTTCACTACATAATGTATATGATCCTATTTCCGAAGAGCTGATAGCTAATGCCGGAGAGGAAATAACAGAAGATGTTGCTAAGCGCATCGAAGAAAGTGCAATTGATACCGTAGAGATACGTTCTGTGCTTACCTGCGAAAGTCGTCGTGGGGTATGTGCTAAGTGTTATGGCAAAAACCTTGCTACCGGCTACATGGCCCAGAAAGGTGATGCTGTTGGTATCATAGCTGCGCAGTCCATCGGTGAGCCGGGTACACAGCTTACACTGCGTACCTTCCACGTGGGTGGTGTTGCGGGTTCTTCAGCTATCGAGTCTCAGTTGGTTGCCCGTTTCGATGGTACTATCCAGTTCGATGGTCTGCGTACTACCAAGTACAAAGATGGCGAAGGACAGGATCAGACAGTCGTAATCGGCCGTACCGGTGAGGTGAGAATAGTTGACACCTCTAACGATCGTCTTATGATCACTAACAACATTCCCTATGGTTCGTTGCTTAGAGTGGCAAATGGCAAGAAGGTTTCCAAAGGCGATGTGATCTGCACATGGGATCCGTTCAATGCCGTTATCATTTCTGAGATCACTGGTAAGGTTCGTTTTGATAACGTTATAGAAGGTATCACTTATCGCGAAGAGGCTGATGAGCAAACTGGCCACCGCGAGAAGGTTGTAATAGAAACAAAAGATAAGACCAAGATACCGGGTATCTACATCGATGGTGCTAAAGAGCAGAAGATGTACAACTTACCTGTAGGTTCGCATATCATTGTTAATCCTGATGATTCCGTTAATAACGGTCATGTACTCGTGAAGATTCCACGTGTCATGGGTCGTAGCCGCGATATCACGGGTGGTCTGCCACGCGTTACCGAGTTGTTCGAAGCACGTAACCCAAGTAACCCTGCAGTTGTTGCAGAAATAGATGGTGTTGTAGGCTTTGGTAATGTTAAGCGTGGTAACCGCGAGATCATTGTTGAGTCACGCGAAGGACTGGTTAAAAAATACCTCGTTCCGCTTACCCGCCATATCATGGTGCAGGATGGCGACTTCGTAAAGGCAGGTACCTCACTTTCTGATGGTGCTACCACCCCAAGCGATATCCTGTCTATCAAAGGCCCGTTTGCAGTTCAGGAATACCTTGTAAATGAAATTCAGGAAGTTTATCGCCTGCAGGGTGTGAAGATCAATGACAAGCACATTGAGGTGATCGTTCGCCAGATGATGCGTAAGGTTAACATCGTTGATCCGGGAGATACTAAGTTCCTCGAAGAAGATACAGTTGATAAGTTCGAGTTCATGGACGAGAACGACTGGATATACGACAAGAAAGTGATCACTGAAGCAGGTGCTTCTGATAAGATGCACCCCGGCCAGATCGTTACAATACGTGAGATACGTGAAGAAAACAGCGTCCTCCGTCGTGCCGATAAGAAACTGGTAGAATACCGCGATGCGCATCCTGCTACATCTTCACCTATGTTGTTGGGTATTACCAAGGCGTCCCTGGGCACACAAAGCTGGATATCAGCCGCGTCATTCCAGGAAACTACCAAGGTGCTCTCTCAGGCGTCTATCAATGGTAAGTCAGATTACTTGATGGGCCTCAAGGAAAACGTTATCACAGGTAACCTTATCCCTGCCGGTACCGGTATGCGTGAGTTCGATGACCTCGTAGTAGGCTCTAAAGAAGAGTTCGAATTATTAATGGCTAATCGTGACGTGCTTCAGTTTGACGAAGAAGAATAATATCCCTAATTGAAAAGTCAAACTAAGGACCGCCCCTCGTGGCGGTCCTTTTTTTTATGGTACAATTCACAGATTTGTCAACTTTTAAAAAGTTGACAAATCTTAACGATACACGATCTTTTTTACCCTAGTGTGGCGCACCTCAAAGGTATGCCACGCCTAAAGAAAGGGAACATCACACCATATGTAATAACCCCATAGGGGTTACAGCTTTGTAACAAAAAACCAACTGGCAATCTCCATGCACCCCATAGCGGGTGCTACCTAAAAAACTATCACAAAACCATCCTTCCGTTCAATGCGGAATCTGCTAAATCAATTACAATCCGTGATTCAGACATTTTCATATCTTTACTATATAATATACCCTATGAAAAACCTTTTCCTCATACTCCTGTTTCTCCCTGTGTTTGCAAAGGGGCAAATAATTACCACTGTTGCTGGAGGCGGGACAGGCGGCTTAGGTGATGGGGGGTTGGCAACAGCGGCAACCATTGGTTATACAGGTGGGCTTGCTGTAGATCGCTCTGGGAATATTTATATTGCAGATGCTAATAATCAAAGAGTACGCAAAGTTGATGCTACAACAGGGATTATTACTACAATAGCTGGTACAGGCACACCCGGTTATAATGGAGACAATATAGCTGCCACAACTGCAAAACTTAATTTACCTGCAGCAGTTAGCGTAGATACGTTTGGAAATTTATACATAACTGACGATAATAACTATAGAATAAGGAAGGTTGATGTTAATACTGGAATTATTACAACTTTCGCTGGCAATGGGATTTTTGGTCATAGCGGAGACGATAGTCTTGCAACAAATGCAAAAATCACAGGTGGATTTACTGCATGGGATGCTTTTGGTAACATGTATATTGGGGATAATTATAGAATCAGAAAAGTTGACGCTTCTGGTATTATTACTACCGTTGCAGGAACAGGACTAGATAGTTGCGTTGTAGACAGTGCAGTTGCAATTACAGCCAACATAAATGATGGGGTTATTAGTACAGACCGTTTTGGGAATGTATATTTTTCATCCATTGATAGTTGTGTTACAATTCACAAAATTAATTTCACCACAGGTATAATTTCAAGAGTTGCAGGAACCAATGACCATATTGGCATTCCTTATTCTGGAGATGGTTTATTAGCTACATCATGCCATATTTATCCTATAGGGGTCATTGTCGATGATACTGGGAATTTATATATTGCAGATTATGAAAACCAGAGAATAGAAAAAGTAGACACTACAGGTACTATATATACTATTGCAGGTAATGGTGTCAATGGTTTTGGTGGAGATAATGGGCTTGCAACCGCTGCAAAAATAAGCTATCCTGAAAATGTTGCTTTAGATCCTTGTGGTAACGTTTATATAATGGACTTCAATAATAAAAGAGTTCGCAAAGTAACTTTTGATACTTCCTGTAATTTATCAACACTAAAATCTACATCAATATTACCTGAATCCACTATCACCATCTTCCCCAACCCCGCCACTACATCCCTCACCATCCAACCAACCGCTCAGCCCATCACTGAAATCATCATCACCAACCTCCTCGGCCAAACCATCTACACCCAGCAGCAAACCACTACCCAACAGCAAACCATAGACGTCTCCACTTTCCCCACCGGCATCTATTTCATAAAAATCAACAGCACCGAAGTCCGCAAGTTTGTAAAAGAGTAGCATTCCTCGCGCTTTGTCATGCTGAGGCAACGAAGCATCTTCACTCGCGAAGATATTCTGGCTCAACTATAGAATTTAGAATTCAGTATATTTGCATAATATCATTACAAAGAAAGCCGCTATGCAATCACAAGATGTTTTTATTGCCCATCCTACCAACAAAGATCAGATCAATGCCCTGAAAGCTGTTGTAAAAGCCTTTAAAATCGATTTTGAAATAACCAAAGAAAATCCCTACAACCCTGATTTTGTAAAAACGGTATTGGATAGCGAGCAGGAGATCAAAAAAGGAAAGGGAGTAAAAGTTAGCTCAAAAGGATTTGATAACCTATGGAAATAGTTCTTTCAAAAACAGCGCTTTCACATATTGAGTATTGGAAAAGAACTAATAATGTAGCAATACAGCAAAGAATAATCGAGCTCAAAAACGCTATACTGCAAGAGCCTTATAAAGGCATCGGTAAGCCGGAACCGCTCAAACATCAGCTAACAGGCAAATGGTCGCGGAGAATAGATAAAGCAAATAGGTTTGTTTATGCAATTGTTGATAATCAACTGCATATTTATTCGCTGAAAGGTCATTATAACTAGAGTGGATTTTATAGCCTAATTTCTCCAATTCACTTATAGTTAATGCAGCTATCTCACAGCAACGCTCGATAAAAAGGTGCATGCACTTTTTTCCCAAGTACCTCATTGCTCCTTAACTTTGTTTCCGACATACATTTGTTTCATGCAGGCGAAAAGAAGTTGCAAGGTATCTTACTCGTGTTTCTTCCAGGCAAGGAAGGATTTTCAGGCGCGTATGAAAAAAGTTGGTTTCATGCAGGCGAAAGAAGTTACAAGGTATTTTACTCGTGTTTGTCCTCCAGGCAAGGAAGGATATTCACTCGCATATACTACTCTTGAATCCTCTTGGTGCAAGGAAATATCAACATTCGGGTACAACGAAATTTTGCCCGAAAATAAAAATATCACACCCGTCATAAAAGCGTGATATTTTGAGACATTTTGAGACATTTTAAAAACACAAAACATTGCAATATTTTTCAAAAACCAACCCCGATATTTACAAGCAAAGCGCTCATTCGACCTCACCCTCTCCCTCGGAGAGGGCCGGGGTGAGGCCCTTTAGTCAACACCAAATCAACACTAAATGAACAACTACGAAATAGCAGACCACTTCTCCCTACTCTCCAAGCTCATGGATATTCATGGGGAGAATAGTTTTAAGTCTAAGTCATACAGCATTGCAGCATACAATATAGAGCGCCTGCCCGCCGAGATAGCCACCATGGCTGATGCCGAGCTGTTCGGCGCAAAAGGTATAGGCGAGTCCACGGGCAAAAAGATAAAAGAAATACAAGCCACCGGCAAGCTCCAGGCGCTCGAAGATATGATCGCCCAAACACCGCCCGGCATACTGGAAATGCTACAGATAAAAGGCCTTGGCCCCAAAAAAATAGCCACCATCTGGAACGAACTAGGCATAGAATCCCTCGGCGAACTCGAATACGCCTGCAACGAAAACCGCTTGGTTGCACTAAAAGGCTTTGGTGCCAAAACGCAGGAGACCATTTTACAAAACATTGTTTACTTCAAGCAAAACCTCGGCTTTCATCTCTGGTCCGAAGTGGAAACCATTGGCAATACCCTCATAGAGCAGTTACGCAAAGGCCTGCCTGCCAACTTGTTCTCCCTCACCGGCGATATCCGCAGGCACAATGAAACAGTAGAATTTATAGAAGTAATTACCGATCTCAGTAAAGATGTACTATCTAAAATGTTTGCCGGCAATTCTGAAGTAAAGCAGGAAGAGCAGCCCGCTGATGGCAATAAAAACTACGGTGCTACACTTACAGTTGCTGTACCACAATATCCCCGCTACAAATTTTACTTTACCGATAAAGCCCATTTTTACAAGGCATTATTTAATACTACCGGCAGCGAGGAGTTTCTTACTGCCTTTTCAAAAAGCTACAAATTACCGGATACCCCTGCATCAGAAGAAGAAATATTTTCCTCAAACAAGCTGGCATTTATCCCACCCATGCAGCGGGAAGTTGAAGGTATTTTTGTTAAAGCTGCACAGCATAGCCTAAGCAATGTCATTCAGCCCAAAGATATAAAAGCCATAATCCACTCACACTCCACATGGAGCGATGGCGTGCATACTATAGTCCAAATGGCTACTACAGCCAAAGAGCAGGGATTTGAATACCTGGTACTCAGTGATCACTCACAATCAGCATTTTATGCAGGCGGCCTCAAACCGGAGCAGATCGCAGCCCAGCACCAGGAAATAGATGCATTCAATACAAAGCTGGCCCCCTTTAAAATATTCAGGAGCATAGAGTCTGATATACTTAACGATGGTAGTCTCGACTATAGCGCGCAGGTACTCAATACATTCGACCTGGTTATTGCCAGTGTGCACAGCAACCTGAAGATGACCCAGGAAAAAGCAATGGATAGGGTATTAACAGCTATCCGTAATCCCTATACCACAATATTAGGCCACCCCACCGGGCGCCTGCTGTTATCCCGCAAAGGCTACCCCCTCGATCATAAAGCCATCATTGATACCTGCGCTGAAAATAATGTGGTCATAGAAATTAATGCCCATCCCCGTCGTCTGGATATTGACTGGCGCTGGATAGAATATGCCCTCGAAAAAGGTGTATTGCTTTCCATCGACCCCGATGCACATTCTGTTGAAGGCTATAAGGATACCTATTATGGGGTAATGATAGCCCAAAAGGGTGGCCTTACTGCGCAGCATAATTTAAGCAGTTTCACGCTCACTCAATTTGAAGCATTTTTGGATATCCAAAAGAAAAAGAGAAGTTAAGATGGGGAGGGTTACATATCAAAATTCCATACGGCACTGGCATGATTTTTATATTTTCCATAGAATATTGTTCACACAAAATTTTTATTCCATGGAAAACCATATGATTTTAGACGAAAAAGCAAAAACCCGCATAGGTATTATTTGCTTTATACCTGTAGTATGTTTTTTGGTGTGCTTTATATATTATCTCATACTTCTTTTGCCACTTACAGAGGGCCATCATGCGCCGGCGAGCATCGTTGGTATTACAAGTACAAACTATAGCACTATGCTGATATTACTTGCATCGTCAGCAATTATTACTGCACCTGTATTTATATACTGCCTTGTATTACTAGCCAGAATAAAAACACTTAATTCTGAGTATAAGTTACTCTGGTTTATTTTTCTGTGTATAATGGCGCCAATAGCATCAGCGTTATTCTGGCTATTTCATATAAAAGATGCACCTAAGTACACACCTATACACCCGGATATTGCGTGATTTAAGCAATAGGGTCATTCGCAATCATCGTCATTACTTCTTTCATATAGCTGTCTATATTCCCGAAAAGGAAATGCGGGTATTCGTTGCTGAATTTAGTTTTAATGAAACCGCCTAACAATGGCCTTGCTGCAGGTTGGTTCATTTCTGCTGTGCTGATTGGTATCAGATCGTAAACCGCATCCGGGAAGTAAGATAGAACACGTAATGCAAGTTCCACCCGGTTTAGGTAATCTGTTCCCCCGATATGGTAGATGCCATGCTTATTATCTTTTAGCAAAACAAACATAGCGCGCGCAATATCCCATGCATTGGTAGGAGACGCATATTGGTCGTAAGGAAGTTTTAGTGTAAGCTTTTGATGGTTCCTGCATTGGTCTATAATTCGGGCCACGAAGTTTTTTCCCCTGAGTTCATTGCCATAAACATTTGTTACCCGCAGTACAAGCGCGTTTGCTGTTTCTTTCAGTATCAATTGTTCTGCTTCCAGTTTATGCCGGGCATAAACTGATAATGGATTAACGGGGTGATCTTCTATATAAGGCCCATCTTTACCGTCAAAAACATAATCAGTAGAAAGGTATACCATACGGGCGTTGCATTCTTTTGCAATTGCGATCAGGTTTATGGTGCTTTGTACTGTTTTTTCGTAGCTCTCCTGCTCGTGGGTTTCACAATAGTCCACATGTGTAAGGGCGCCACAATGTACGATCACGTCAGGTGCAAATGCCACAATATCAAAATTCATAGGGTGTCCCGGCATTAAAGTATCATAGAATACAGTATCATCTGTTTCAAATGAGTAGTAAGAGCCAATGGTTTCGAAGCCCTGTTCTAAAAAATGCTTCAGGCAATTACTGCCTACCAATCCTGATGCGCCTGAGATGAATACTTTCATTAAGGTTACGTTTTAAAGATACAAACTTACAAAACATAAAAATAGGGTAACCTTTTGGTCACCCTATTTTTTTAGTGTATGTTTTTTTAAGCCATAACATTCGGCATTTCTTGCGGGTATAATTTCTTATCCAGCTTTTCACGCACAGCATCAAATGCTGCAAGTGTTTCATCTATATCCTGGTCGGTATGTGCTGCCGTGGGTATAATGCGTAGCTCTATTTGCCCCTTGGGTATTACCGGGTACACGATCACAGAACAGAAGATGTTGTAGTTCTCGCGCATATCGAAAGTGAGTTGTACGGCATCATATAGCCCACCCTTCATGAATACAGGGGTAACAGGAGTATTGGTAGTACCCAGATCGAAACCTCTTTCCCTGAAGCCAGCCTGGAGCCTGCGCACATTGTGCCACAGTTTTTCACGTAGCTCAGGTTTTGACTTAAGCAATTCCAGCCTTTTAAGGTTGCCGGCTACAAATGCCATTGGTAATGATTTGGCATATATCTGCGAGCGCATATTGTAGCGCAGGTAAGTAAGTATCTTTTTATCAGCAGCAAGGAAACCACCTATGCTTGCCATAGACTTCGCAAAAGTAGAAAAGTAGATGTCTATATCATCAATACAATCCTGCTCGTCTCCTATACCTGCACCTGTTTTGCCCATTGTACCGAAACCATGTGCATCATCAACAAACAAGCGGAATTCATATTTTTCCCGGAGCACAGCTATTTCCCTTATTTTCCCCTGGTTACCACTCATGCCAAATACGCCTTCTGTAATAACCAGTATACCACCGCCTGTTTTCTTCACCATTTCGGTAGCGCGTGCCAGTTGCTTGTCGCAATCAGCTATGTCATTGTGCTTGTATACATAACGATGGCTGGGTATAAGACGCAGCCCATCTATAATACAGGCATGTGATTCGGCATCATATACCACCACATCGTGGCGGCCGCAGAGTGCATCTATAGCAGACACCATTCCCTGATATCCGTAATTGAACAACATGGCGTCTTCTTTACCAATAAATGCAGCTAATTCTTTTTCTAATTTTTGATGGATATCTGAGTTGCCGCTCATCATACGGGCACCCATAGGAGATGCTAAACCATATTGTGCTGCTGCTTCAGCATCAGCCTTGCGAACTTCAGGGTGGTTAGCCAGCCCAAGGTAGTTGTTAAGACTCCATATGATCTTCTCTTTACCCATGAATTTCATGCGGTTGCCTATTTCACCTTCCAGCTTTGGGAAAGCGAAATACCCGGGTGATTTTTCTGCGTAGTCACCTATTGGCCCTAGTCTGTTCTCGAATTTTGCAAATATGTCCATAATGTACTATGTTTACTTATAAATACGATAGTTGAATTCCAGCGCGAAATTAATAAAAATATAACAGCGTTCATTGTCATTAATCACCACTTTTGTGTCAAATAATATTAATGAAACGTTATCTCATTCTCTTTTTAGTATTGATAGTGTCTTTTTCTTCATGTGTGAGGAGGCGTTCAACCATTGAAAGGCCAAAATTGGTTGTTGGTCTTGTGATCGACCAGATGAGGTGGGACTATCTTTACCGCTATTACCAACGATTTGGAAACGATGGGTTTAAACGGCTGATGCGTGATGGTTATAATTGCCAGAATACAATGGTAGATTATCTGCCATCATTTACCGGTCCAGGGCATAGTTGTATATACACAGGTTCGGTGCCTTCTATTAATGGTATAGCAGGCAATAACTGGCTTGATAATCATACCGGTAAGGGGTCTTATTGTGTGGATGATAATAAAGTATGGCAAGTTGGGGATACTGCGAAAGCGCCATCCTATAGTCCCCGTAACTTACTAACTACAACCATTACAGATGAGTTGAGGCTTGCTACCAATTTCAGGTCGCGGGTATATGGAATTGCAATAAAAGACAGGGGGGCGATATTACCTGCAGGGCATAGCGCTAACGCGGCATATTGGTATAACGACAAAACGGGTGATTTTGTAACGAGTACTTATTATGACACGGCCTTTCAAAACCCGGGTTGGTTACGGGCATTTAATAAAAGGAATATGGCTGATAGCCTTGTAAAGCTAAACTGGACATTATCAGATGATACGGCTACTTATGTACAAAGCACAGCGGATAATACTTCGTATGAAGATGTATTTAAAGGAGAAAGCGAACCAATATTCCCGCATAAATTCAATATGATGGGGAAAGCAGACCGAATGGCTGCTATTAAGACAATGCCAGCCGGAAATACGCTGACAATGGAAATGGCTAAAGCTTGTATAGCAGGCGCAGCAGGTGGTGAGCTTGGCAGCGGGCCTGATGCCGATTTCATTTGTATCAGTTTATCAAGTACAGATTATGCCGGCCACCAGTTTGCCCCTAATGCGGTGGAAGTTGAGGATATGTATATGAAGCTGGACAAAGAAATTGCGTCATTGCTTAATTACCTGGATAAAACCGTAGGGAAGGATAAATACTTATTGTTTCTCACTGCCGATCATGGCGGAGCACATAATCCTCAATTCCTGAAAGATAAAAAAATACCTGCCGGCATATCCTTTAATGTAACTGCCGATCTTAACCAATATCTAAAGGAAGTGTACAAAAATGCTATGAAGGGCAAAAATGTAAAACTCGTTGACACTATTCTTAACTACCAGGTTTTTTTAAATGATACATTACTGGCAACAAACAAATCATTTAATAGGGATGAAATAAAATTTACAGTACGTAACTGGTTATTGAACATTATGCCCCAAAAGTACAATATGCCTGTTTCTTATGTAATTGATATGGAAGACATTGGCAAAAACACAGTCCCCGAGCCGATACGCAAAATGGCTGTCAACGGTTATAATTACTTAAGGAGCGGCTGCCTGCAGATGATCTTAAATCCCGGATGGTTTGAGTCAGACCGTTTTACCGGTACTACGCATGGAAACTGGAATCCTTATGATGCGCACATCCCGCTGCTATGGTATGGCTGGCATATACCTAAGGGTGAAACAAACAGGGAGATCAATATGACAGATATCAGCGCTACGCTGGCTGCTTTATTACATATACAGATGCCTAACGGATGTATAGGAAAACCGATAACAGAATTGGCGAAATAGTTGAATACTAATTAAGCAATTAAGTTCTTGTTTTTTACCCCTTACCCGGTTTATTTTTCTTTCTTTCTGCCCTTATGAGCGGGAGTGCTTCGTTGAAAGTGATTAGTGTGGCATCTATTCTGGTTTTCATTTCGTCTTTCCCGCTTTTCTCTCTTGCCAGCATATCTATCCGGGCTACATTATCAAACATGTCCCTCACCTTGATCACGCTGGAGCTTGATTTTAAAGAGTGGGCACGTCTTTGTATGGAGTCGTAATCATCTGTTTCGCGGATCAGCTGCTCCAGGATCTCGAGGCTCTTTGGTACGGTATCCAGGAATAAATTGAGTACCTCGTATATATAGGTGTTATCATTTCCGGATATTTCGTGTAAATAACTAAGGTCTAATAAATTAGTTTCCATACAATTGTTTTTAAGGAATGATACTCTTGTTTTCTTTTATCACACTCAAAATAGATGCGCATAAATTATCCGCATCAAAAGGTTTTATGATACATGCATTCATCCCTTTTCTGATACACTCCTCAAATTCCTCATCCCAATTACTTGCTGTTAACCCAATTATCGGAATGTTATTTTGCATTGTATTCCTGATGTATTCTGTGGCTTCATACCCGTCCATTTCAGGCATATGTAAGTCCATAAGTATAACATCATAATCATTCTTTTGCAAAAGATCTACAGCTTGTTGCCCGGTATATGCAGGATAAACCTCAGCGCCTTGTTTTTGCAAAATAAAATTTGCTATCTTCTGACTAAGCTCATTATCCTCTGCTACTAATATTTTCAGTCCGCTCAACACTATAGTTATATTTTACTTACCTTTTTTCTGTTTTTTTACGCTCACAATATAATATATAATTGCGTGAGTAATAGCAAAAAGTAAAGAATTTTTCTCTATTTGAGCTTGCTATGCTTTCTGCTATATCCGAAGTAAATAAATAGCCCGATAACCAGCCAGCCTCCAAGGCGGGCCCAGTTTGTCCAGCCGAGACCTGCTATCATCGCTGCGCAAACAATGATGCCCAATATAGAAACTACAGGTACAAAAGGAACTTTAAAAGAACGCGGTATTTCGGGGTTTGTTACCCGCAATATCCATACTCCTGCACAAACGAGGATAAAGGCAAAGAGTGTACCGATACTTGTCATATCGCCCACTATATCTCCCGGCACAAATGCTGCGAACCCTCCTACTAAGACAAGGAATATCCAGTTTGAGTGATATGGTGTTTGATATTTTGGATGAAGATTTGAAAACGTTTTGGGCACAAGGCCATCGCGGCTCATGGAATAAAATACACGCGATTGCCCCATGAGCATAACAAGTATTACTGAAGAGAAACCGAATAATATGGCCACTGTAACAAGGTTTGCCAGCCAATTGTACCCGGTCATATACTTTTGAATAGCAAAAACAACGGAACCTTCCTTTCCTGCAGTACGGAAATCATTTACGCTGGCTACACCCGTAAGTACATGTGCAAACAGGATGTATAAAATGGTGCATATTACGAGAGAGCCCAGGATGCCTATAGGCATGTCTTTTTTTGGATTTTTTGCTTCCTGCGCCGCAGTAGACACGGCATCAAAACCAATAAATGCAAAGAATACAACGCCGGCGGCACCAAGAATACCCCATATGCCACCATAATTATGGCCTACTCCGTAACTATCTACAAATGTGCTTGCAGGTGGTATGTATGGTACGTGGTTTGCGGGATTCATATACCCCCATCCAAGTATGATGAAAATAATAACAATTGCAACTTTAGAGATAACGATAATGCCGTTTACAAAAGCAGATTCTTTAGTACCCCTTATCAATAACATTGTGAGCATGAAAATGATAAAAAGTGCGGGCATGTTCATTATACCATGCATTCCAAACTCATCCGGAAATAATGCGGAACTATCATGAAGCTGGCAGACCTCAAATGGTGAGTGCGACCATTGATAGGGTATTCGCATGTGAAAAATTGCAAGTAATTTATTAAGGTACTCACTCCATGCTATGCCCACAGTAGCTGCGCCTACTGCATATTCCAATACAAGGTCCCATCCTATTATCCAGGCTACAAGCTCACCCATAGTAGCATAAGAATAGGTATATGCACTACCGGCAATTGGTATCATAGATGCGAATTCAGCATAGCACAAACCGGCAAAAGCACAACCTATGCCTGCCACTACAAAAGCTATGGTTACAGATGGCCCTGCATTATTTGCCGCCGCCGCCGCAGTACGTACAAAAAGGCCTGCCCCTATTATAGCACCAATACCAAGGGCAATAAGATTGCCTGCGGTCAATGTTCTTTTCAGACCCTTTTCGCCATCAGATGAATCATTGATAAGGCTGTGTATTGGTTTTTTTGTAAATAAACCCATAGTATGTATTTGATGTGTAAAAGGCTAAGATAATAGATAAGTTGATAATTTCATCAAATAACCCCATATTTTGGAGCAGTGTATATTTATTTAGTAATTGGTGAATTTGCAGTAGGTTTGATAGATGATTTCGGGGCGTTATGCTTTACGCATTCTATTCATAATTAGTTTTTATTTTAAGGTATTCGATGCCATGGCACAGCCTGCCTTGCCCGATGTTGCAGGCTCGACAGACAAAGGGATAGTGATATTGTCATGGATATGCCAGTATAATGGTATCAAATCTATAACAGTACTCCATTCATTGGATAGTGTGAAGAATTATGCAGAGATCGGTCATGTAAAAAAGAAAGATAAAGGCATACAGGCATTTGTAGATGGGCACCCTGCTATGGGGAGAAATTTTTATAAGTTAGCTATCATATTCAATTCAGGGCTTTCATGGACCAGCAATCATTGCAGTGTATATGTTGCTAAAGGATTGACCGGAATAGCAGGGCAGGTTTTACCGGAAAATGATTCACTACAAAAGTTTATAGTAACAGAAGATATTAGCAAAACTGCAGTGACGGATACAATTACCAGTACAATTATAAGGAATGGAAAAAGCACAGGTAAAAACAATAAAGCACGCAACGATGATGTAATGCCTAAGCCGGATACCAGTAGCTTATTCAGCGATGCGCCAAGTGCCAATGCCAAGGCGGATACAATAAAGAAACAGGTGGCGCCAATGCACAAAATATCAGTTTCTTTTGAGCTTGACTCAAGTGCTATAGTTGCCGGAATGTATGTTGGGAATAACCCTGTTGCACAGCCCCAAAGGAAGATAACAGTTACATTTGAGGACCCCGGAGAAAATTCAACATCATTTATTAAATCAAGATTTATATTTACAGACCCGGTTACAGGACATGTAAATATGGAACTGCCTGATGATGTGAAACTGCATCATTACTCAGTTAAATTTTATGACGAGCAGAACAATATTATCATTGATGTGCCTAAAATAAATACTGCTAAGATCATTATAGACAAAAGGAACTTTCAGCACAAGGGTGTTTATAAGTTTATTCTAAGAAAAGATGTAACTGAGTTAGAGCAAGGGTATATTGAAATAAAAGCCTTAAAACCATAATTGGGGGTCAGTTCTCATCAAACCCCTGTTCCTGTAGCATTTCTTTCCATTCCGGCCCCAGTTGTAATGAGGTGCCGATATATAACTTCATCATCTGTACCATTTCCTCTGCATCCCATGAATATACGTTTGGGGCAAAATAGACCCGTCCTTCATTAGTGTCAAAGTAAAGATTGCCGTCGTGGTGAAGGCTTTGTATAAGATGTTCCTGGGTTTCAAATCCAAGGTAGTCAAAAGATAAACCTTTGAGCGGATGATCTGTTTTCCGGCCTTTGCCTTCATAATGCAGCGCCCCAATTTGCCGCCAGTCATAACGCTTGATGTTTTGTGAAAAAAGCGATTTCCTGACTATGGTAAAACATTGCTGGTCGAGCAATAATTGTTCTGTAAAAAATAGCCTTGCCAGGAAGCGATTGGCGGCCAGCACGTATATCAAAGATGAACCTATACATGCAGCCCAGTGAATAAAATTATGCTGTAATGGCAACGATTGCATTAAAAATATTGTTGCCATCGCTGTAGTAAATAAAAACTCCACAAGATACAGTATGCGCACACGTTTATTGGTCCTGTTCCCAAGAGTGATGAGCAGGCTATGGTCTCCCCAATAATATGTTATACTACGCTGTGGCAATTGCTAACTCATTTACTATTTCGGCATTAAATACTACACCAAATTCATGTTTTAAAATATCTTTCACTTCCTGCTCATTAACATGGCGCCCTAATTCTTTTTGAATCGAGGTAACACTTTTATCGGTGATGCCGCAGGGTACTATATAACCAAAATAGCTGAGATCAGTATTCACATTGAGTGCAAAGCCATGCATGGTCACCCATCTGCTACAGCGCACGCCCATAGCGCATATCTTGCGTGCCTTCCCCTTTATTTCGGCATCAAGCCATACACCGGTGGCGCCGGGTAGCCTGCCTGCTTCAATATTGTAGTGGGATAATGTACGTATAATCACTTCTTCAAGATTGCGCATATACTTGCCCAGGTCTGTAGCAAAATATTCAAGGTCCAGGATAGGGTAGCCCACAACTTGCCCGGGGCCATGATAGGTAATATCGCCACCCCGGTTGGTCTTGAAAAAAGAGACTTCAAGTTCCTTAAGCCTGGTGTCATTCACAAGCAGGTTTTCTATATGGCCACTCTTGCCTAATGTATATACATGTGGATGCTCGCAAAACAATAAATGGTGTTGGGTTCCTATATTTTCAGGCCGTGATGTTTCAGGTACATTATACCATTGAGCCTTTACTTGAAGGTTTGCTTGCAGTAAAGATTCCTGGTATTCCCAGGCGGCATCATATGCCACCCGCCCCATGTCCTGAAATAGAATTGTTTGCATAAAAAATGAGTATGCAAATTACAGGTTTATTTGCTTAATAAGTACAACTCTGTTATTAAGTTTTCTTAGTCTGGTTTGCCTAAAATCAGTATTATTGTAATTATTTTTAAATTAAATATTTTATGTATAATTGGCGCTTAACTAAGATTATGGGCGCATAATGATATTCTTAGTGATTATGGTATCACTATGATGGCCTGCCCGGTCTACAATATAAAATGCGAAATGGGTAGTATCGCCATATTTTATATGCGCAGAATCTGTTCTGGACGTAAGTATATCCGGTGTAAACAGAAAAAGACATTTGCCTTCAATACCTTTTTTGGGGTCTTCAATAGTTTGGTCAATTGCGGGGAAAAAATAACCAGCGTAACCTGTATCGAACCTAAAGTCTTTTATATAAATATCTTTTTGGGAGCCATTGGGGTCATTTCCCAGGTCTGCATCGCCATCTACAATACTAAATTGCAGGTAGGCCGTATCAATATTTAATATAATTGAATCAGGGCCGAAATACAGAAGCGATATCTGTGGTATCTTTGACACCGCATTCTTCTGGCATGAAGCAAATGCCAGGGAAACAAGCAGCATATAAAACAGATACCGGATTTTCATCAGACCAAAGTTAATAAAAGTGCATTACAATACATCGTTAAATAATCCCGAAATGGTGCTTGATGCCAGCCCTTCAAATTTTGAGGCCATTGCATTACAGGTATTCCATTACCAATACCATAATAACTTGCTTTACCGGGAGTATTGTGATGTGCTTCATATAAACGTGGATGAAATTAAATTATTGTTACAGATACCGTTTTTACCGGTATCATTTTTTAAGACCCATAAAGTCGTAACAGGCGATAATAATAAAGCAGATATTGTATTTGAAAGCAGTGGTACTACCGGGGAAATCCCTTCAAGGCATTATGTTCAAGACGCTCATATTTATGAAGCCTCATTGCTACAAGGGTTTGAGCAGTTTTACGGCAAACCGGGAGAGTATGTAATACTTGCATTGTTGCCTTCTTACCTGGAACGCCAAAATGCATCGCTGGTATATATGGCTAAAATATTGATGGCTAAAAGTGGTCACCCTGATAATGGGTTCTATATTAATGAATGGGCCAAACTGCATGAGGTGCTTACACGATTGGAAGCAGGGAATCAAAAAGTATTGCTGCTCGGGGTCACTTTTGCACTACTTGATTTCGCTGATGCTTACCCAATGCAACTTAAAAACACCATAGTGATGGAAACCGGTGGCATGAAGGGCAGGAGAGAGGAGCTTACCCGTAATGAAGTGCATGCAATACTTAAAAAGCAATGGCAATTGAACGAAGTGCATTCAGAATATGGCATGACGGAATTGCTTTCGCAGGCATATGCATCATCAGGAGGTATTTTTAAATATACAGATACGATGCGGGTATTAGTGCGTGATATAAACGACCCGCTTGACGTAATGGAAATCGGCAATGGGGTACTTAATATTATAGACCTGGCAAATATTCACTCCTGTTCATTCATTGCTACTGAAGATATTGGTAATGTATCGGCAGATGGTTCTTTTGAAGTATTAGGCAGAATGGATCATAGCGCTTTGCGCGGCTGTAGCCTGATGGTGGTATGATAAAGATAAATTCATTGGGGCAAAACCATTATTATTTCTAATTTGCAATGCCAAATTTTCATTAATGGATGTAAGTATAGAACAAAGCTGGAAGGAAGAACTCAAAGAAGAGTTTGATAAACCATATTTTGAAAAGATAGTCCATTTCCTGAAAGAAGAAAAGAAAGCAGGTAAGGTAGCCTATCCGCCCGGAAAGCTCATCTTTAACGCATTTGAGTGCACCC
>CAIRZD010000071.1 GCA_903882965.1 uncultured Bacteroidota bacterium
ACCTACGCCATCTTCAAAACGGGTTTTGTAAGAATATTGCGCTTTGTTGAGCGTGGTGCTTTGCGTGGTGAGTGTACCATTGCCTTCTTTACCTGTGCCGTTCCAAACGGCCGTTGCGTTACGTTTCATATGGAGATTTTTTTCTTTGAGGAACAAAGATAATGGTAAGTGGGCTGAAAGCCAATGGGATAATATTATGTATGTATCATGATTTGGTATAGTTTTTATACGATTTTATTGAATCTGAAAAACAAATTCCTGATAACAAATTCCCAATTCCACATTAACTTAGCGCCTTATTCAACCTGCCGGCTACTCTTTCGCTGAAAAACTGCAGCAGTTAAGAAAAACTAAGCGGTTGATAAATATAAATAAATGAATAAAATACTTATCGCCAATCGTGGCGAGATAGCTATGCGTATCATGCGCACAGCAAAGGAAATGGGGATTAAAACGGTAGCGGTTTTCTCAGAGGCAGACAGGAATATGCCATTTGTACGTTATGCTGATGAAGCTATTTGTATAGGCCCCGCACTTTCATCACAATCATACCTGCGAGCAGAAAAAATAATAGCAGCGGCTAAACAGACCGGTGCAGACGCGATACATCCCGGTTATGGTTTTCTGAGCGAGAATGCTTCTTTTTCAAAAGCGGTATCGGATGCAGGGTTGATATTTATAGGCCCTGCGGCTCATTCTATAGAGATTATGGGGAGTAAGATAGGCGCCAAGCAAGCCGCGAAAAAGTTTAATGTGCCCATGGTGCCGGGTACTGAAGAACCTATAAGCGATGTGAATGTAGCCCGCAAAATAGCCAACAGCATAGGCTACCCTATTTTGGTAAAAGCATCGGCAGGTGGTGGTGGTAAGGGTATGCGTGTAGTAAATAATGACGAAGAATTTGAAGAGCAGATACGCACTGCCAAAAGTGAAGCCCTCAATGCATTTGGTAATGATGATGTGTTTATAGAAAAATACGTAGGCGCGCCACGCCACATAGAGATACAGCTAATGGGCGACAAGCACGGCAATTACGCATACCTGTTTGAACGGGAATGCAGCATACAGCGCCGGCACCAGAAGCTGATAGAAGAAGCCCCATCGAGCTGCCTGACCCCGGAGATAAGAAAGCAGATGGGTGAATGCGCTATAGCCGTAGCCCGCTCTTGCGATTATTATGGTGCGGGTACAGTAGAATTTCTTGTTGACGAAAATCTTAATTTTTACTTCCTTGAAATGAACACCCGCCTGCAGGTAGAGCATTGTGTAACTGAAATGATAACGGGGATAGACCTGGTAAAGGAGCAGATAAATGTGGCGCGCGGCAATAAACTGTCTTTTACACAAGACGACCTGCACATAACCGGCCATGCAATAGAATTGCGGGTGTGCACAGAAGACCCGCTCAATAACTTCCTGCCTGATATTGGTAAACTGGAAATATACCAGCCCCCGAAAGGCCCCGGAGTGCGTGTGGATGACGGATATGAAGAAGGGATGGAGATACCTATATTTTATGATTCGATGATCGCGAAGCTTATAGCATATGCACCTACCCGCGATGAAGCCATAGACCGCTTATGCCGCGCCATTGATGAGTATTATATAAAGGGTATAAAAACAACTATGGAATTTGGTAAGTGGGCGGTGCAAACCGAGCCATTCCGCAGCGGAAAATTTGATACTAAATTTATTGACAAGTACTTTAAACCGGAGTACCTTTTTAAAGAAGACGTGGGGCAGGAAGAAGTGGCTGCATTACTCTCTGCCTACATTTGGGAAAAGGATAAAAAACAAACCCTGACCAAGCAGGCCGTTACAAACGGGGTAAGCAAATGGAAGATCAACAGGCGGTAAAATGCAGGGATAGTTATTTATAACCACCGCTCATATAGCAACCGGGTAACTCCATAACCCTCGTTCTCGAGGAACTGGCGCATACGGGTGTTATTGACCAAAGTGAAACGGATAATGCGCTTTATGCCTTTATTAATATAATGCTGTTCCAGTGTTTCATTGAGCATCTTATAGATACCAAGGCGCCTGTATTGCTCCAGCACCACGCCATCAGATATATACAATTCTTTGCCTTCATGTATCTCTATGCGGCTATCGTCCTGCTCCTCGACATAGCCAAAAATAAAACCTATGGGTGCATTATCTGCATATGCCAAAAGGCATAGGCCATCGTGCTGGTCCTGCATTTCAATAACGTGCCGCATATAGTTTGTTTCAATATCAGACCATGCCGCAGTTTTATCAAATAAACTATGCTCATGGACATGCAATTCATGCATGAGGTCTGATATAACCTTATAATGATCTGCGATACGAACGGGTACTATATCTAAGGTGGTATCCATTTTTGGAACATTAAGAATTAAGAAAGCAAGCACATCAAAAGGCTCATAGCTACAATATACATAAGTATCATTAAAATTGTATAATTAATGCCCATACACTTTATGCTTTAAAATCTGCTGCTGATCTAATGTTGATATTTAGCGTTTTAAAAGCTACTCTATTTTCTGTAGGCACGAGCATGCTAATTTTACTTTTTCTAAATATTTTTTAGAATATCTAAAATTTGTATACCTTTGTGATAATTAAGAATGAGTAGCAAATGGTAGTCATCAGCTATGCAAAAATAAAGGCCTTTATTGACAAAAATCCACAGGCAACCGATACTATCAATAATTGGTACAAGCTTACAGAAAAAGCTGATTGGAGTAGTTATCACGATATCAAAAACATGTTTAGCAATTCTGTGGATGCTATAGGTAACGATAGGTTTGTCTTTAATGTAGGCGGAGGTAATTATAGAATTATTGCAATGATCTTTTTTGATGTACGCACCGTTTACATACGTTTCGTAGGACGCCATTCAGAATATGATAAATTAAAGAGTGCTTCTAAAATTTAGAACAATGAAAAAAGCAACAGGTAAAAAAACTACAACCGGAAAGAATAAAATCGCAACGTCATCTATTGACAATCAATCAGTTGGTGAAAAAGCAATACGCAAGGCTGCCATTGTATCAACTATTACTTCAGATACTCAATATGATGCAGTAATGGCAAGAATAGATGAATTGATGGAGAAAGGAAGTAAAAATGTTTCTAAAACTGAGCTTTCTGAAATACGCCGCCTTGCGGTTGCGGCCCAGGCCTACGAAAAAAAGAAGTTTGTTATTGGCCATCCATCCACATTTGCCGGAATAATAGAAATGAAAATGTATGAGATGAGTTTAAAGCAAACAGAACTCGCTAAAAAGCTTCATATAAGTGATGCTAAATTATCGCTCATCATGAGTGGTAAACAAAAACCTGATATCCTATTTCTTAAAGCCGTTCATCGTGAATTACACGTTGATGCAAATTTGTTATTAGAAGCCGTATAGCTAAAAATATTTATATGCAATTGTATTGGTAAAACCTTTGTAATAAAAGATACTAAAACACAATTTGTCATATACACTAGTATGGATGTAAGTTCTATATTACTTCAGCCTACCTTTTTGTATCTTAGCGGGTAGTTTTACCTACCCGCCTGCTGGCTGGTTATTAATCATTTACATAAATAATGCCTAAAGTACAATTATTCATACCCTGCTTTGTAGACCAGCTATACCCGGAAACGGGCATGAATATGGTGAAAGTACTGGAGAAGCTGGGATGCGAAGTATCTTATAATACCAAGCAAACCTGCTGCGGACAACCCGCTTTTAATGCCGGCTACCGTGATGAAGCAAAAGCAGTAGCTACTAAATTTCTGCACGACTTTGAAGATGATACTTATATAGTAAGCCCAAGCGGATCATGCACGGGCTATGTGCGTAATTTTTATGACAAGCTTTTTGATAACAGCTCTGACCACAACCTTTGCAACCAGGTGCGGGGCAATGTGTATGAATTCACTGAGTTTATTACCAATATTTTAAAAACAGAAAATATTGGCGCCACGCTCAATGGTGTAGCAACCTATCATGATGCATGTGGCGCACTAAGGGAATGTGGTATAAAAGACGGCCCGCGCAGATTGCTGGCAAATGTAAACGGGCTGGAACTGGTAGAAATGAAGGAATGTGAAACCTGCTGTGGTTTTGGCGGAACGTTTGCTATAAAATTTGAGCCCATATCAATTGGTATGGCGCAAACAAAAGTAAAAAGTGCACTGGATACGGGCGCTAAATACATGATAACAACAGATGTAAGCTGTATGATGCACATACAGGGATACATAAATGAGAACAAACTACCGATACAGACAATGCATATTGCAGATGTGCTGGCGCAGGGATGGTAGAGACCTCCCCCAACCCTCTCCAAAGGAAAGGGAGGTGTTACGGGGATAATAACACTAATTAACTTTTAACTAATTAACTTTTGACTTAAAAAATGGCAGCAGACTTACTCAATCAATATAACGAAGACAGTATTAAATCACTCGACTGGCGGGAGCATATACGTTTGCGGCCGGGGATGTATATCGGTAAGCTGGGTGATGGCAGCAGCGTGGACGATGGGATTTATGTGCTTGTGAAAGAAGTAATGGACAATTGCATAGATGAATTTGCAATGGGCCAGGGTAAGCGCATAGAATTGACAATAGCAGATGGCGGCGTGACCGTACGGGATTTTGGGCGGGGAATACCACTGGGCAAGGTGGTGGATGTGGTGAGCAAAATAAATACCGGCGCGAAGTATGACAGTAAAGCTTTCCAGAAATCAGTGGGGCTGAATGGTGTAGGTACAAAGGCGGTAAACGCGCTCAGTAAATACTTCAAAGTAGCATCGTTCAGGGAAGGACGGATGAAGGTTGCTGAATTTGAAAGAGGCATATTGGTAAAAGACCATAAAGAGACCAGCACCACAGAGCAAAACGGAACACTGGTAATCTTCAGGCCGGATGATACTGTTTTTAAAAATTATCATTTCCTGCACGAGTACCTGGAGAACCAGGTATGGAATTACTGTTTTCTTAATGCCGGCCTGCAGATACACTTCAATAACAGGAATTATATTTCCAAAAACGGCCTGCTTGACCTGCTGCAACGCAAGACAAACCCGGAGAATCTGCGCTACCCTATCATCCATCTTAAAGGCAATGATATAGAAGTAGCTTTAACACATACGGGCGATTATGGTGAGGATATTTATTCATTTGTAAACGGGCAGCATACTACACAGGGCGGTACACACCAGGCAGCATTCCGCGAGGCATTTGTAAAAACCATCCGCGACTTTTACAAAAAAGATTATGATGCATCTGATGTACGGCAAAGTATATGCGCAGCAATATCAGTGAGGGTGCAAGAGCCGGTGTTTGAATCACAGACAAAAACCAAACTGGGCTCACAGATCGTATGGGAAGGCGGTCCCAGCATGAAGGCTTTCATAAGCGACTTCCTCAATAAAGACCTGGATAACTTCCTGCATAAAAACCCGGCAGTAGCTGAAGCGCTGAAAAAACGGATAGAGCAAAGTGAACGCGAACGTAAAGAACTGAGTGGTATACGCAAGCTGGCCAATGAGCGCGCCAAGAAAGCTAACCTGCACAATAAAAAACTACGCGACTGCCGGATACACCTGAATGATGAACCACCTACAAAAGGCAGGGACGAATACAATCTAAAACAACAGGAATCAACAATATTCATTACCGAGGGAGACAGTGCCAGCGGCTCTATTACCAAGAGCAGGCAAGTGGAAACACAAGCCGTGTTCAGCCTGCGGGGTAAACCGCTCAATTGTTACGGACTCACCAAGAAGGTGGTGTATGAAAATGAAGAGTTCAACCTGCTGCAACATGCGCTGAATATTGAAGAAGGGCTGGATGGCCTGCGGTATAACAATATAGTGATTGCCACCGATGCCGATGTGGATGGTATGCACATACGCCTGCTCATCATGACCTTCTTCCTGCAGTTTTTCCCGGACCTGGTGCGTGGCAATCATATCTATATTCTGCAAACGCCTCTTTTCAGGGTGCGCAACAAACAAAAAACCATTTACTGCTACAGCGATGAAGAGCGCCAGCGCGCAATAACCGAAATAGGCGCCAAGGCAGAGATAACACGCTTTAAAGGGCTGGGAGAGATAAGCCCCGAAGAGTTTGCGCAATTTATAGGTGAAGACATCCGTAAAGACCCTGTGCTCATAAGCCAGGATGCGCAAATACAAAAACTGCTGGAATACTATATGGGCAAGAACACGCCGGACAGGCAGGTATTTATAATTAATAATTTACGGGTAGAAAAAGACCTTGCAGAGGAACTGGGTGTTGAAGTGGGGGCATAAGAGAAAAAACTGTGCTGTTTGAATCCAATTCGGGCACAAAACCACAAAATAAAAAACCTCATACCCACCAAGGGTTTGAGGTTTTTTATTTTTCATTTCAGACGTTATTGATAAACTCATACTTCTATATGTTCACCTGCTGGCTCATTCTCTTTTGAAGTATCAAATACAGCAGAAGCAGGAAAAATCTTTTTCACCATCACATCTCGTCTCTTTATTATAATACCAACAACAACGCCTATCATTGAATAGCTCATTCCGGAGAGGATCAGGCAAAAAGAATTGTGTATCGAAGCTATAGCTATTGAAAGTAGTCCGACACTTGCCATGCCAAAATATTTATACATACATGTCATGGTCTCAAAAGATTCACGGGCTGTTAGTTTTAAATGTTCCGCTCTTTGGTGGGCATGACGGTACATAAGACCAATAAGTACGTAGACAACAATAAAGCCCCCGGCATATATGTACAATAATATTTGCATTTCGTTCCCATTCATTTGCCCCCCCAATTGTAACAACACTGTCCAGAGAAACTTAAGCGGATAGACAAAAAATAGCACAGCAAATAAAAGCATGGCATTCAAAGCGATAGTTGTTTCGTCATGCAATCCATATCTTCTGAAAAAACGGTTTTGTGCGGTCCACACTTGGAAAAACAGCAAAAAGCAAACCGAAAATGGTAAAAAACCTTTTAATGATACTATCAATTCTTCAAAATTCTTTGGCACATCTACAGAAACAGCAAGTAATGTAATAGCAAGAGCAAATACAGCATCGCTGAACGCTTCAATACGAGTTATCTCATGGCCTCTCCAGGAAATCACGTCTTTTAGTTCACTTTTAGTATTCTTATTTTTTTTCCGTCCAAACATAAGATTGAATTTGCATCTAAAGTACGCAAAATGTAATGTAGAAGAATCTGGTAGAGGAACTGGGTGTAGAGATGGGTGGATAAATGATATTTTCTTACCTTTAAATTATGGAAGTCAACGAGCCTGCAGTTGCTTATGGTAAACGCAAGTATTCTATTGAAGAATACCTGGAGCTGGAAAATGTTGCTACTGAAAAGCATGAGTACTACCAGGGGGAGATATTTGCCATGTCGGGTGCGAAAATGGCGCATAATTTGAGAGCGAGAAATTTATTGGTTTCATTAACGCTAAAGCTGAGAGGAAAGCCATGCCAACCTTTTGGCAGCGACTTACGGATACACATCGAAAAGAATACGCTGTTTACTTACCCTGATATTTCCGTTATATGCGGTGAACCAATGAGCCTGAATAATGATGGTTTGAATTTCTTAAACCCTATAATTATTTTTGAAGTGCTTTCGCCATCTACCAGAAAGTATGACCGTGAAGAAAAATTCAAACTGTACCAGGATATTCCCACATTGGAAGAATATATTTTAGTAGAGCCTGAAGCTATATTAATTGAAGCATGGCAGATCAACAGCCAGGGTATATGGGAAATCAAAGAGTATAATGATATTAATGAAACACTGGAATTACCGTCTGTTGCAGTATCTCTGGAATTGAAAGATATCTATGAAGGCACTCAACTTACTTCATAATAAACCAAACGGAAATCATCAGAGTTTTTTCCATTGATGCTCGTCATTGTTGGGGCAGCCGTCTTTTCTTGGTTCCTCTGCTACCATTATGATGGTGCTGCAGTTTTTACAGATGTATTTCAGATTGCCGAGCGGGCCAAGGTTTATCCAAAGATGCCGTAATGATTGGGAGCAGCCGGCAATGCTGGGTTCTGTATCTTTCTTTATTGCGGCGCTGCAATGCTTGCATTGATACCAGTGTGTGATCCTTACTATTTTTTCAGCTGGTGGCTGGTATGCTAAACGGGCGTTTCTCCGGGCAATATAATTACGGATCTGCCGGATAGTAACAATCACAGCAAGTATGCTGCCGATAATAATAATAAGTGATGTGGTGCTTATACCAAATGGCAACCTTGAGGCTTCATCAACTGAAGTCTGTTCGGGGGTTTGGATATTTTCAGGTGCTTCTTTTAATAATTTCCCCTGCACATAGCCATCCTGGTCGTTATAAGTAATACGCCACCAAACATCGTCGATCTCCGTAACATCAACTGTAGAGCGCGCCTTAACAGTACCTATAATCTTTGCTTTCTTGCCCTTTGCGGCACGAACCTTAAGTTCCTTTGTAGCAATATAATACTTCGCATCAACGCCGGCAGCTATGAGCAGCCCAACAATTAACAACAGGAAGTATTTTTTAAAACTCACATCCACATTACTTTTTTTGCGAGTGATAAACATACAACCAATTTTGATACGGAACTAAAACTTTGAGATGAAAATATTGTTATTACCCGTTTTTGTTGCTAAGATATTGCTGAGGGCCAGAGGTTTGCGCCCCAATAACTAAAATAGGTGCCGCAAATATTTGCGGCACCTATACAAATAATATAAAATACTCTATTTAGATGTGATCCCTTTATTATCTGTAGCGTTGGCTACAGGAATATTAACCTGGGCCGTAGCTGTAGTAGTAGCCGGCTCTTCGTAATAAGCAATATTAATTTTATAGCCTGTGCATTTTTCATATAGCACATTGCCGTCGCAACCGGCATAGCCTACAAACTTCTGTTCCTTTGGCCCTATTTTTTGAACTATAACTTTCTTTTGCAGGAAGTTATTAACAACGCTGGATTCTTCGATCCTAACTGTAACAGTCCGGGTTGATGATTTATTAACGGAATTCTCCCCTCTCGTACTTACCACAATGAGGTTGTCCTTTCCTGATTAACTTTGATTGCATTGTTGCTCTAGCCATCACTTGGCAGGAACCATTCAACCTTGAAACACAGTTATAAAAAGAAACGAAAAGCCACTTTCCAACTATCGTACCTCTATTCAGGTACGGTTGCGTGTACTTTTCGTTGGAGCCAAGCTATCGGACAGACCATAACTGCACGGCTTGGCTGAAAGGCGGTAGGTGTTCTCATAGTGGCTCTCACTATGACCCTTGCCGCCTTTTGTTTTACAAATATATTCCAACTGCAATACTGTTGTCTTCAAACTTTTGCACCACCTGTTAATTACAAGAAAATGGCATCGTGATGTCACTTCGCCTGTACAAATTATAGCATTCATAACATCACTATGGTCTCAGTATCATACGTTTAATGAGAAAATTAATACTTGCGAACGTTTTATAATGTGAAAAGATGTTTGGAACTTCGTACCGTAAACAAGTTCATATGACTTTTCTCGACTTTCTTGAAAAATTTCCCACCGAAGAACACATAATACAACACTTTATCAATATCCGCTACGCTGGAAATGTCACCTGCAATCATTGCGGCTCTGACGAAGTTGTACGGAGAAAGGATAAAAAGAAAGTGTTCCGTTGTGCTTCGTGTCGCAATGACTTTTCGATTTTTAAAGACACCATGTTTGAAGACACCTATACCAATCTGAGAAAGTGGATTTATGCACTTCATCTGTTCATCAATGGAAAGAAAGGAATTTCTGCCCTTCAGTTACAGCGTGAAATCAAAGGTTCTTACAAAACTTCATGGCGCATGCTTCGTAAAATCCGTGAAGCAATGGGGAATAAGGGAGATGTGAGTGCTCAATTCCTTTCAATCGTGGAGATGGATGAAACCTACGTTGGTGGAAAGCCTCGTAAGGGCAACAAAAAGAACGGACAACCGCAGGAAAAACATAAGCGGGGCAGAGGAACCAGCAAGATACCCGTCATTGGTGTAGTCAGCAGAAATTCCCAACAGGTTCATGCCAGGGTTGCTCTACCAAACAAAGAGGGCAAAAAGCTAACAGGAAAGCAATTGATGGCAGTTTTGGATGAAGTGGTTCACAAAAGTGCTGTTGTGATGACGGATGAATTCACGGGGTATGACTTCTTGCGAAAGAAAGGTAAGCACGTTCATTTAAAAGTTGACCACACCAAGGAATATGCTCAGGGCATCATTCACACCAACAACATTGAAAGTTTTTGGGCTACTTTGAAACGTGGGATTTATGGTATCTATCATCACGTTTCAGCGCAACATCTACAGAAGTACGTGAATGAGTTCTGTTTCCGCTATAACAACCGAAACACAAACATGATGGACTTAGTGCTGTTCCAGTCTATCTATAAGTGAGTAGGCTGATTGTTGCTTATGATTGATGTTCTTTACCATAAAATCAGTTTTTATCGCACTATTCCAATAATCATCAATGGCTTTGTTCAGACTTTTCAGACACTCCATCAATTCAGGAGCGCCAGCGATTAATTTAGCATTAGCTATGTTTTCCTTATCTGTTCGTGATTTAGCACCTACTATGTTACAATCCGCTACTAAATTACCATTGGCGTCATTTACTAACATTGATTCAAAAGTTTGGTTTTTATACCCTGATGTTGCTGCCACTTTCCATGGTGCTTTTGATATATTGCTCATTACTTTAGCTTTTGTACTTTATTGTTAACTTTGAAACAAACATGCCTATGAATAGATAAAAAGCAACAACAAATCATTACTCGTATCGTAGCATAACGTTGTCGTTCTAAATTACCACAAACAACAATTAGTACAACTTATGGCATTGATGCGTCCTAATACGGGCGTAGCTGTGTCTTTTGTACTAAGGGCTGTGGTAAGCCTTGAACGACTGAAGAATTTCGGCTACGCCTATTCTTTGTCTGAAATCAATCAAATTGTTTAATCGTTCAAAATTACCACACAATGAAAAGAAGCATTTTAATGTTAATGGCTTTTGCATGCCAAATATCTAACGCACAACAAACAGTTCACTTTTATGGCGGTAAAATATCTCAATACACTTCTCCAATGAAGGCATCCCGAAATGACAAATACCATGCATATTACACCAATTCAGACTTTACAGAACAAGGTAGAATAACGCTTAATGCTACCAACAAAACATTTATCATTAAGTGGTTAACTGGTGAAGAACGGACTTTAAAATACAGCAAAATTGAAACTAAACATGATGCTGCAATAGGTGAGAATATATTGTGCTACATTGGAAAATGGACGGACGACAATTCTCAAGCGGAATGCCATGTTATGAAATATGCTAATGGTTGTGTAATCACTGTCTATACGGGCAGAGTGGTGGATGAAGAATATGACATCAATGATTGGAAAGCATTTTTCACTTTTATTACAAGCGAATGCTTTAACGCTAAACCAGATGATGGATATGATGAAAGTGGATTACATCCTAAACATACAACTCCACCAATACCAAAACATTGACATTTGTTGTATTTAAAGCAGGAAGCATGGTAGATGATGAATCCGCCATGCTTTCTTTATTTTTGTTCAGCGTTAACTTATCCTAGCTACAATTAGTACGAGAGGGGAGAATTCCGTTTATTAATAATATCACATGGTTTTTGGTTATCAACCATTTTGGCGTCTTTTGATGGAACTAATGCAACATCTTTAATTGCATTTTCCACAACGCGGTTTTGTGCAAATGCGTTAGTAGCACTGATAAATGTAAGAGCGAGAAATATCGTTTTAAGTTTCATTTCTTAATGTTTTACAAATGAGTTACTAATGAATTGTTAACAAATGTAAACATAGTTTTTGAATCTACAAACATATTTATACATATTTTTAAATAAATTTGTAACTGGAGTATATTAAAATAGATGGCGGATAATACATAACAATGCTAAAGCAATAGAATCAGTATCCCGCTTCAACTAAATGAATTACAATAAATTAGTAGTGAATAAAAAATTAGAACCCGGCGCCAATACCGAATTCAGCATATTCGGCTACAATCTCGTGGGTAAGTAACATAGCTGATAAAAAAAGTTCTTTAACAGGTCCATGTTCTTTCTGGATGAGATAAAAATTGATACCGATCTTCTCATAAAAAGGATCAAACTTAAGATATGTTTGATGGTAATAAACACCCAGTTGTGTTACAAACCCTACCCTACCTTCGAGAAATTCATTACCTACAAAAAATGCGCCGTCCCATGCATGTGCTTTTGCATGGCCATAATCAACCTCATAATTTACAAGAAAATCATAAACATCTTTATGATATGCATAATCGATCCCGCCAAAGAATTTATTCTTACTTAGCCAGCGCCTGCTTGCATAAGCAGTGCCGTGATACGTAGGCTCTATAGGGTCATTGATCTTGGGCGCCCTTGCTTCTTTAAATGACATACCATAGCGGAATTCATACAACCACCTGTTTTTAAGTACAGGTAAATCCCTGATTATCTTCTTAGGTTTATAAGTAGTAGGATAATATTGTACACCTAAGTGAATACCTGCCATATTCACACCAAGATTGGGTTGGTGATAATCGGCATTAGATATATGGGTGAAATTGCCGCCAAACTGTAATTGCCAATGATCATCAACGTGGAGCCGGATATCGGTCATAAATATTGCGAAATCATTGAGGTGGCTACCGATGGCATTATTAATAGTATCTAATGGAGCCGTAGCCTGGTATTTCCGGGTTACATACCCAAGGCCATCGCCAAGGCGGAAAGTCCACTCGATGTTTTTGCCCCTGATAAGCGGGATCTGGATATTAGGATAAATGCCTATGCAATTACCAAAAACCCGGTTCAAACCATAGCCGGTATATGTAACGCCAATACCTATCAGAGGAAAATTGCGTCTTTGCTGCCAATCTTTCCTGCCATAGGTTTGCCATACAAAATTAAAATCTAGTGCATTTGACGAGGCAGGGATGGGTGCGGTAAATTTAACGGTGTGCTTAATGATCTTACCGGATAGTACATTGGCCTCAATACCAAAACCTTGTGCTGAATTTTGATCCTGTGCAAAAACCGTGATCGTGCATAGCAGTATAAAAACAATAAGGGTAAGCGGCAATGAAAACTTTAGCATGGCCGCAAAAATAGTATCTATTTGTATATTTTTATGGTTGGTAAATGACAATCATTTCCTTGTTTATCTTTGACGAAATAATATTGGATGACAAAATACATTATTGCATTTCTTGTTATACTACTTATGCCGGTATTATGCGCCCATGCCCAAAACCAGGCAAGGTTCAGTGACATAAAAGCGGGAATGGAAGATGAATGGCTGGAACACCAGGCTTTAAGGATAGCTAATGAACGTGCTACCGACTTGCAATGGCTGGTAGAATATAAAAGAGCTACGATCATATCTCCGAAATGGCAGGTGATCCTGGATGATAATGGCTATTTAATAGGGCGCAAAATACATATGGAGCTCTATTGCGAAGAGAAAAATGGCAATTGTAAAATGGCGGATTTTACTTTTAAACAAAAATACCTCGACGATGGGTATTCAGACCGGCTCATCTGTATTAAAGTAGGGCAGCTTTTTAATGTGGATTGTGAATGATCAGGATTCATTGAGTTTCATCCCATAATATACATGGTTACATTCTACCCCATCAAAATCTGCAACACCGGGAAGAAAGGCCCATTTCTTGAAACCGAATTTTTCCATCAGGTTCATACTTGCGGTGTTCTTATCGAGGATTATTGCAATAGCTGTTTTATAATTTAACTGGCGGCAGGCATTGATGGCATATACCAGCAATTGAGATGCAATACCCTTCTTGCGGTGAGCCGTATCTATAAAATAACTTATCTCTACCGAATAACGGAGCGCTCCTCTGCCCGCACGGTATGGGCTTACGCTAAGCCAGCCTGCTACCTGGTCGTCAACTACATACACAAACAAAGGATACTTATCGGGGGTATGTTCATTAAACCATTCTATGCGGTCATCAAGGGTGATGCGCTCGGTGAAACCGGTTTGGAACCTGGCGTCTATTGCCTGGTTGTATATTTCAACTATGGTTTCAAGGTCGTCAAACTGAGCAGTCCTGATCATAATTTTAGTATTTAACAATAATTATCCCACCAGGTGGCCATTGCCACTAGCATGTATCCGGCTGATCACCTCATTACCCATTTCAAAAAGCGGCAGCCATGATGATGAACCATTTTCAAACTGGGCCAATTGCTCCTGTGCTACATATATACCATGATTGGTAAGCAAGTAAAACCGCACACAGCCTTTTGCCGGTAGTTCGGTATTTGCCACCTGTATAGCCCGGTTGATATAATCCTGTGCGGCAGTTACAAAATCCGCCGCCGATTCTGCAATTTCGGGTGTCATTCCGCCGCCTGTCTTTACACCACCGTTACTGAAGTATATACTTACTGCGCCTGTAATATATGCCGAGAGTGTTACTATGCCCTCACCAACATTGCAATCCATTATTACACCATATACAAATGTTTCATTTTCTGGGATCGTTAACTTTAGCTGTGCCGGAGTAATATGCAAAGCCAGGGTTCTGAGCCCGTCATAACTATCAGTATCGGGAGCAGCAGCATTGACTAATGCTGCCTGCCGCAACCTCTTACCTCTTCTTACGAAATAGATGATGACACCAATCTGCAACAGGATCACAATTATATATAATACGGTCATTAAAAACTTAATTTTATAATCCTTAAAAAAAACGCCAATCAATACAACCTAACTAAACTTATGATATTTACCGATCAGGTAAAACGCAATGAGCGCCACAATGATCAGGATGTAATATACTAAATTACTTTTCCGCTCTTCATCTACAGGTTCTGGCGCTAACTCAGCGTGTGTTGGTTGCTCACGTTCCAGGTAGCCTTTCGACTGAATAGTGTGCATTTCATCAACCAGCTCCTGGTCGCGTACCTTTTCCCAATCAATATATTTTTGCAGCGAACCTTGTAATTTCAGATGCTTGCCTTTATCGGTTAAAAAATAAACACCTCCTTCCCTGGCATGGAAAAATTCATGGTCTACTAAAAAATTGGTAATGTCAGATGTAGTATGTGTAACAAATGAATTAAAATCAGTACCAGTAGTTTTGCCGCTAAGGATCAAATGTTCTTTTTGCTCATTAAGTGATCCATTAATTGCCATTTGCAAATCGGTCAATTCGCTAAACGTCTGGGTGTGAACAAATTCATTCAGCAAATCTGTTTCGAACGGGGTTAATGATATTTGCATATGAAGTATTTTCTCAAACTTAATAACCTTTTTCCATCAATACAACCGTGTTGTATAAATTCTTACTTTCACTCTATGAAACGGGCCTGTTGCTTTATTGCAATTTCACTTCTACTCGCCAGCCATTATAGTGTTTTTGCGCAAAGCAGTGAAGACAGTATTATATCACTTCCTTTAAAGATGCCTGTACCGGCAAACGCAATTAAAAAAGGCAGCATAAAGGTGGGCAATAACGCTACCGAAACACACTGCGATTATGAAGAAGTAATTGCTGAAGCAAAGAGAGAAGCAAAAGGTATGGGTGGTAATATAGTAAAGATCACTGCATGTAAATCGTCAGCATAAAGTGGACTAAAAACAGCATAACTTTAGATAGTGTTTCCATTGTTAACCAACAAAAAATGTAAACATGGAATCAAACAAAAAGCAGTCCACAGAAAACTTCATCAAGGACAT
>CAIRZD010000072.1 GCA_903882965.1 uncultured Bacteroidota bacterium
CCAACAACAGCAGCGTTAGCTGTAGTAATAGTGGCATTACCAGAATAAGTAATAGCTACTTTAAATGCAGCAGACGCATCATCAACAACATAAGCAACAGCCGAACTTGCAGCAGCATTACCGGGGTAGTACTGAGCTTGAACGGTTTGACTTTGACCATTAATGTACTGAACACCCATAAACACACCATAAGTTAAGTTGGCGGTGTTGTCTGTGGTTGAATCAACAGTTACGTTCGATTTAATAATACTGCCACCTTTAATCATAACGATGTCACCGTTGAAAATCGCAGTGTTATAAGTACTTGCGATTGGCAGTTGACGAGTAGCCCCAGCATAGGGCATAAAGTCAATACGGTTAACAGGGTCTAATCCATAGGGAGCAGAAACGGTTGGATAAGCCATTTAAATCTCCAATATAAAAAAGTTATTTACCAGAACCAAAGCTAGTCGAGGATTTACCTTCTTTGAAAAGGGGCATCCGGGGGTCACTTTGGCGCATTAAATTATTGTCTACAGCGTCCGTCTGAGCTAATGTTTGCTTGGCGTAATAAGCATTACGCTGGTCAACAAACTCTTCAGGAGTTTTGCAAAGCAATAATCCACCGATTTCAATGTTGTCCTTAAAGCGACTTGTTGGATCGATTAACAGTTGGAATTTAGGTTGTTCTTCAACAGGAACCGGTTCCCATCCTTCTCTCAGTTTTGCTGAAAGGTTACGCGGATCAGGGTTGTTCAATGTTGAAACACGAATCCATCGATAAGCATACCCAGCCTGTTTATCAGGTTCAGGGAGCAATTCGGGGTTCATCCACTGTTGAGGACGTTCCACTACTGCACGGGTTTCAAGCTCACGAGTCTTTTTTACTTCAGCCATTTTGGGCCTCCAATTTAGTTAGTTCACGGGCGTACTGCTCTGGGGTTAATCCTAGCTTTTTCGCAAGTAGGACTTGGGTTTTGCTCATACGAATCTTTTTCGGAGACGTGCTGCGTGTTGCCGGAGCGACTACCGTACTAGCTTTTTGTCTCTGAACCTTTTCAGGCTCTTCAACACTTACTTCTTCTTCCCCGTCAAAATTCTCAGGGAATCGTTTTCGCATTGTTTTATCAATGTTTTCATAGTACTCATTTGATCCAGCCGGGATCCCATTGCGTACTAATTTTTCGTGCAATCCTAATGCCAGACTTGTCATTTCTTCGTCTTGACCGAACCAATCGTTGTTCTTTTGCCATTTCAAAGCTTTCTTATCAGGGGCATTAACCTGCTGATTAGTGAGTTTTACTGGATTTTCTTGCTCTTGTAAAGCTTTTTGGAACTGTGGTTGATAATTATCTACTTTATCTGCTTTCAATTTTGCATTTGTAATGCGTTCTTGGGCAGCAAGTAGTCTATCTGAGTCACCAGATTCGTAAGCGGACTTAAATTCAGCCTTAGCCGAGTCTAATTCTTGCTCAGTTGCCTGTTTTACAGCGTCAACATAGACATTTTCTCCATTAGAAAGGCGTTGTTTGAGGTTTTTATTCTCTTCCAACATTCTTTGTGCAAGGCGAACTGCTTCTTGTTGCTCCCTAAGCGCTGCTTCTTTTTCGCGGCGCTCTTGGTGCCATACTTTTTTAAGATCTTTTAGCTTTTTCTGGGCTTTTTCTTGGTACTCTTCAAGATTATCGTCCTCTAAAGCCTGAATTGTCTCAGGATCTACTGGCTTTCTATTGCGATCTTCTGGTGGCGTATCGTTTTCTACTTCAATTTCGATTTCACCTTCACTCATTTCAGCTCCGGGTTTGCTGACTTCAATTTCGTCAGGAAACTCGTATTTGTTCATTTCTTGAGGCATGTTTTTTTACTCCTTAAGCACGTTTTATGCCACGGGGATCCATTACTACTGCTTCCACCGTGTCATCGTTAATCATCCGGAACTCTCTACCATGAATCAGTAAGCGTGTTCCAGCGTTTGGTCGAACGATAATGAAATCGCCCCTTTTACACCAAGCACCGTGAGGAAATCTAGTGCTGTCAGCGTAACAGTCTGGACCAAGATCTACTACAAAAAGGACTGTTGCCAGCTTTTCTTCATAATTAATCGTTTGATCTGACTTTAGGATACCGCTTTCATATTCTTCTTCTACTTCTGGGATTGCGCATAGAATGCGGTAGCCAGAGGGCGTCGGAAGTTGTCGTGCTTTTTCGTCTGCGTCTTTGTTAAGTAAGGCTGATAAATCAACTGCTTGATTTAACTGAAGTTCACTCATCGGAGTTCTCCAAGTTTCGTGCAAGGTCTGTAATATAAAGACGGGCGGTCAATAGACCCTGAACTTCACCACACATCTTTTGGTACTCTGAGTAATCTTTCGCTGTACCCGTACCTAATGCTTCTTGTAACCGTGCTACTTTCTCATCTATCTGGCTCTTGAGATGAGTTAGAGCTTTGTCTAGCATTATTCACCTTTCGTGGATTTCTCCGTTTTTGACATCACTTCTTTATGCTTGGCGAAGTCAACTCCAAGCTTGTTTGCTTCTAGCATTTCTTTAGACATTAGTCTTGCAGATTCGATTTCTCGTTGAATCTGCAATTCTGCTTGGTCTTTTTGGGCTTTAGCGTTCATTTGCATTCCTGCAATACGCTCTTGTGAAACAATTCTTGATTGCTCAATTTGTAGTTGTTGTGCCTTAGCCTGTGCGTCAGACTGCGCTTTCATTTGCTTTGTTTGAGCTTCTTGCTGTTTAATTTGTAATTCTTGTTGTTGAATCTGTACTAAAGGATCTTGGGCTGCCTGTTGCGCTTGTTGCGCTGCAATGGCGGTTTTATCCTGTTGCAACAGTTTCTGCGCTGCGGGCGCGGCAAGTCGGGCTATCTGTAATTCCACTTCTTCAGGAATTGAATAGTCGTCTTCTTCCGAGTAAGGAATTGGAACTCCAATCATATCTTCCATTTGCTGACGATATGAGTAACCTAAGTGTTCTTGAATGTGAGCCATTAAAGAACCCATAATCATTTGAGCTTGTGGGTTTTGACCAATCGTTTGCATGATTTTTGGATCTTGCATGAGCGCCATGTGAACCGCAATATGGGCGTCGTGGTCTTGATATAGGAACGCTTTTAATGGTTTACCCTTAAGGTTGTCCATGTTCTCTGTTATTGGGTCTCTTGGTCTTTGATCGTCCGGTAAAGGAACTAACTTAGCTGCGTCCTTGATTCCTAGAACGTCTAACATTTGACGGTGCAATAAAGGAAGGTTATAAAGCTGGGGCGCGGACTGAGCTAATTGAAGAGCAGCTTGATACTGCATAATCTTTTGACTCATTGTTGCTGCATTAGGATCGGATACTGGAATAACTTCTACATTGTCATAGTCCGACTTCTTAGCTCTACGATCACCTTCTTGAGGATCATATGAATACTCTTCGGGGGTATAGTCTGCAATAATTATTTTTAATAACTTAAACTCGCGTTTCATTGAATAATGAATACGGGCTTGTACGGCAGACATAACTTTTAAAGTTCTTTCCAGAATAGCAAGGGTTGTCCCTACTGGGGTATTCCCTGACATATCTGCAACTTTTAGGTCTGCAGCAGAAGCAAATCTGCGGCCTTCGTCTACGATCTTATCTAACAACCCAGCCAGAACCATTGAAGGTTCTTTGTATGGCAAGGTCATAATGTTGTCTTTCATTGTGCCGCTAGGTACGTCAACGTCACGGAATTCTCCGGGCGCTATCGGTGTGTCGTCTCCTTTAACACGCAAGCCACGGGTCTTAAAGCCACCCGGCAAGTTTGAAAGTGACCCTGCATCAACGAGTTGGCGGAGGATACTAGTGCCTGACTTAGCAAAAGCCCCGATAAGATGAATAAGGCCAAAACAATAGAAGCCAAAACCGGGAATATAGCCGTAGTGAACAAAGTGCTGACGTTTCTTAAAAGTTTCATCATCTGGGTTCCAATTTCTGCGGATCGCTAATACTGAACCGGATCCTTTTTCAATGGTAACTACATATGGGAGGGCGATTCCTGTTGGCTCTCCGTCTTCTCCTTCATGCTCATAACCTTCTAAGTCAAGGTCAACGTGCATTTCTAATACTTTATATCTGTCGTCTGAAGTAGCTCTAAAGCCAAGCTTTTCTGCAATTTTCTTTTCTACTTCGTCTAATACGTTGTCTGGTGTTCCTAAGTCAATGTCGCGGTAAAAACCGGCAACTTGCAATTTGCGTAGTTCGTTCTCGCCTTTACGCATGACGTGAGTTACGCGTTCTGCAGACTCAAGGCTAGAAGCGCCATAAGGAACTACGATATCTTCTGCAGGAACATACATAGCGACCTGACGTTGAAGGCTTGGGTCGTAGTAAATTTTCTTAAATGCGTTACCTGCAATACCCAATCCCCAGAGTAAGCGCTCTTGCTCGGGACGGTATTCTTGCATTACGTCTGTTAATTGATAGTTCATATCCGCTTGAACACGTTCAGCAGCGGCTTTTTTCTCAGGAGTTTCTTTGCCGATAATCTGGGTCTTTACTGGACCTGCGGCTGGAAAAGTTTCCATAATTGTTTCAGATTGGAACTTAACAAGGGCTTCGGAAAGCAGCGGGTGATAAACACCGCAAGCGCCTTCCCAAGGCTCAGTACGTTCTTCAATCTTAAGGCCTAGAAGTTCTAGCCCGTCTACATAGGTCTGAATCCAATCTTTGCGGGAAGCAACGTCTGAATCAAAGTCGCCAATTAAGTCTCCAGCGATTTCAGTTAAAGCGCCTTCGCTCATGTAATCCGCTAGGTTTGCACCAAAATCTTCGTCGGTTTCTACTTCTGGTTCAAGGCTAATTTCTAAGCCATCCATACCAATAGTTACTGATTCTGGGTCCTCAATCTCAATATCAAGATCAGGTTCTTCTGCCACCAAAGAATCAATTCCTTCGGGTAGTTGGTATAGTGCTTTTTCAATTGCCATAGTTTTTCCTAGTAATACGCGGTTTTGCGTCTAAAATCAATCGGTTCATCTTCTTCGTCCGTGGGTAAACGGATAAATCCACCCTTTCTAAAACGAATCAGACACATAGTCGAGGAGTCAACTAAGTCATCGTGGTCAGAATTTGGAAAGGCTGCCATCTCTTCAATCACTTCTTCTGCCCACCTTTTTCGAGGCGCCCAGACTTTTCCGGAAGCAAACAAGTCCGTTACCGAATTCATACGCGTGATCTTATCATTACCACGAGTAGGTGTAAACTCTGATACGGGTATACCCATGCGTCTTAACTCAAATATAAGAGGGCTTCCTGAAGCTTTCGCCTCTACGATAAACGCATCGGGTTCCCATTCCTTATACATTTGATAGGCTCTTTCCTTTAATTCGGGGAATTCTAGCCGTTCTTTAAAGGCATCCAAAAGAATAACGTGGGCATCGTTTTCATTTTCATTCATAAAGAAAACACCCCAAGTTGTACAGGCTGAATAGTCTGAACGCTCATTCTTGGTAAAGGCGGTGTCCCACCCCTGAATAATAAACTCGCATTTTGGCGGTCTTTCATTCTCCCAGACTTTCCACCATTCCCGCTTAACTAAGGCACCCTCTTCTGAAGTCGGCTGTTGTTGATACTGGGCATTCCACTTGGAAACAGGAAGTTCTTCCTTTAAGGCGAGGAGTTCTGGCAAAGGCCAAAAGGCAGGCCACAAAGGTTCATGGTTTGGCAATATTGCAGGAAAGTCAATTACTTCCCATTCGTCGCCATCCCGTTCAATTGATGACTGGAGAATTTTTCCCGTTAAATCCCGCTTACTCCAGCGGGTCATTACGATAACAATTGCCCCGCCTGGCTGAAGTCGCTGTCTTGGACCAGACGAATACCACTCATAAACTTTATCGTAAACCTCTGGATTTGTAGCTGCTATCGCCGCTTCTTGTTCCGAGTGAGGATCGTCAATAATGAGCAAATCCGCTCCTTTACCCGTAACAGTACCACCAACGCCAATAGCAAAGTAGTCCCCGCCACCAGAAGTACCCCAGCGCCCAGCAGCCTTACTATCAGATTTAAGAGAGACATTTGGGAATATCTTTGCATATTGATTACTTCCTACCAAGTTACGGACTTTACGACCAAAACCCACAGCGAGTTCAGCCGTGTTCGAGCATTGGATAATTTTTCTGTCAGGATATCTGCCCAGATACCACGCAGGAAGCAGGTAGCTAGCAAATTCAGACTTAGTATGACGGGGAGGCATATTAATAATAAGACGCTTGCAAGTTCCATTGGCTATCTCCTCAAATTTCTTTGCCATCACCTTATGGTGGGCGCCATAAATAAATCCGGGCCACATATCGTGGATATAGGTCATAAAGTCTTTTTGGGCTTTTTCCCGATTAAGGGAAGCCATATAGTCTTTAGCCATCTCAAAGAACGCTTCTTGTTCTACTAGTGGCAGTTGCTTAACTATGCTTTCTATATCCATTACTCGACGTCCCGAACCCTGATATAGGATGGTCGAATACTTCTCGCCCGATTAGGAAGACTCTTACAGTGTCCTAAATCACATAGCTGTTTCATAGCTCTATGCACATTGCCCCGCCCTCTGTCTCCAGTAAAGCCTCATTTTTTTATCGGA
>CAIRZD010000073.1 GCA_903882965.1 uncultured Bacteroidota bacterium
GGCAAAATAAATGAGTTGGCAAAGCTATGCAACGCACAAGTGATCGCTGCTGATGCCACCTCTATGGCAGATATGGAAAACCTGATGCAGAAAAGTTTGGAAATCTTTGGCGGTAAAATGGACTTTATACTCCATTCTATAGGCATGTCGCCAAATGTGCGCAAGAATATTGAATATACTAACACCAATTACGAAAATTTCCTGAAAACATTAGATATATCAGCGCTATCGCTGCACAGGGTATGCCAGGCAGCCATGAAAGCAGATGCGCTCAATGAGTGGAGCTCTATACTTGGCCTTAGCTACATCGCCGCCCAGCGCACATTCCCCGGCTATAATGATATGGCTGATGCCAAGGCTATGCTCGAAAGCATTGCACGCAGTTTTGGCTACCAATATGGCTTTGCAAAAAAAGTACGCGTAAATACCATTTCTCAATCACCTACCGTTACCACCGCAGGCTCCGGCGTATCCGGTTTTGATGTGTTTTTCCATTATGCCGAAAAAATGTCTCCGCTCGGTAATGCCAGCGCTGAAGACTGTGCCAATTATTGCGTTATGATGTTCAGTGATTATACCCGTATGGTTACTATGCAAAATCTTTTCCATGATGGTGGCTTCTCCAATACCGGTGTAAGTACCCAGTTAGTTGAAGATCTGCAAAAGGCAAACCAAACACCAGACGCCTAAATACCTACATACCTTACCCATTTTAATATTTGAGAAATAGGGTTCAGGCAATATTATAATAGTTAATCCGTTTTAAACCTTTATCAATCATTGGCACCTTCAAATTCAGTGAATATATAATATGTGTATCAGGCAATATGGCAAAGTCCTTTTAGGTGTATTTAGTGTGTCCTTACTGTTATGTTTTAATAACTCTATAGCCCAGGTTACAGGCGGTCAATCTGCATTTCAGTACCTCACCCTTTCAAATGCACCCCATGTTTCCGCATTGGGCGGCATTAGCATTGCCAATCCCGATAATGACATTGCCTTTGCCCTCCAAAATCCGGCAATGATGCGCCCCGGTATGCATAATGAACTGCAACTGGTATATAACGATTACTACGCCGGTATCAGCATCCTAAACCTCCAGTATGGGTATAATGCCCCTAAAATAAATACTTCCTTTTTCTTCGGCGTACAATACCTCAATTACGGTTCCTTCCAGGAAACAAATACAATTGGCAATGTTATTGGCGACTTCCATGCAAGCGACTATGCACTCACATTTGGCGCTGCCCGCTCATACCTGGAGCACTGGCGTTATGGAGCTGATATCAAATGGGCCGGTTCTTCCCTCTATGAATACAAGGGTGCTGCAGCATTAATGGATGTGGGTGTAAATTATTTTGACACATCAACCCTTATTGACATTGGCATTGCCGCCAAAAACATGGGTGTGATGGTCCAGAAATATAATCCTAACAACCCCTCCGAACCTGTGCCTTTCGACCTTCAGCTTGGCGCATCTAAAAAATTCAAGCACTTACCACTTCGCCTCCTGGTCACTGCCCAGCATTTATACGAATGGAATATCCGCTATGATAACCCCGCTGATCTTACAGGCACCAATAGTCTTGGCACCACAGACACAGTTAATGATAAAGGATCCCATTTCGGTGATAAACTCTTCCGGCATTTTATTTTTGCCGCAGAACTTACTTTGGCAAAACGCATTACCATTACTGCCTCTTACAACGATCTTGAGCGCAAAGAGCTTGCCCTGCAAACCTCACCCGGCCTTTCCGGTTTTGCATTTGGAGTCGGCATCAATCTTAATAAATTCCAAGTGCATTATGCACGTAATTACTACTATGTTTCCGGCGCTTACAACGAACTTAGCATTACGATGGCGCTAAATAAGCTCTTTGGCTTAAACCAACTTGGCGAAAAGATCCACTGGAACGCAGAATACCCCGACTGGGAATAACTATATTTCATAATAAAGTCACCTTACATAATAACGCTCTGCTATCTTATCAGTAAATTGCATACCTCTGCAAACAACCGACTGAAAACTGAGCTATGCCCTGGTTAAGGCTAATACGTTGGAAAAACCTACTCATCATATTCCTTACGCAACTCCTTGCGTGGGGATGCGTTATTTTACCGCAAAACCCGCAAGTACTTATCCCGCTCAATTTTTTACTGCTTACTTTTTCTACCATGCTTATTGCAGCCGCAGGCAATATAATTAATGATTATTTCGACATTAAAATCGATGCTATCAATAACCCAGGAAAAGTTATCCTCGAAAAAATTATTCCCCGCAAGCAGGCCATCATCTCTCACACTATATTAAATCTCATTGCGCTTTTTCTTGCAGCATTTGTTGCTTTGCAGGCTCATCATTTAGAATGGTTGCTGCTCCAGATGTGCTGCACCCTGTTACTTTGGTTCTATTCCACCAATTTCAAAAGGCAGTATATCTCTGGTAATCTTGTCATAGCACTACTCACCGCTTTAACCATTATTGTACTTATACTTTATGAACCCAATATGCACACCTCTTTGCAATCATTTACAGATATCCCCGCGGCGCAATGGATATTATATGTTTTTGCCTATTTTGCTTTCATGCTCACCTGGATGCGCGAAATAGTTAAGGATATGGAAGACCATATAGGTGACCGGGCTTCAGGTTGCGATACAATGCCCATAAAACAAGGCCTCGCTTACGCCACTAATTTCACTATGGTTTTAACCTTGCTTGTTATTATACCATTGTGCTTTGTGTCAGTCCTTTTATTCAGGCATCATTATCTTTTACCCCCATTATATATTACCTGCGCATTGATACTCCCACTCATTATTTGGTCTGCATTACTCGGCACAAAATTCACCGTACAGCACTACCATAACTCCAGCAAGGGCCTTAAGATCATTATGGTCATCGGCATTTGCTCATTGCTTATTTATCACTTTATTTCAACCACTTAACCGTGCATAAGAAGATCATACTCGCATCGCAATCCCCACGCCGCAAACAACTATTGGAAATGGCGGAACTGGAATTTGAAATACTCATTGCCGATGTTGACGAAACTAACCCTCCCGGCATGCCCGGGGAGCAAGTACCTGAATTCCTCGCCCGCAAGAAAGCAGATGCGGTTTCACACCTGGTTAAAGGTGCTATCGTTATCGCTGCAGATACTATAGTACTCCTCGATCACCATATCCTGGGTAAGCCCCGGGACGGGGCACACGCTATAGCTATTCTCAAACAACTATCCGGCAGGATGCATACAGTTGTTACCGGCGTTTGTATCCGTATGCACGAAAAAGAAGTATGCTTTTCTACAACCACCGAAGTCTATTTCCGCCCGCTTACCAATGCGCAGATAGAACATTATGTCTCACATTACAAACCTTTTGACAAAGCAGGCGCCTATGCCATACAGGAATGGATAGGCGTTACAGGCATAGAAAAAATAAATGGTGATTATTATAACGTAATGGGCCTGCCAATTGGTGATGTGATCGCTGTCCTTGCAAGGGATTTTCAGAATTAAAGAGAAAATGCGCTTGTATATTTTGGCTTCCCGTCTACAAAATGTAAATTTATCCCCCACATGCCCGACCGCATTTCCATACAGATCATTACTTACAATCGTCCTGCCGACTTACTTGAGCTTTTAATAGACCTCACCAAACAAAATAATATCGGCGAGGTACTTGAAGAGATACTAGTCCTCAACAACGCATCTACCGAGCATTATGATGAGGTAATCAATTATATAAATACACACCCCGAACTTAAGGCAAAATACATCTGGTCTGATGTCAATTTAGGCGTTGCTAAAGGCCGCAACAAACTCACCCAAATTGCAAAAGGCAGCTTGTTGCTGAATATTGATGACGACATGGTTTTCACAGATAGCGACGACCTCATAAAACTGGCTTCATTATTCAATAAACCATTTTTTAAAGACGCAAACACCGGCATCATTACCTTCAGGGTTATCTATTATGAAAACAAAGAAGTGCAGGTAACCGCGTTCCCGCATAAGCTATATGATAAATACAAATCAAAAGACCGGTTTTTTACGGCATACTTTGCTGGCGGCGCACATATCATCAAGTCAGAAGTGATGCAAAAAATAGGCCTATACCCTACAGACTTCCACTACGGCATGGAAGAATACGATCTTGCTTACCGGGTACTTGATGCCGGATATACCATAGGTTTTGACAATAGTGTTACCGTGGCGCATAAAGAATCACCGCTTGGCCGCCCACCCAGTTACCGCAAGGTGCAGATGCAATGGATAAATAAAAGCAAAGTGGCATGGCGCTACTTGCCTTTCAGATATTTTGTTACTACTTCAGTAAGCTGGGCTTTTCAATATCTGCGCATATCAAAAGGCCACCTCGGCCTTTTCTTTGCATCATTGTGGCAAATAATAAAAATACCCTTTACAGAGAAAAGACATGTAGTTAGCAGAAGCACTTTGGAATATTTGCGTAAAGTGGAAGCGAGGCTGAAGTACTGATTTACCTGAATCTTTTTTTGAACCGGGCAAGACTCCGTTCTAAAAAATAATAAGAAAGAAACGATGTAATAACTACTCCCAACAAGTTCAGTAATTGGGAATCCGCATACTTAAATGCACTATGCCACGGCACCTCTAATAAAAATACCTGTTGCCAAATATAGATAGAATATGATGCTATGCCAATAGTACTCAAAACTCTGGTATTAAGCATCTTGAAAAACAGGTTATCAGACATTGACAGATTATTTATGATCAATGCCCCGATTAGTAAAGAACTGAATAATGTACTACAACAGGGTACATATAGCCAGCCTTGTGTACTGTACATTTCATACGCTGCAAATAATATGATCAGGTTTGACACTAAATTATTTGGATAGAGTTTGTCCGGTATGATCTTTTTAAACAACAACACTGAAAACAATGCCCCTGCTAGTATAGGAATGATATATCTGAAAAAATTAAGGAATTCATGTACACTTTCTTCTTTGAAAATACTGATCTTGTTGGCTTCCAGTGCCAATAAAACCGGTATAAGTAGCAGCAACAATAAAATAGTTACAAGATA
>CAIRZD010000074.1 GCA_903882965.1 uncultured Bacteroidota bacterium
CCGATCTCAATTCAGGTCGGCACTGGGTGGGTTCCTTTTCCAGGTGGCAAGTGAGCAGAAAGATAAAGCTAAGGGTGATAATAAAGATGATGCCGCTGCCGCGCAAAGGAAACTGGCTATTGTGAAAACTGCCCTGCAAAAAGTGGTGGATGATGAAAAAGACCCAGAAACACTGAAGGACTACAAAAAGATGATGAAGGATAATTTTGAATAGTTTCTTATTTTTGAACGCTTAGGAATGATATTTGAATATCCCGTATCTCATAGGTATGGGATATTTTGTTTAACACTTAGTTATGATCACAAGTTACCCGAAGAGTAAAATAAAGATACTGTTATTAGAAAATATCAATCCCGGTGCTGTAGGTATATTTAAGCAGCATGGTTATGAGCAGATCACCTATGTAAAATCGTCGTTGAGTGAAGATGAGCTTATAGAGAAAATACGCGATGTGCATATACTTGCCATCCGTTCAAAAACACAGGTAACTGCCAAAGTACTTGATGCCGCAAAGAAGCTGCTGGGCATAGGGTGCTTTTGTATAGGTACCGACCAGGTAGACACTCTGGCGGCCATGCGCAAAGGGATAGCGGTATTTAATGCGCCCTATTCAAATACCCGTTCTGTAGCCGAGCTGGTAATGGGGGCTGCAATAATGCTGATACGCGGCATACCGGAAAAAAACAAATTGACCCACGAAGGCGTATGGATGAAGGATGCCAAAGAAAGCCATGAGCTGCGTGGCAAAACGATGGGCATAATTGGTTACGGTAATATAGGTAGCCAGGTAAGTGTGCTGGCAGAATCGTTTGGGATGAAAGTAATTTATTTCGACACGCAGAAAAAATTGCCCCTTGGTAATGCCTCTGTAGCACTTAGCCTGAATGAGTTGCTGCAAAATGCAGATATCGTCACCATTCATACACCGGCTGATGTAACAACGCAGCATATGATCAATAAGGCGGCGTTTGCGCATTTTAAGAAAGGTGCCATCCTGATCAATTACGCACGCGGCGAAGTGGTGGATATGGACGCCCTGAAAACGGCATTGAAAAAGGGTGGGCTATCAGGCGCGGCAATAGATGTATACCCCGAGGAGCCTGCTAAAAACGGTGATAAGTTTGTATGCCCGTTGCAAAATATACCTAATGTGCTGCTCACACCGCATATAGGTGGCAGCATTGAGGAGGCACAGGTAAATATAGGATTGGACGTAAGTAATAAGCTGGTACAGTTTGCAGAGACCGGCATTACCAGCGGCTCGCTTTCGATACCGGAGTTAAGCCTGCCGGTGCAAGCGCGCACACACCGGATATTGCATGTGCATAAAAATGTGCCGGGTGTATTGTCTGAGATCAATTCTATTTTATCGGATAATGGTATTAATATCCTGGGGCAGTATCTTAAAACAAATGCAGAGATAGGCTACGTGGTACTCGACATCAGCCACGAAGCATCAAAAGAAGCACTTGATCTGCTGAAGCATGTAAAAGAGACGATAAAGGTGCGGTTGTTGTATTAAGCTGTGGTGATTAATAAGTAGTAGCCCTATTTATTCTGTTGGATTTTCTTTCCGGAAATAATCCAGCAATGCTATCAATGCAGGCTTGTCAATTTCCCCTGTTTCAAATTCCTCGAAGTGCGCGTTTAATTTTTCATAAAATAACTTACAGTCACAACTATCCGAAACTTTTTTGCCTGAATAGCGGCCATACCTTTGGTTAAGAACGACCAAAACACAAAAATATGGGGCTATTCAAACGTAGTAAA
>CAIRZD010000075.1 GCA_903882965.1 uncultured Bacteroidota bacterium
CATCAAGATCCGTAAATGATTTATAAATTTTGTCATTTCCCATGGGCTTGGTAATTTTTTAGTTTTCCTACCTTTTACCCTTTTAACTATTTATCCCTTTAACCCCTATATGCTCCACGAAACCAATCCACGCTCCGTAAACTGGTATGGCCTCATTTCTCCGCCAAAAGCCTGCAAAGAATTCTTCACCACATACCGTGTATTACCGGGGCAATAGAACATCATAAAACCGCCTCCACCTGCGCCGGATATTTTACCCCCCGTAGCACCTGCCTTCAATGCGGCCTCATATATTTCATCCATGCTTGAATTAGAGATTCCCTTTGCCATCTGCTTTTTATACCGGAATCCAAAATCCAGTATCCCTCCTATCTCATGGATATTGCCTTTCAACAGTGCCTCCTTCATCATTTGGGATTGCTCCTTGAGGTGGTGCATCGCATCTATAGATTCCTTTTTTTTGTCTTTTACATTCTGGCTTTGCGCTTCTATTATAGTGGAAGACAACCGGCTGGTAGCTGTAAAATACAGCAACAAATTATTTTCAAGCTCATACAGATATTCCTGTTTTATCCGGAGTGGATTGACGATCACTTTATTATTTTCATAAAACTCCATGAAATTCACACCACCAAAAGTAGCGGCATATTGATCCTGTTTGCCACCGGCCATAGCCAGTTCCACACGCTCTATATCATATGCCATTTGTGCTATATCATACTCGCCAAGCGGCAGATTGAGCCACTCAACAAATACACCCAAAATAGCCACCATAAGGGTAGATGAACTACCCAAACCCGAACCCGCCGGAGCATCGACAATAGTAGATAATCTGAACCCTGAGGGCACTGGTCCGTACTTACTTACAATATGGTTATAGGCCCCCGTAGCAAGGTCCAGCATGCCGTCTATAGGCAATTTATCATCTTTGCTATACGATACGCTCTCATTCCTGTCTACCGCCTCAATGATTATTTCCGGTACATTTAGCGGCTCAATGGTAGCATAGGCATACAGTGAAATAGTTGCATTCAATATAGCCCCGCCATATAAGTCGCAATAAGGGCTCACATCTGTGCCACCCCCGGCAAGGCCTATGCGTAATGGCGCTTTACTTCTGTAGATCATAATATAAATGCTAAATTAGTAAAATCCCGTATAACCCATGTTAAGTCAAATATAATACAAAAAAAACCTTACATAAACTCACATTTAACCAATAATAAAGAGTAGCCCGGGCACCTGCTGAACGGGCCAAAGGAACGGTTTGGGTGTTTTCACAAAAAATTACAACCTACCTCTTACCTTACTACCATATTAATCTGTAAACTTGTATAAAGAAATAAACTAATTATGATCGATCCTGTAATAGAAACAACTGGTATTGATTCCGTGCATGCCATTCAACAACTGGTAACACAAATGGAAAAAGTGATCCGTGGCAAGCGCAAACAAATTGAATTTGTCATCACATGCCTGCTCGCAGGCGGCCATATACTTATGGAAGATAATCCCGGCACAGGTAAAACTGTACTTGCCCGTACACTGGCTCAATGCATCAGTGGAGCGCGTGAAGGAGAGCATGTGGTATTCAAGCGCATACAATTTACTCCGGATCTCCTGCCAATGGATCTTATCGGCACGCATATTTTTGATGATGTGAATAAAGCATTCATTTTCAAAAAAGGCCCATTGTTTTGTAATGTGCTCCTGGCCGATGAAATAAACCGTGCATCGCCAAAGGTACAAAGCGCCCTTTTGGAAGCAATGGCAGAGCAGCAGATAACAGTAGGTGATACTACATTGTTGCTTGAACGCCTGTTCTTCTCTATAGCTACCCAAAACCCTATAGAGATGGAAGGCACCTACCCGCTACCTGCTGCCCAGCTCGACCGTTTCTTTATGAAAATAAATTTCGGGTATGTGGATGAAGTAACGGAACTCAACATATACCGTGAATACCTTGAAATAGCGCGCAACCTCGTAGAGCTGCAGCAAGTGCTGAGTATGAAAGATATCCTGGAACTGCAATCTATGGCCGGCCAGGTATTTGTGCATGAGGAGATACTTAAATCTGTAAGCAACATAGTACGCAGCACACGGGAGCACCAGGACATAACACTCGGAGCATCAACCCGCAGTGGTATAGCTTTCCTGAAGTGTCTGCGCGCCTACTCACTCGTTGCCGGCCGCACCTATGTGATCGAAGATGATGTAAAAGACATTGCCCGTGCAGTACTGGAGCACCGCCTCATCTACCGCAACAAAGAAGGCAAAATGAAAGCCCTGGAAAGCATCATAAATAAAGAAACAGAGCGCCTTGCGAAACTGAAACTTTATGCATAACCAAACCTACAAGTGAACTTTAAATTTAAAAGATCGCTCCTCATTACCGGCATACTGGCAGCAATGCTTTGTGCTGGTACTTCTATTGCCCAAACCACCCCGCATAAAAATAAAGCTGCCGAACAACCCGCACCTGTAATGCCTACACTGCCGCCTGAATTTATGCCGCCACATCCGGCAGATAAAATGGCGCAGCGGTATTACGACATTGATGCCAAGCGTTCTATATCCAATATTGAGAGTGAAGATGCGATGCCCCGCTCCCGCGAGTTCAAACGGATAGACAGCACTTACTATGTGGGCTGGATGTATGAGGGCGTGTATAAATACAACCATGCCGCTGATTACATCGGTTATAAAAACGCAATTGTGCCGCTGGAACAGGCGCTGAACCTCATGGAGCATGATTATGCCAAAGCCCTTGCCACACGTACCAGCGACCTCAAAGTCATGTACCCTATAAGGCAGTTTCCGCCAGACTATACTATTCTCGCATACTACCTTGCGCAATGCTATAACAATACAGACCAGCCTGAGAAAGAATTTGCGCTGCTGCGCCATACGCTGAAATGGAAATTCCAGATGCACTATGCCCTGGATGCATACGATATGCTTGCATGGACCGTGCACCGCAACCGTTTTTTTACCAGCGCAAAATACCCCTTCCTCAAAAACTCTATTGATGCTAATGAACGCCTCGCCCAGCGCTACCTCGACACATCGATGATGCAGATAAAACAAAACGAGGCTATCAACGAACCACTTGATAAATACCTGCATGGCTATGAAGAGCGGGAAAAAATGAGCGTTTACCATTACCGCAATATCCTGTACAGCTATGTTTTCAATATAGACTCTACCGCCTATTACTTTGAGCTGATGCGCAAGGCAGGCAGATTGCCGCATAATAACTACGCTAACTTCCGGGTGCTGTGCGGCGACTTCCGCACTGCGGAGAAGGAATACAAGATCGCAGCTTTGACCGATGGAAACGACCACCGCCTGCAAGAGTGGGCATACTACAGCACCATCCTCGACATCTATAAATCCGATCCGAAACTCGGTGCATCCATGGCCCGTGATATGATCCGCGCCGCCGGCACTACGCCCGGCTATGGCTGGTACAATATAGCCCTTGCCCGCTGCCTGCTCTATGACGGGCAGATGGAAGAGGCGCTGAAATATGCCGACAAAGCCGCCGAATTTAAAGAACTGCATATCGGTACTACCCTCGGGCAGAGCCAATATGATTTCAGTATACAACTGCTGAAACTCATAGGTAAAGACCGAGCCTACCGGTCTGATCAGTTTGAGCACGCCAACTGGTGGTACAATCCTAAAGTGCTGCTCAGTATGACAGAAAAACTCAGTGAGAAATCGCTGCAGCAATTTCTTATCATCAACCAATTTGCACAAAACCCTGAGCGGGAGCGCGTCATTTACAAACTTTTCTCTACCGAAAGCACTGTATCCTGGGATGAGATCTGGTATCTCATACACGACTTCAGCGCTTCGTACTTTATAAATATTTTCCAGAAAGAAGCCGAGACCGACAACAGGCCATACATCCGCAAATACTTCGCACTGTTTGCGGCACGGCTGCGTATGCAGGAGGGAAAATATAAGGAGGAAAAACCTGTGCTTGATAAACTGTTGCAAGACTCCAATACCGATGCCGAGTACGAAAAGCTCTTCACCGCCCGCATATACCAGGCTGAGGCCGAATGTTGCAAAGCCCTTAATAACGATGCCGCAAAGAACGATTGGCTGTACCGCCTCTACACCCTTTACCCGCAACTGGTGCCCTACACCGGCCTCACGCCAAACATGGGCCTGCACATCAGCGGGGAAGTGGACAAGGGCGTGGAAGACAGGCTGCGCGCCTGCAATATAAGCTGGGTCACTAACAGCAGCATACCTGCGGCACAGGCATATGTTATTTTTTCTCACACCGGCAAGAACAAAGACATCACTTACTATGTGCTCGACCGGCAGGGTAACTACATTGTACCCAAGCAATCTTTTGCATGGCAAAAGGCAGATGAGACCGGCACCGCGCTGGCTTACCGCCTCTTTAACATCGGTGGGAAAGACCCGAATGATGATTCCCAAAAACCTTAACTTTGCACGTATGGACAGGGTCATTATAATGGAGCATATAGAAGCAGGGGCACACCACTTTTTAATAAGTATGCATAAGGAAGGCGCCAATACCAAAGCCACCGCCATGATAATAAAAAAGTATGTGGAAACCGGCCACATAACACACGAAGAAGAAAACGCACTGAAACTACAAATGGTAGATACGCTGAAGATAGTAGGAGTTGTGGTGCCGTTTGTGCTGATACCGGGGGCTTCTATAATTATACCGATAATTGTAAAAGTAGCGGGCAAGCATAATATTAATTTGATGCCGTCGGTGATGTGAGTGGTGCCCTGATTACAGGCAAGTCCAGCACTCGGGGATGCAGAACGTCTCGCAATACATTGCATCAAAAGATTTTGTGTATTATATCAGATATTATATTAATTTTACAATAGCTATAATAGAAAGTCCCGCAAATGTGTAATAACATGACCTAGTATCATTAAGGCCTAAACGTTTCCGATTATGAAATTGGGTAAACGACATAAGATATTTCTCACGACATCTGTTGTATGTTTAGCCCTTGGCTTTCTAAATTATCTTCTATTTTCATCCCATATCCTTTTCTTCAGTTTTTTACATATCCACCCTGCAAGCTCTATTATCATTCATAATGCTGCGCTCAGGCATATCGTTACCGGTTACATTTCCGATGCATTCTGGGTATCCGCATTGTGCCTCGTTACTATAGTATTTACCGAATTGAAGCATCTCAGTTTGCCCGAGCGTATCCTTATTCTTTCGCTGCCGCTATTGCTGGAATTCGCCCAATTCTTCCAGTTGGTAGCAGGCACATTCGACCTGGCTGATATTGCACTGTATGTTACGGTTATTATGATCTTTATTTTTTTATTTCCTTGCTTATTAAAACTACAACGATGAAAAAATATCCACTTAAGTCTTCCGGAATTATTATAATAGCTGTCTTCACTTTAATGGCTATTGCCAGTACACCTCAAAAACAGATCGCGACTAATACTAATTACAATGTAAACACCATGCTGCATCCTGAAAAAGATGAAAAGCTGGAGAAGGCAGAGAAGCTGGCATTTTTAAAGAACAGTAAAAACCCCACCATAGTGCTCCGGGTACCTAATACGGTTTCGAGCGTAGTATCCGATAATAAAAGTATGCAAGGAAGCACAAACATCTATAACGCCATCGAAAAGGAATTGTTCAGAGCAGGCTTCGTGGTGCGCGACCGGGCGTTGTTTGAGCAGGTGCTGGATAAAAATTACGGTAGGGACATCTCTACCGGCAAGGTAGATTATTCTAAAATAAATGAGCTCACCGAAACAGACCTTATCCTTGAGCTCTCCGGTTTTGAATATATCCCTTACCACCAGAAACAATTTAATTACACCATTACAAGCGGCAAAAAGAAAAAACAGAAAACCACCGATTATACGCTTAACTGTAGTAATGAGCTCACTTTGTATGGCCTGAAAATGGAGTTCAGGCTGATAAAGGTGAAAGATAATGACCTCGTGGGCGATTATACTTTTAACTACGCACCTTGTTCGAACGAAAATTGTTATTACGTCATCAATGTATTGAACAACCCGGCAGCCGGTGTAATTAATTCCTGCACCAGTATTACAGATCCTGCACAAAACAGGGTATTGGTAGGCCCCACTGATTTTATCCCGAATGATAAACTACAGGAATTCGTAAAAAAATCCACACAGCAGCTGATACATGGGATAATAAAATAGAATACCTAACGCACACATCCTTTGGCGGGACTCAAGATGACATTGCTTTCTTATTAGTTCCTTCATACTGAGGAAGAATTAGTTATTTTTAACTTTTCCAGCTCATATTTTCAATATCTTTCCCTCCTTCGCCAAGGCTATGGCGGTAATGATGGATTTTAACTTTTAGCGCCTGAATTTTCAATATCTTTGGGACTTAGGGATTGTGGATATTAAATAAATAGTGCATGAAGCGTTTAGCGATATTGGGGTCTACGGGATCTGTGGGTACACAGGCATTGGAGGTGGTAGCGGCACACCCGGACCTGTTTGAGGTGGAGGTGCTGAGTGCGCACAGCAATGCGGCATTGCTGATAGAGCAGGCACGTAAGTTTAAGCCGAACGCGATAGTAGTAACAGATGAGGCGAAGTATAAAGAGGTGAAGGATGCACTGCTGATGCTACCCATAAAGGTGTTTGCAGGGCAGAAAGCGCTGATGGAAGTGGTGCAGTGGGATACGGTGGATACGGTGCTGGGGGCAATAGTGGGGTTTGCGGGGCTACATAGTATACTGGCGGCAATAGAAGGAGGTAAGCGCATAGCCCTGGCCAATAAAGAGACTCTGGTGGTAGCGGGTGAACTGGTGATGCAACGGGCAGCAGAGAAGAAAGTAGCCATAATACCGGTGGACAGTGAGCACAGCGCGATATTCCAATGCCTGGTGGGCGAGGATATGAGCAAGGTGGAAAAGATGATACTAACTGCAAGCGGTGGTCCCTTCCTGGGCAGGAAACCGAACTATTTAGTGAATGTAAAGGCGAGCCATGCACTGCAGCACCCAAACTGGAACATGGGCGCCAAAATAAGCATAGACAGCGCCACGCTGATGAACAAAGGGCTGGAGATCATAGAGGCGAAATGGCTCTTTGGGCTGGATAATGAACAGATAGATGTGGTGATACACCCGCAGAGTGTGGTGCATAGCATGGTGCAATTTACAGACGGGAGCATAAAGGCACAGATGGGGCTGCCTGATATGAAACTGCCGATACAATACGCAATAGCTTTTCCGCACAGGATACATAATGATTATAAACGGCTGGACTTTAAAGATTTCCCAAAACTTACGTTTGAGCCCGCAGATTATAAAACTTTCCGTAATCTTGCTATCGCAAAAGAGGCGCTGTACCGGGGTGGTAACGCGCCATGTGTGCTGAATGCAGCTAATGAGGTAGTAGTGCATGCTTTCTTACATAACAAGGTGGGCTTTTTGGAGATGAGCGAGATGATAGAGAAGACACTGGAAATGGTGCCTTTTGTGGAGCATCCGAGCATGGACGATTATGAAGAGAGTGATAAGGCTGCAAGAGAGTATGCGGTGGAGTTTTTGAAGAAAAGCCAGTTGTCGATATATTAACCCCCCTGTCCCCCTAAAGGGGAGACCATAAATTTAACACTGGGAAGAATATCCATCTGTAGTTTTGCAATTGAACTGAAATATTTTTATTAAATAGAGTAGAACACCAAGACACTTTTAACTTTTTGATTTTTAACTTTTTGACTTTACAAATGCATCATACCCTTTTATTAATGTCGGGCGGCTGGACCAAGGGCCTCCAATTGTTTGCCGCTTTATCTATACTTATTGTACTGCATGAATTCGGTCATTTCTTTTTCGCACGGTTGTTCAAGACACGGGTGGAGAAGTTTTATATGTTCTTTGATTTTTTGTTCCCATTTTCCGGGATTTTGAATTTCCCGCTCTTTAAAAAGAAGGTAGGCGATACGGAATATGGTATAGGCTGGTTTCCGCTGGGTGGCTATGTAAAAATAGCCGGGATGGTGGATGAGAGCATGGACACAGAGGCAATGAAGCTACCACCACAGCCATGGGAATACCGCAGCAAGAAGCCTTATGAAAGATTGTTTATCATGCTGGGAGGAATAATTGTGAATACCCTGCTTGCAATGCTGATATACATGGTAGTATTCAGCGTGTATGGCGAAGAGTACCTGCCTACCAAGAGCGCTAAGTATGGCATAATGGTAGACAGTATGGGTAAAAGCCTGGGGCTACATAATGGCGATATGATCACTGCTGTTGATGGCAAACCCGAGGACCATTTTGACCGGATAGTTACGGATATAGTGCTGAACGATGGCAAGACAATACAACTGACGCGTGATGGCCAGCCAATGACGATAGATATAAAAGCGGGCACGATACACAGTATTATTACCGGCCAAAAAGGTGGATTTATAGCCGCCCGTATGCCGCTGGTAGTGGACGAAGTAAGCAAAAAATCGCAAGCGGACTCTATGGGCCTGAAGCATGGTGATAGTGTGGTAGCGGTGAACAACATTCCGATACGTTTCTTTGACGAGTTTGACAGCATTAAAAGAACACTGCCAGGCATGCCCATAACGCTATCAGTGATACGCAATGGTGTACCGATGAACCTATCGGGTACAGTGCCGCAGAATAAAGTGCTGGGCTTTGCCCCTCTTGGCGGTGATCCCAATAGTTTTTTCACCACTGAAAAAATAAAGTATAACCCGATACAGGCTGTAGGTAAGGGTATATCTTTCACGTACCTACAGTTTGGTAATTACATCCGCCAGTTCAAGATGATCTTTACATCGAAAGAGATAAAGACAAGTGAGAGCCTGGGTGGCATCATTAGTTTTGGAAAAATATTCCCGGCAGAGTTTGACATGCAGAAATTCCTGATGCTGACGGCTTTTGTATCCATAATCCTTGCGTTTATGAACTTGCTCCCGATACCGGGGCTGGATGGTGGTTATGTGATCTTCCTGTTGTTTGAAATGATCACCGGCAGAAAGGTGAGTGATAAGGTAATGGAGCGTGCAACGACAGTAGGGCTTGTGCTGCTACTGACACTTATGGTATATGCAAACGGGCTGGATATTTTCAGGTTGTTTAAGCATTAGGTGCCTCTCCCCGGCCCTCTTCCCTTCGACAGGCTCAGGGCAGGCTGGAGAGGGTGAGCGAGTAACAAAAAACGCCTAATTACATGTATCCTCAGAATATAAAGCTAGCTACTGATTCGCTGATCTTCAATAAGTCTGGTGAACACCTGCAAATATTATTGATAGAGCGTGGCCGTGATCCCTTCAAAGGAATGTGGGCATTCCCTGGAGGTTATGTAGAAGACTATGAAGACCTGGAAGCGGGCGCGCTCAGGGAGCTGCATGAAGAAACGGGGCTGAGACTTAATACTATGACACAACTGTATACGTTTGGTAAGCCCGGGCGTGACCCACGAGGCCGGGCAGTATCTGTGGCTTACTATGCTGTTATTGATGGAAAAGACCGCGAGGTAAAGGGTGGCGATGATGCGGCGGCGGCAAAGTGGGTAAATGTAAAAGACATCACTGAACTGGCATTCGATCATTTGGAAATACTTGGTTTTGCATTGCAGAAACTACAGGAGGAGCTAGTGTAGGAGGAGGAGCTCAGAAGAAAAAAGAAGAAAAGCTATAAAAGAAGAAGGCGTCCTTTACCGGGACGCCTTCTTTATGAAAGAGATATTTTAAATTATCAATGCTCTTCTTCACCGGGCCTGAGCGGTGTGGTTTGCGGGATAAAGTCATTACCATGACCATCATCTTTGTAATCATAAGGCCAACGGTATACTTCAGGAATTTCACCAACCCAGTTACCGTGACCTGGATTGATAGGTGTAGTCCATTCGAGTGTAGTAGAACCCCAGGGATTTAAAGTGGTCATTTTGCGACCGCGCCAGATGCTTGTAAAGAAGTTAACCACAAACAACAATTGTGCGAAGAATACAATTATAGCTACTATGCTGATAAATGCGTTCACGCCCTGGAAATGTTTGAAAGATTCCCAAGCTGAGTAATCGTAGTAACGACGTGGCATACCAGCGATACCTTCGTAGTGCATAGGCCAGAAGATAAGATAGGCGCCGATAAACGTTATGAAGAAGTGTATGTACCCAAGGGTATTATTCATAAACCTGCCAAACATTTTAGGGAACCAGTGATAGGTACCTGCAAACATGCCGAAGAATGCGGATACACCCATTACAATGTGGAAGTGTGCTACTACGAAATAAGTATCATGCAAGTGGATATCGAGTGCTGAGTTACCAAGGAAGATACCGGTTAGACCGCCGGAAATGAACAAGGATACGAAACCAAGCGCAAACAGCATAGCCGGGTTGAAACGGATATTGCCACGCCAAATGGTAGTTAACCAGTTGAACACCTTTACTGCCGAAGGCACTGCGATGAGTAGTGTAAGGAGCACAAAGATAGAACCAAGGAACGGACTCATACCGGTAACGAACATGTGATGCGCCCAAACAACGAACGCAAGTAATGTGATACCAACAAGGGATATGATCATAGCGAAGTAACCGAAAATAGGTTTGCGGCTATTCGTAGACAGGACTTCGGAGGCCATACCCATACCCGGCAACATGATGATATAAACTTCAGGATGACCAAGGAACCAGAACAAGTGCTGGTAAAGGATAGCAGAACCACCGATATGTGGTAATGCCTTGCCACCAATGAATATTTCAGAAAGGTAGAAGCTGGTGCCAAAGTTACGGTCGAAAATAAGGAGCACCACACCTGAAAATAATACAGGGAATGAAAGCACACCTAAAACCGCAGTGAAAAGCAGCGCCCAAACTGTAAGAGGTAAGCGCGTCATGGTCATACCCTTTGTGCGCATATTTAATATGGTAGTGATATAATTAAGGCCACCGAGCAGGGAAGACACAACGAAAAGCGCCATACCTAGTAACCAAAGATCCATACCAACACCTGACCCGAGGGAAGCTTCTTTCAATGCGCTTAACGGGGGGTAAGTAGTCCACCCGCCGGAAGCAGGGCCGGTTTCAACAAACAGAGACGTAAACATGCAAATACTGGCAGCAAAAAAGAACCAGTAAGAAAGCATATTCATAAAAGGAGATGCCATATCGCGGGCGCCGACCTGAAATGGGATAAGGATGTTGGCAAATGTACCGCTAAGGCCTGCAGTAAGTACGAAGAACACCAATATTGTACCATGCATTGTAATTAATGCATAATAAAACTCAGGGGTTAGCTTACCACCTTTGGCCCAATCGCCGAGGAATTTTTCCATTATCGGGAAAGTAGAATCAGGGAAGCCTAGTTGCAGACGGAAGAATACAGAAAACAATCCTCCAATGATGGCCCATATAATACCGGTAACCAAGAACTGCCGACCGATAACCTTATGATCCTGGCTGAAAATGTACTTCCAGATAAAATGCTGCTCATGATGCTCGTGGCCATGATGATCTGTAGCGGACTCTGCACCGTGTGCTACATTTGGCCCTTCAATGATTATTTCTTCGTTATTCATTTTTTGCACTTTTTGTGGCTAAATTATTAATAGCCGATTATTTCATCGTTACTGCTTTAACTTCGTTCTTAGGTTGCGCTTTTGTAGTATCTACTGCGGGAGTTGCCGAGGGGTTATTACCTGCATAATAACTTTGCTGACTTGCCATCCACTTATCGTACTCTGCCTGAGTCTGTACTATGATTGTTCCACGCATTGAATAGTGACCTTTACCACAAAGCTGGTCGCATGATATTTCGTATACGAAATCAGGATTTTTTGTAATGATCTTCATGGAATCTGTGGTAATAGTGGGGATAAACCATAAAGTAGTAGTAATACCGGGCACAGCGTCCATTTTCAAACGGAAGTGCGGGAGGCCAACGTCATGGATCACATCGCGTGAGTTGATCAATAATTTCACAGGTTTGTTAACTACTACATGTAACTCACCATTCTGTGAAATAATATCGTCCATATTATGCGGATCACTCCAATCAAGGCCCATTACGTTATTGGCGTCATTGATCTTGCGGAAGTCTCTTTTACCTAACTCATTATCTTTACCAGGGTAACGCACAAGCCAGTTGAACTGTTTACCCATGATTTCTATAACTGTAGCATTTGGTGGAGCCGGTGAAGTAACATCATACCAGTTACGAAGACCGATAGCAACAAGAATCGCCATTGCGATTGCAGGAATAGTAGTCCATATCAATTCGAGCTTGTTGTTATGAGCAAAGAAAAAGGTAGTGCGTTTGTCGGTAGATTGATATTTAAAGCAAAACCAAAACAGGACAAACTGGGTAAGAAAAAACACGATACCTGTTACCAGCACAGTCATATTGAACATTGAGTCGTAATTGACGCCGGTAGGGCATGCTGCAACCGGAAGCAACCTGTCTTTGAATATTGAATTACAATACCAAATTCCCCAACAACCGAGTGGGAACAATAACAATAACAGGAACGCAACCGCACGGTTGGCCTGCGCTTTTACTTTTTCTTCTCCACGAAGTATTACCGAGTACTCGCTCGCTTTACCTATTTGGTATATGATGATGAATACCAGGACTACTAATGCTACTGTTATTAATACCGACATAGTCGTTCAGCTTATATTTACTAATTAAATGATGTTACTTGTTTAATCCTACTTAATCTTACTAGCTTAAATGTACCACTGCTTCTTTAAGCATAATATTATTAGCCGGTATCAATGATGATTTTGTAAGTGTACGGGACACTGTAAATATCATGATACCTGCAAAGCCCATGAATATGCCTATTTCATACCAGTTAATATGCCATTCGGCGCCAAGTGGGCCGGGCATGATCATCTGGAAGAAATCGAGCCAGTGACCGAAAATGATAACCATGGCCATAAAAGTGATCGTAAAATAGTTACGCTTACTTGGACGGGCCATTAATATCAGTAACGGCATACAGAAATTGATTATAAAGTTAGCATAGAATATGATAGTATATGGCCCCTGCTGACGCATCTTAAAATAAAAGGTTTCATCAGGCTGGTTGGAGTACCAAATCAGCATATATTGTGCGAACCACAGATATGTCCAGAAGATACTGAAGGCAAACATGAACTTACCGAGATCATGTATATGCTCTTTAGAAACCAACTGAAGGTTTCCCTGGTTTTTAAGGTACACCACCCATAATAATATAAGGGAAAATGCGCTCACAAATACGCTTGCGAATGAATACCAGCTAAACATTGTAGAATACCAATGGGCCTGTATGCTCATCACCCACATCCATGGGATGGTACTCATCTGGGATAATGCATATACCAGAAGAAACAGACCAGACAAACGAAAAACTTTCCAGTATATTTTGGTGTCATTCTTAGGAGCACTTTCCTGAGCAATGGACATTGCACGAAATTTACGGCCAAAGAAAGACCACAAACCTATGGTAACTACTGTGAAGCCAACAAACATCCCTTTATTAAGAAATGCTGATTTACCAAGAAGTACCTTATCATTACCGGGAGTTACCCAGGGATAAATAGCATCAATACCATGTGAATCCCTGTAACAAAACACGATGATAAACATAATAACAGCAGCGATGGTACCAAATACCCATACGTTGGCGCCTATAGCCTCAGGCACACGACGGTAAGCTACCAGCCAGGAAGCTTGCGCAAGATTAGAAGCAGCCTGGATAAAAATACATGCTGCAGCCATTAGTGTAAAAAACACACTATCGTGAAGCAACACTGCCCAAAAGCGGGATTTATCAACATCGGTGCTATTGTGGCCCATCAACAAGCAAGCAATACCACCTACCAGCGCCAATACGCCAACCGCGATCAGGAAAAGACTGGTATTTTTTAAGCGCGCGGGTATCTCAAAACGGTCATTCATTGTATGCAACTTTTATTAAAATACGTTCTAAAATTTATTTTTTTACTTTCCTACTTTTGCAATCATAGCACCTTTAGCTGAATCTGCTTTCACAGTTGCTTCGCCAAGGGTAAAAGGATCGCCTCCGTTTTCTGATTGTGTTTTCTTGATATAAGCGATCACCATCCAACGTTGCTGTGCATCTAACTGCGCGGCATAAGAGCCCATCATATTTTTGCCATATTTAGCGGCTGCATACATCTGGCCAACAGACATGTGCAGGTATTTAGCATCTTTGAAATTAGCCGGCATAGAAGCAAACTTGCCGCTTGCAAAAAGAGGCCCTTGCCCATCAAGGTTAGTACCGTGACAAATGCCGCAATAAATATTAAAAAGACGGTGGCCTTCTTTCAAATCATCTTCGCTGAAGCGTACAGCAGTAGTGAATGTTTTATAAGCCATAGTATCACCTTCCTTAAGATGATCGGGCAGTACATGGCCGCGGGCTATAGCACCGGCAACCGGCGGGCGGCTTGTCATGCTGTCTGCAAAATTGGGATTGGATGTATAAGCATCGTAAGCACGTGAATAGGTCATATCAGGTGCATAAATGTGCCCCGGGGTACGACGTATATTACCTGAGTCGCAGGACACAAGGCCGGCAATCGTTATTCCCAGACTTACAATCAATATGCTTTTAATCTTGTTCATAATATTAAATCAAAAGTCAAAATTCAAAAATTCAAAAACTAAACTTCACTTATCCCAGATTCAACGCTTCGTAAGGTTCTTTTTTATCCCAACGACCATACCACCAACCAGCTTCCGCAGTTTGTATATTCACTTCTTTAGCACCGGTTGTTTTAAGGAAAGCCATTACTTCCTGCTCAGATGTATGCTTATTGAGCTCAATTGCCATTACAAACATATCATCGCTTTGGCGCGGGTGAAAAATGTGTTTTTTTACACCCGGCATAATCTGGTTAAGGTAGCAGAAGGTAAGTGTCATACCTACGGCTGCAAATAATACGGTAAGCTCGAAAGTGATAGGTATCCATGCCGGTAACGCAAAATGGGGTTTACCACCATAATTAAGCGGCCAGTCGGAAGTGTATATCCAGGATATAAAACCTACGGCTGTAGAAGTACCGCACAAACCATAAATGAACCCGGCAATGTGAAGGTCTGTACCTTTTAGGCCCATAGCCTCATCAAGCCCATGCACTGCAAAAGGTGTATAGACATCATGTATCTTATAACCGCTGCTGCGCACTTTTTTAACGGCAGGAAATAATACTTCCTCGTCATCGTAAGCCGCTACTGCAAATTTTTTTATAGCCATTTTATATAAAATTCAAAAAAAACAAATTCCAAATTCCAATCCATCCCCTTTCAGGGCTGGGAGTTAATGATGAGGCAATTCTAAGAGATGCTCTTCGTCATGATGGGTTGTAGCAATATGTATAAAATCTTCTGTGCTTTGGTTATCGATCTGCTCCATCCCTTTCTTATAGTTATCACCTGATGTTTTCAGGACGAATTTGATCTCGTGCACCGCTACCACAGGGAAATATTTAGCAAATAAGAAATAGCAGGTAAAGAATAAGCCGAATGTACCGAGATAGAAACCTACTTCAGGCCATGTGGGGCTGTAGTAAGACCAGCTGCCCGGAATCCAGTCGCGATAAGTAGAGGTAACAATGATCACGAAGCGCTCGAACCACATACCGATATTTACTACGATGGACATTACAAAGGTAAAGGGCACATTACGACGGAATTTCTTTACCCAGAACAATTGAGGAGATACCACGTTGCAGGTCATCATAGCCCAGTAGCTCCACCAGTATGGGCCCATGATACGCCATTGGAATGCTGCCATTTCGCCCCATGACTGGCTGTACCACGATATGAACAACTCAGTAAGGTAAGCGACACCTACAATAGAACCCGTAAGCAGGATAACCTTATTCATTGCCTCAAGGTGGCCAATAGTAATGTATTCTTCGAGATGAAGTATTTTACGGGTAAGTACCAATAGCGTATTCACCATAGCAAAACCGGAGAATACCGCTCCTGCCACGAAGTATGGAGGGAAGATGGTAGTATGCCAACCGGGTATCACCGAGGTAGCGAAGTCAAAAGATACTATGGTGTGTACGGAAAGTACGAGTGGTGTAGAAAGACCTGCGAGTACAAGCCACAGAGCCTCGGCACGTTGCCAGTTTTTAGCAGTACCGGTCCAGCCAAAAGATGCTATACCATATGCCATCTTGCGGAACTTAGTCTTGGCACGATCGCGGATGAGCGCAAAATCGGGGACAAGGCCAGAATACCAGAACAACAAAGAAACGGTGAAGTAAGGAGAGATCGCGAACACGTCCCACAACAGCGGAGAATCAATATTTGGCCATAATGGACCACGGCTGTTAGGCAGTGGTAATACCCAAAAGCCATCCCATACACGACCCATGTGAAATATCGGGAACTGGCCGGCACACATTACCGCGAAGATCGTCATCGCTTCTGCTGCACGGTTCACACCTGTACGCCAACCCTGGCGGAATAATAGAAGGATAGCGGAGATCAGGGTTCCGGCATGACCGATACCGATCCACCATACGAAGTTGGTGATATCCCAACCCCAACCGATGGTACGGTTTACACCCCATGTACCCAAGCCCCAATATACAGCCCAGCCAACGGAAAATATTCCGAAACATAACAGTAATACTGAGAAAATAAAACCTACATACCACATGCGGCCCGGCTTACCTTCGATAGGGCTGATTATGTCCTCAGACACCTGGTGATAATCTTTATTACCGTCTACCAGTGGTTCTCTTACAAACGATTCGTACTTCAAATGCATAGCACGTAATTATATTTTTAACCCCAAACCCTTAAAGGGTTTAACTTATTATACAATGAATTATCAATTTTTCTCTGCCACCAATCCTACAATCCTTCTAAACTAAATATGGTATTTCAAGAAATCATTTTTATTCTCATCGAGCGCATCTATTTCTTCTGTATTCCTGATCTTCGCGAGATAGTTGATGTTTGGCAGCGTATGTATGTGTTCCAGCACATAGAAAGTACGCTCCATTTGCTCCTGCCTGCGAAGTTTGAATATATTGCTTTCTTTATCTTTTACATTACCAAACGTGATCGCATCTGTAGGACAAGCCTGCTGGCAAGCTGTTTTCACAGCGCCGTCTTTCAATGGGTGGCCTTCTTTTTTAGCTGCAAGTTTACCTTCCTGCAAACGCTGAACGCAGAAAGAACATTTTTCCATTACACCACGGCTACGGACTGTAACATCCGGGTTAAGTACCATACGTGTAAGGTCGTCATTGATGTCATCGCGGCGGCCATCTTCGTATAAGTTATCTTCAAAGCAATCTGCACCGTTCCAGTCCATCCAGTTGAAGTGACGTACTTTATAAGGACAGTTATTTGCGCAATATTTAGTACCGATACAACGGTTGTAAGCCATTTGGTTTAAACCTTCTGAGCTATGGTTGGTAGCGGATACCGGGCAAACGTTTTCGCATGGCGCATTATCGCAATGCTGGCACAGCATAGGCTGGAAAACCGTTTGTATGGAATCAGGATCATTAGGCATACCGCTGAAATAACGATCGATACGGATCCAGTGCATTTCATGGGCTTTAAGCGCATGATCTTTACCTACCACAGAAACGTTATTCTCTGCCATACAACCAACCACACAAGCACCACAACCGATACAGGTATTCAGGTCAATGGACATGCCCCACTTGATACCCTCATATGGGTAATTAGGATACATAGTGCCGTTAATACGGTAACCTTCTTCCATTGTAGAATCAACAACTTCTGATTCTTTCGATTCTTTGGCTTGTTTTCCTTCTTCCTCAGGGAATGCAGCAAATTCAGCTATTTCATGACCACGTTCTTTCAGTAAGACATTCGGGTCTTTTTTGAATTCTTCCAGTGTATATTCATGTACCACCGGGCGGGCTTCATAACTGTTGTGTGTTTGTACAACAGCGATATCATATTTTTCTTCTGTCTTAGTAACGGTAACATCTGAATGATGCTCCATAGTAAGACCGTTAAAAGTCATGAACGGATAAGCGTTCTTACCACCCTTTGTAGCATCGCTGGCAGCAGCGCGGCCAACTTTTGCATCGCGGCCGTAACCTACAGCTACAGCTACTACATCATTATGCATACCGGGTACTGCAATAACGGGCAGGCTTATGGTATAACCATTAGCACCCTTTACTGTAACTACACGTTTTTTAGTATCTACTTCAGAGAAACCGTTGAGTTCTGCATCAAGTTCTTTAGCACGTTTTGGTGATACGCATAAGTAGTTATCCCAAACGGTCCTTGTAATCGGATCGGGCATTTCCTGCAGCCATGGGTTATTGCTCCATGCACCACCGTGGCCGATAGCAATTTTTTGGTAAACAACAAGCTCAATACCTGTACTTCCGTGTTTAACCTTACCAATAGCTTCTTCTATGTTGACGGAGAATTTAGCACCGCCAATAGCCATTGCCGCAGTTGGTTCGAAAATACCTTGTTGTAATGTTTTATCAAAAGCATCCTGGCTGCCTAACTTCTTCATCCAGTAATCTTTCCAGTAATCTGCGTAAGACTGTGTATTACCGGCCCACATGAGCAATGAATCCTGTAAAGCACGGGTTTTGAATAAAGGTGCGATACCAGGCTGCATAAGGCTGAAATAATTTGGTTTCGGCTCTGCGTCACCCCAGCTTTCGAGGTAGTTATGGTCGGGTATTATGTATTTACATTTCTGAGTCGTCTCATCCATGCGCTCACCGAAAGAAACGGTCATAGGCACTTTTGCAAGGGCCTCGGTGAATTTCTTGCTGTCGAAATAATCATAAACAGGGTTAACACCGTGCATGAATACAGAACCAACCTGGCCCGCTTCCATAGCAGCGATCATGTCGGCCATATCTTTGTCGATACCCTGCCTGTAATTGCTGGTAACTTCCCAGTTTATTGTAGTTCCGTTAGCACCTATTTTATCGTTAATAGCGTTGATAACAGTTTGGATGTTTACATCATTGCTGCTACCTACTACAAGGCCATTGCCTGCTTTAAGATCGGCCGCTGCCCTGATCACCAGCTCATTCAATTTTGGAGTGCTGAGTGAAGGTTGTGTACCATCAGCAACCGCTTTGTATAATGCTATAGCTACAGCGCCCATTTCAGAAGGCCTGCAGGTAGCACGGTGGTCTGCTGCACCACCGGTAATGGTATGAATTGCCTCCACCTGGTAATGTTTGGAGAGCTTCATATTCTTAGCGCTTATTTTGCGGCCTTTGGAATATGCTTTTGAATATTCAATTGGCGCTATCCATGTACCGAGGAAATCAGCGCCTATACTTACTATAGTATTGGCTTTATCAAAATGATAAGAAGGCAATGTGCGTTTGCCGTAGCATGCTTCGTTTGCCAGGAGCATACCTGAATGAGAAAACGCATCATAAACGATGTGTTTCACGTTAGGGTATTTAGCAAGGAAAAGAGCAATGATATCTTTTGTTGTAGGGCTGAGGATAGATGCAGTAACAAGGTAACCGGCTTTAGTGCCGATACCTTCTTTGATCATACGGTCAATAGCATCAAATGTAGCTTCATTACCATCAGCATAAGGATGGCGTATGCGGGCTTTATCATACAAGTTCAATACAGAAGCCTGAACCCTTGCAGATGTACCACCATAAGTGATAGAAGACATTTCATTACCTTCTATTTTTATCGGGCGGCCATCTCTTGTTTTGATAACGATGGGGCAATAATCGCCACCGTCAACAAAAGTAGACGCATAATAATTAGGTACACCAGGCACAATATCTTCCGGCTTGATAGCATATGGAATTGCTTTGCGTACCGGCATTTCGCAACTCGCCACAAGGGTAGCTGCTAATGTGCTGAAACCTAAGAACTTCAAAAAGTCGCGGCGGGGGGTGTTTGCGCCGAATAAGTTATCGCTCAGATCAAACGGCAACTCTTCCTTAAACTCATTATCCGCCACTTCTGTATTAACAGAGTTGTTATTGAGTTCTTCCAGTCCCGACGACCAATATTGTTTTTGACTCATATTGCAAATTCAAAATTCAAAATTCAAAAATTTTCAACCTTTTTATTATCTAAAGTCCAATTGTGCGATTGCTCAATTGAGCCTTTGAGCCATTAATAATGGCATTTCTGGCATTCTGTACCGCCCATTTCGGCTTCTGTTACACCTGTACGTTTGCCGGATTTAAGCTCTTCGTGATATTTTTCAAAAACGCTGTAGTAGTTATTGTTAGTGAACTGCACTTCTGTCTGGCGGTGGCAGTTGATGCACCAACCCATAGAAAGTGGCGCAAACTGGTAAACCTCATCCATATCCTGAATAGGGCCATGACAACGCTGGCACTGTACCTGGCCAACCTTAACGTGCTGTGAGTGGTTAAAATAAACGTGGTCAGGCAGGTTGTGTATCTTAACCCACTGGATAGGAGTAGCGAGGATATTACCCTGGGCATCGCGGTTGTAATCCTTTTTAGCAGGATCCCAGCCGGCATATTTGTAGAGCATTTGTATCTGCTCAGTACCGTTAATTGTCTTGCCCTCAGCAGTTACAAGTGGATGATCGGTTTCGCCGCTATATGAATTGATCTGTTTGTGGCAGTTCATACATATATTGGTAGAAGGGATCATAGCCTGGCGGCTCTTTTCGGCACCTGCGTGGCAATACAGGCAATTGATCTGGTTGATGCCTGCGTGTACTTTATGAGAGTAAAATATAGGTTGTAAAGGCTGGTAGTTTTGTTGGCGGCCTTCATTTACCGCACCATTTACTAACCAGTAACCTGCCATAATGAATAAAACGATCGCTACGATTGCTATTGCTAATTTGCTTCTGTAAAGTGGTATTTCTTTTTCATTAGGGGTACCATCAACTTCATTTGCAGCGCGCTTCAGGCCCTGGTTGGCACGCCACAGGATAGCTACAAGTACTAAAAGAGATAAAGTAATAATTGTATAAAGCCAGCCATTGCTTTCTGTTGGCTGCTCACCACCGGCTGCGGCAGCAGGCGCTGCAGTTACTGGTGCTTTAAAATCATCTACATACTTAAGTATAGCATCAATTTCCTCAGTAGAAAGCTGGGGAAACGCGGTCATCGCCGTTTTATTAAACTTATTGAAGATGTCATTGGCTGTTTTATCGCCACTTGCAATAACCTTGGCAGAGTTATGCACCCAATTGTAACCCCACTCCTTTGTAGGGAAGGATTTGTCAATATTCTGCAGCGCAGGGCCGGTAGCATCCTTTAAAGGATTGTGGCATGATGCACAGTTTGACATGAAAAGGGCCTTCCCATCAGGGGCTGCAAATGCAGTAACATGGCCTAAAAATAAAACAAGTACTAAAGTGAATATGCCCCGTGAGCATAATCTATACATTGGCTTCAATGATTCTGGCACAGGAATAAATTTGAAAATTAACTTTCCGTTATATAAAAGTGTGGGCAAAACTACAACACAATCCCGAAAATCTATAACATTTGATAAAAAAAATTTCCCAGTACTGGCGCGGGTTTCAG
>CAIRZD010000076.1 GCA_903882965.1 uncultured Bacteroidota bacterium
AAAATCCAAATTCCCAAAAAACAAGGGAAACAAAAACGCTTGTTTATTTCACTCACAAGATAATCGTTTCACCAATATTTGGCAATATTAGTTCTTTCCCCTGTGCTTTAAATTTTTCTTTAGCCGCCTGATGGTCTATTTTAATATATCCAAAAGTGTCAAAGTGAACGCCTATAACTTTATCACATTTAATAAAGTCTGCTGCTATGACCGCATCATCAGCATCCATGGTGAAATTGCCACCAACTGGTAATATTGCAAAATCGAGTTTTGCATAGCGGGGTATCAGTTGCATATCCATCATAAGGCAGGTATCGCCGCTGTAATAAAACTTATGTTCTTTGCCATGCACCAGGAAGCCGCCGGGGTTGCCTCCATAAGCGCCGTCGGGCATAGAGCTACTGTGCCATGCAGGTAAAAAATGCACTTTACCAAAATCAAAATTGGCAGGGCCGAAATTCATGGGGTGCACGTTTGTGACCCCTTGTTTCTGTACCCAATCTACGATCTCATATGCGGCAATAACCTGGGCGCCTGTGCGCTTTGCAATAGAAACGAGATCTGCAACATGATCTCCATGGCCGTGAGAGACCAATATATAATCGGCCTCTATTTTATTTATATCTATGTCTTTGGCCAGCTCATTACCACTGATAAATGGATCAAATAACAATTTTTTTCCGTCTGTTTCGATTGCAAAACAGGCATGGCCGTAAAATGTAAACTTCATGACAAGGGATTTTTGATTTTATAATGGCAAATTTAAGGAAAATGCTCACCGAAAATAAAAAACCAAAATTTAAAATACCAAACCTTAACCTAAAAATCGCTCAAAAGAAAGTATGATCAAAAAATATTCCTAGTTACCTGCGGGATTTCCGGGAATGGGAACCGGCACCATGCCATTATTTATAGTATTATCGGCAGGAAACTGCTGCATGTAATATGGATAGTTTTGCTCAGGCTGAAGATCAAGGCTGAGGCCTTTGAGTATTTTTATACGCGACTTGCTGAGGTCTACTTTTTCGAGAAATGGAGGGAGCGCGGGTGTAAATGTATACTTGCCATTACTCCAAAAAACATAGCCGCCACGGTTGGGGTCGTAATAAGTATAATAGTCAGGAAAATAAACATGGGCCGTGGCATCGTAGTTATGCGCTGCTGCCCAAGGTGGTACTACAGGAGCTTTGGCGGTTTTATTTGTTTTATGCTTGTGTTTGGTATGTTTTGGTGCTGCATCTTGTGCAAAAGTTGCAAATGGCACCAGGAATAACAAAAAATATATTATGATCTTCATTTTGATGTTTTTATCAAGTCTGCCAATATCATGCCAGCAAGTATTACAATGGCAATCAAGTTGTTGTATTGTTAATAATCTTTTCCAAAGTTATAATTTTGGAGCTGATGGAACACTTTTTTTATAAATGGTTGAATAAAGCGATTGAAAAACCTATTTTTATCAAAATTTTGATCTTATGAACGCAGCAATTGGCATTTACGACAATCACGAATTAGCTGTCGAGGCCGTAGAAGAATTAAAAGAATCAGGCTACCCTGTTGAACAGTTGTCTATTATGGGGCTGACTGAAACAGAAGATGTTGATAAAAATATGCACATCCTGCCTGAGGCAATAAAACCCGGAGAATTAGTTGCCGGCACTGCGATAGGCACTGCATTAGGCGTACTTACCGGTGTTGGGCTTTTTGCCATCCCCGGATTAGGCATTCTTTGCGGAGCAGGTGCACTTGTTGGGGCTTTTGCGGGATTTGACATAGGCCTGATAGGTGGCGGCATTGCTACTGCATTGGCTACTGTAGGTGTAAAAAATGACCTTGCAAAAAAATATCATGATGCTTTGGTTGCCGGTAAATTCCTTGTAGTGGCCCATGGCCACCAGGCAGATGTAGACAAAGCAAAACAATTGCTCGGTGAGCATGGCACACACACTGAACTTGATGTACATTAATATCCAGCATATATAGTGGCAAGCTGTTTCCCGGCTTGCCACTTTTTTATTCACGCTATTATTTTCGAAACATACGCTGGTTTGTGTTTTGCCGCGCATTATATATATTTGAGTGCAGACCACTTAAAGTATCGTGAGTAAAAACAAACAAATAAAACCGGAGCAAAAAGCACCTATAAAAGGGCCTGCCATAAAGGCACCAATAATTGCTAACCCGGCAATATTTACCATTCCCAAACCTGCAATGTGGCTGGCGCTTGCAGCTGTAGTTGTTTATCTCACATCTCTTTCTTTTGGGTATACTGATCTGGACGATTCTATTTTTATCCGTGATTTCCAGGCATATAATGAAGACCTGCATAATCTTATTGCATCTTTCGGGCGAGGATTATTTGATGCTGCTAAAGACCCTTATTACCGCCCGCTGTTCTCTGACTCAATGATATTTAATTACCAGTTGAGCGGAACAAACATTGCGAGCTACCATTTGGTGAATATTTTGCTGCATATGACTACAGTGGTCTTATTGTATAAACTCTTCCTGAAATTGGAGATAAAGGAATTAACTGCGTTTATCCTTGCGCTTGTATTTGCCGTGCACCCTGTGTTATCGCAAGCAGTGGCATGGATACCGGGAAGGAATGATACACTACTGGCAATCTTTGTGCTTAGTTTTTTCCTGTTTGCGATCGACTATTCTAATACCGGCAAGATCAAAGACCTTGCACTTTCGGCTACATTCCTGCTGCTGGCATTTTTCACAAAGGAGACAGCGGTTTTTGCACCACCGGCCGCATTTATACTATTGGTTTTCGTACTCAATAAAAACTGGCTTGACAAGCGCAACCTGCTGCTTTATGGGAAATGGGTGGGCTGTTATCTCGTATGGTTTCTTGCGCGGCATTTAGCTACGACCGCATCATCAGGTATCATATCTGCTGAGGGGTTTAGCCAGGCTTTGCGCCGGCTACCGGTAGTGATCCAATACCTGGGGAAAATATTTTTCCCATTCAACCTGAGTGTATTTCCCACACAGCGGGATACTGTTTATTATTATGGTATAGCGGCTGTCATTGTTTTGACCTTAATTACATTTCTGTATAAGCAGCGGAATGTAAAAATAATACTTGGCGGATTTGGCATTTTCATGTTATTTCTGATGCCGGCATTGATAGTACCGGACATACTGAATGCAGAAACTTTTGAACACCGGTTGTACCTGCCTGTAATGGGCATATTGCTGGTGTTGTCACAAACCATTTTATTTAATAACGGGCTTAATCCGAAACAGTTATTTATTACCGGCATTGTGGCATGTGGTGTGCTGACCGGAATTAATATCTATCATCAAAAAAGCTTTGCCGATCCAAAATCATTCTGGGCGCAGGCTGCAGAGACATCTCCTAACTCGGCATACGCTACTATGATGCTGGCCGCAAGACTAGACAAGGATGAAATAGCCCGCTCTGAAGAACTATTCCGCAAGGCATACCAGATGAACCCCAAGGAAAAATACCTGAATTTTTACATGGGCGATATGCTGCAAAAAAAGGATTCAGTGGCAGCATCTGAAAAATATTTACTTGCTGAAAAAGGTATTTCAGACTATTACCAATGTGATTTTTTACTTGCAAGAGTGGATATGGAGCGAAAGGATTTTAACGGAGCAATAGTTTATCTGCTCACCTACCTGAAACGCGACCCTAAAAACGGAATGGCCAATAACAATTTGTTGCTTCTATATATCCAAACCCAACAACCAGACAAGGCCAGGGAACATATAAAACAGATGCAGCATCTGGGCCTGGAAGTACCGGTAAGTTTAATGCACCAATTAGGAATGTAGATCAGTTGATCTTATATCCCGGCTTTTGCTCCAGGTAATTACATTGGTCCATGCTGCCAACCCTGAAGGTAATGGGGACATGAATTTGTTGCATTTTCAATTCCTCCCGGCAAAAGAACCCGAGATGCCGTGCATAAAAATCAAGTGGGATAGCTTGTGTATTCTGAACTGTACCTGCAGTAGTGCCAAACGTATTAATATATGAACTGCGGATTGCCGGAGTATGCATTAAAGTATCATCGGCCGGAGCATTTATCCGCAACTGGGCAAATGACACGGCATGCAGCGATAAAAACGCGACAACACAAATCACACCTTTCATACCATAAATCCTTTACTAAAATTAAAACTATTATTCCAAATTGCAATATTCATGTGTGGCATAGTTTTTAATATAGCTAATTGAAAAATTATCCGGAACAGAATAAGGGCTAAAACTATGAAACACACAAAACACATAAGGCAAATAATAATTGAGGGGCTGAAATTCTTTTTTGATATCGAACCCAGCGTGTGCCATCACTCTATTATAACTGCCCATATGATAATAGGTGTGATGATATTATTTTTTCGCAAAACAATATTTGCATTGAATGAGCGCCTTGCCGATATAAGAGAAGATGTAATTAGTTTAAAAAACCAAATGATTTTTTTCAACGAACGCAGGAACCCGATAAGATAAATTTGCGCCATCCTTTATTCCTTTGCGTCTGGTAACGAGGGACATACAAACACGAGATAAATCACTGTAAACATTTTATTGTATTATTGTGGCAATCATCGTTGCATGCTATTTAACACAAAGGAATTTGCTGCATTTTTTGCTGTGGTAATGGTCATTTACTGGCTATTGTTTAAATGGCGGCACCTGCAAAACCTTGTATTGCTGGCCGGGAGCATGTATTTTTACGCGCAGCTCCACTATTCCTTTCCAATATACCTGTCTATACTTATAATAACCAGCTATTTATTTGCGTTGCTGATCAGTAAAAATGAAAACCCTTTACAAAGAAAGGTATTACTGGTGATTGGCCTTTGCCTTATCAGTTGCGGACTAGTATACACAAAGTATAGCGGGCTTTTTTTTAGCGGCATAAAAGGCCTGGAGCAATGGCAGGCAAGCGTATTGCATATTCTTGTGCCTGTAGGCATCAGCTTCTACACTTTCTCCACACTGGGCTATATTACAGATGTATACCGGAGAAAAATAAGTGCGGAAAAGAATTTTCTTACTTATGCCACATACATCAGTTTCTTCCCCCACCTGCTCTCCGGGCCTATTCCATCGGCACAAACCATATTACCACAATTCAGTAAGAAAGCAAGCATTTCCTTAAGCAGCATTGATGAATCTATTGGGGAAATACTTTGGGGATTGTTTAAGAAAATGGTTGTTGCAGATAATATATCCCTGGCGGTTAGCTATTGCTTCTCTCAATACCAGGAACTCAATGGCAGTACTATGGCTATTGGGGTAATGCTGTTTGGCTTACAACTCTATGCCGATTTTTCTGGCTATTCCAGTATCGCCAAGGGCCTGGGCGGGCTTTTAGGCATTGAGTTGCTGCAAAACTTCCAGCTACCTTTTTCAAGTAAAAGTGTAACGGAATTCTGGCGTCGTTGGCATATATCACTTACCAACTGGTTTTATGAATATATTTTTAATCCTATTGTGCTTACCTACAGAAATTGGGGAATATGGTCTGTTGTGTTTGGGTTGATGCTGACTTTTTTAATAAGCGGCTTCTGGCATGGTGCAGGCTGGCAGTTTGTAATATGGGGCTTACTGCACGGCATAGTAATGGTTTATGAAGCCATTAGCCGTAAGCAACGTAAGCAGCTTTCTAAAAACACTCCTGTGTTCGTCTATAATTTTTGCAGCAATCTGTTTGTATTGCTATTTCTTGGCTTCTCATGGGTATTCTTCAGGGCAAGCAGTGTTAATGATGCCTTGCAAATACTATCACATATATTCTCGAAAAGCATCATTGCTGCGCCTATGCAATATGTTGCCAAATATATAATGTGGTGCCTGCCGATGTTATTTATTGAATGGGCACAACGAAAAGGCGCTTATAGTATGGATATCAGGCAGTGGCGGATACCCGAAATAGCATCGGGCAATAAATTAACATCTCAAAAGGCAATTCAAATAAACTACGCAATAAAAGCTTGCTTATATTTACTGTTGTGTATATCAATATACTTGTTTTATAAACAACAAAACGCGGCAGAGTATTACTATTTTAAATTCTAGAAAATGAGCACAAAGAAAATTATATCAGGGCTACTGATCCTATCATCCGCACTTTTAAATGGTTGCAACAATCATGAAGCTGCTAAAAAAGAAAGTGTGCAGGAAGCGGCAAAAGACAGGCAGGATGAAAATAATAAGAAAAAAATTGACGACCTGAATCATCAGTATCCGAAAGTACCTGATGACAGAATACTGGAAAACGGAGATGGCACCGCATTATATAAAGAGTTGAAACAGCGCTATAAAACCAGTACCGCTACTTTAAAACAATTGGTAGAAGCTACCGGAGCAAAATTAGTATACGTGATCCTGACGCCGGAAGTGGGCAAGGGATCTCCAAACACCAGCAAGTATGGTATACCATTCATTAAAGAAACCTGTGCAGAATTAGGCATCGAGTGTCTTGACTTTTCGCCGCTTATTGCCACACAAGACCCAAAGTGCTTACACAGGTGCCCAGGGATGGCCACTGGTCCAAGAAAGGCGCAATATTCATCGCAGACCACCTGGCCACTTTGATCAGGAAATACGGCGACATCTCAAGCAAGGTAACATACAAAGATTCTGAACGCCCCGAAACATTTGGCGACCTGCCACCAAATGATGATGAAATAAGGGATGGCGGCAAAGACATGCCCTACCATGTACAGGCTAATGCCCAGGGACTGAGGATGAACCATAATGTCGTATTCCCCAAAAAGAAGAAACATATTTTCATGATGGGTGATTCTGCATTCTTTTGCCCTTTTCTTGATAATGAGTTTATCATAAGTGCTGTTTTACAAAAAACCTTCCCGGATGCTGAAATAATGAATTCAGGTATTATCTGTTATACCGTGGAAGATTATGTAACTCTCTGGAATGAGAAAGCAAAATATGCCGAACCCGACCTGGTGATCGTACAAACAAACGGCGGTGATATTACAGACTTATTCTTTACCCACAGAAACCACTTTTCAAGATCAGGCAAACCATTTTTGCCTTCGCCAAACGAAGAGAAATTTTATAAAGACAACTATGCCCGTTAAAACCATTTAATTTTCTGCTAATGAGCTTAAGAAAAATTCATGCCGGGTTAATAATTTCAGGCTGTTTGTTATTAAACAGTTGCAGCAATAGCACTGACCCCAGCGCTCCGAAAACGAATTTGAAAGAAGCAGCGAAAGCAAAAATGGATGATGCCAATAGTAAAAAGACCGACGAATTAAAGAATGAATATCCTAAAATACCTGATGAAAGGATACTGGATAACGGACCGGGAACAGCCCTATACGGTGAGCTGAAAAAACGTTATAAAGATGAAGCAGTTGCACTAAAACAAGGCGTAGAGGCAACTGGTGCAAAACTATACTTCGTGATCCTTACGGTGGAGAGCGGCAAAGGCATGCTCAATGCAAACAAATATGGCTTGCCTGCTGTAAAATCTATACTGGAGCAAACAGGCATAGAATATACCGACCTGATGCCCATTGTTGCCGCACAAAATCAAAAGGAAATTACACAAATACCTAAAGATGGCCACTGGTCTAAAAAAGGAGCTATATTTCTTGCCGACCATTTAGCCCCGATCATTAAAAAATACTATAACACTACAAGCACAGTTACCTACAAAGACTCCGAGCGGCCGGAAACATTTGGCGACCTGCCACCGGATGATGATGAAATTATGGATGGATCGAAAGATATGCCCTACCATGTGCACGCCAACAGCCAGGGGGTGCGCATGGATCATAATGTGCTCTTCCCTAAAAAGAAAAAACGCATAGTGCTTATGGGTGACTCCGCATTTTTCTCGCCGTTCCTCAATGATGAATATACTATGGCTGCTGTTTTGCAAAAAATGTTTCCGGATGCAGATATTATGAATACTGCGATAATCGGTTATACAATAGATGATTACCTGACATTGTGGAATGAGAAAGTAAAGTATGCCGAACCTGATATGGTAATTGTACAAACAAACGGAGCCGATATTACCGACCTCTATTTTTCGCAACGGAATGTGGTATCAAGAACACACAAACCATATTACCCATCAAAAAACGAGGAGAAATTTTACAAGGATACATACGGCCGCTAGAATATCCGGCCAGAGATTATCTTCTTAATATATACGTCATATACCGGCAGCATTTATCATAATGATAATTTAATATGCCCCTTACATACCAAATACAAAGTATGGCCTAGATTTACAGCCATGAGAAAATCATTGTCTTTATTATTAATTGCGCTTTTCATTTCCCATTTTTCATTTGGTTGGGGCAAAGTGGGCCATGGCCTTGTAGCAGAGCTAGCATTTACATTCCTTGATAGTAATACAAAAGCAACTGTACAAAAATACCTGGGCTCAACGACAATAGAACAAGCCGCTACCTGGATGGATGAGGTGCGCAGCGACCATAGTTATGACTACATGAAATCATGGCATTATGTAAACATCGCAAAGGGCAAGCAGTATGAAGAGACCAAGGATGGCAACATTATAAATGCGCTGAATACTGCAATTAACAAGCTGAAACACAGGGAGAACCTAAGCAATGACGACATCAAAGTAAACCTTATGATCATCTTTCATCTTGCCGGCGACCTGCACATGCCCCTGCATGTAGGCTATGAAGATGACAAAGGCGGCAATACGGTACAGGTAAAATACAATAACAATCAAACAAACCTGCACCGGTTATGGGATACTGATATCATAGAAAGTGAGCAGATATCAACCAATGACTGCTTGCTGCAACTAAAAAAATTCAACAAAGAAGAAATAGACGCTATTAAAAACACCAATATAGAAGCCTGGATACATGAGCCACGCTCGTTGCTATATAAAGTTTACGATTTCAAAGATGGCAACATAGATGCTTCCTATGTAGAGAAAAACAAGCCGGTAATTGAGACGCAACTGCTCATTGCAGGTCTCAGGCTGTCGGCGGTGCTATCGGAAATATTCAAATCATAGATCCCATTAAAGTCATAAAATGAAAGAGGGCGCATCTACATGCACCCTCCCTTCATTTTATAATCACACACAATTGAAAAACGACTTTGTTTCATAGTGAAAGGAAATATTGTTCCGTATATTTCTTCCAATTGTAATAGTATTAGTTAAAAAAGCGTGCCAACAGGTCTTACTGGAATATTAAAGTAATTGTACAGTAATAGCGCCCCTGCGGATATCTATTTGTAGAAAAAATTACACAATAGGATAATTTGAGTATAATGTATAGCGTGCAGGCTATTTTTTCATGCCCGGATACTTCATCTTAAGGTTTTCCAAAGTCTTTTGTAAAGTGCTGGCTACGATGTATGATTTATACCAGTTCTGGTCGGCAGGTACTATGTGCCAGGGCACCTTGTTACATTGTTTAAAAACATCTTCGTAACACTCCATATACTTATTCCACAGCTTTGATTCTTTAAAATCATCGGCATTATACTTCCACATTTTTTGGGGGTCTTCAAGACGTTCCTCAAGTCGTTTCAATTGTTCTTTATGCGAAACATGCAGGTAGAACTTCAATATATGGGTGTCATTATGCTGTGTAAGCAAGCGTTCAAAATCATTTATTGCCTCCATCCTTCTCACCGCGATCTCATCATCTATAAGGCCATGCACCCTGGTTATCAGTATATCTTCGTAGTGCGACCGGTTAAATATCTGTATCATGCCTTTTGCCGGTGCCTGCCTGTGTATACGCCATAAAAAATCATGGGCAAGCTCTTCTTTCACAGGTTCTTTAAAAGATGCTACATCAACGCCTTGTGGGTTCATGCTGGTAAATACATCACGGGTAAGGCCATCCTTGCCGCTTGCATCCATACCTTGTATTACGATAAGTATGCTGTGCTTACCTTCTGCATACAAAAGATTCTGGAGCTTATCCAGGTCCTTAAGAATATCTTCAAGTTTCCCCTTTATCTTATCCTTGTTTGTGCCCTTTGGCGCAGTTGTATCAATGTCTTTAAGATGTAATTGTTTCATAAGCCCAAATATAAAAAAACAGTCGCAGGTTAGTTGTTCATCATTTGCCGGTAAGCTTTTATGAATATAGCACCAAGGTTTTTATAGGGCGGTACGTAATCATCATATTTTTCCTGCAGGTCTTTCTTATCCAGGAAATAGGTATCAAGCTGCCGCCACATGATTATCCAGTTTATATCAGCTCCATCCAGCAGCATAGTATTCATGGCCCTGATAATAGGCTCATTGATGGCCATAACCCCCGTTTGCTTGGAAGAAACGATATGCGCATTAGGTGCATGATCAAGTACTACTGCCAGATTATGATAGCCTCCGCAAGACCCCAGTATCACTATGCGCACCTGCTTATTTAGCTTGGAGAGCGTAAACGGCAAATGATAGCTATGCCCTCTGTGTATCATCACCGTAGGGTGGATATTATGCGCATCCAGGTATTTTATGAGGCTGTCTGTGGCCACCTCATCCTGCGGCTCATCCAGTGGGCGGTTGGCATATATCTCTATCCGCTTACCTGTTACTGATGAGATAACGGTCCAGAATGTATCAACGGTGATCTTCCAGTTAGAGTTATCTTTAAAATCATTAAGATAAGTATCGTAAGAGTTCTTACCATCTTCATCACCAAAGAAGAACACCTGCTGGTATACTATACCGGAATCATCTACCAGGTCTTTGAACCGAACCTTATTGATGGGTGGCAGGTGCAGCCGCTCTGATGCCACAGCGGCGCCAGTATCATTGCCAGATATTTTATTACCCTCAAAAAGCATAGCCAGCAAGCTATATACCACCATGCCCTTCTTACTCTCTATTTTGTATGATATTTCATAGTTCTCCCTGACTTTCTTCAACAAAAAAACAGACAGCGCAGAATCCCTTATGCTGCCAAAGGCATCAGCAACATCTACGGCATCCTCGAGGTCATCCGTCTGCCCGTTTTCAAGGCCACCAATGAAACTGGTCATCAGCGCCGTCTTGGTTGTATCATCAATAGTGCCCAGGAAATCAGACAGTGTATTATACCCGGCACACATACGGATAAACGTGCGAAAATGGTCATAACGCACAGATGCCAGCAGCTCGTTACCCTTCTGAGGTTTCATCCGCTCCATCATCCTTCTGAACGTACCCAGGAAACTGCTCGTATATATCTCATCCTGCCCGTATACCATGATGTAGTATAATGCCCATGGTTTCAGGCTGTCTATACATCTGAAGCGTACATCATCCTTAGCTTCATGCAGCTCATTCATCTGCCGCACAAAGCCCGTCAGTGCCCGGTACTTCAGCTCTTCATTATAGATATGGCTGCCTATCGAATCACCTTGCAGCCTCATGCGCACCAGGTTTTCAAAATAAAGATCCGGATGATCGGCGATGGTATCTATTTCGGCCAGTGTCTTCCTGCCATAATAAAGATCAGAGAGGAAAGGCAATGCCTTCAGCGGCGCTTTAGAATAAGCAGCGATCTTCACAATATCCTGCACCAGGGTATCCTGCGTAAGCTCCACCGCGTTTTTCAGTAACTTATTGGTAGATGTTGCGTAGTTAAACAGCACATCAGGTACAAGCCGGGCTGCGGCTTTAATTATATTACCCGCAAACGTATCATTGGCATATTCCTGTAGCCGCTTTATCATCATCACCGGATCTTCTTTACCCAGTCGGCGGTATAGGTAAGTGCGCACATCCGGGTGGTTGGCCAGTAATACCTTGCCATTATCCAGTGTGTACACATTGGCATTATCGGTTACAAACTCCATCAGTTTATTTTCGTTGTCGGCAATAAGCATATCATGCATATTTGCCACCAGTTTGTAATAAGCATCCGGGCTTGGCTTAGGGTCTCCATTATATTGCCGCATCAGTTCCCACACAGCCTGCAATGCCCGTATACGTTGCTGGTTGTCGGTTTCTGCGTCGCGGCCATTGGCAGGCATATTCTCTATCATTACCTGTATGCGGTCCACATTGCGCAGCAGTGCGGCAGAAAGCACAGCTGTAAGCACTGAGTCGCCGCTAACACGAATTCTGCCATCCTTCTGTCCATCTGCCTCATCAGCAATTTTCTGTTCTTTATCTATCTTATCATGAAAGTAGGCCCGCTTTATCGGTATTGGCGCCAGCAGTGTATCCACCACATAAGGATTGATCTTCAGCGTATCTCTTTTCTTATATTTATTTATATGCACAGGTGGCGGGTGCGGAGCTACATGGTCTTGCGCCTGCACCGTGGGAATAAAAGCCAATAAAAAGAAAAATACCGGCAGAAGAAACAATGCAACTTTTCTCATAATCCCCTTAGGGGTAACATTTTAATCAAATATAGCTATAAAATGAATGATCCGTGATGCACATGCCAAAGGATCAAAAGATGAAAACGAACAGCGCGCTCTGCTTATTGCATTAGGCGATTAAGTTTTAACTGATTTTCACATATAGCGAGGATTAAAACAAGTCGGCGTGAGTGCCTGTACTTATTAAGATTAAAGTATTTGCAACTTCATCTATTTGCCTGATCAATAACCAATCTGGCTGAATATGGCATTCCCAGCAATCCTGGTAATCACCACTGAGCTTATGGGCTTTATGCTTGGGTGCTAATGGGGTTTTATTAGCAATAGAGGTAATAACCCGCTGAATGGATACCTCTTTATATCCACGTTTAAGACAGAGCTTGTATTCCCGTTTAAACTTGTTTGTATATTCTAAGTTATACATCACTTTTTCAGGTCAGAAAACAGTTGGTCAAATGATTTTGCTTTGCGGGTTTTACCTTTCCGTGCATCTTCAATAGCTTTTTTGGTAGCAACGTTTGGCTCCTTGAGTATTTTGGCAAATGGCAACGTTTCTATCAACTCAACAATTTTTTGGGCTTGTTTTGTTTTAGTATCAATAGTTATGTAAGTCATGATCTGCAATATTATTATTACAAAGATAAATAAAAAGCGTCAGCGCAAAAACGAAAAGTGCGCCATCTTATTGCATAACGCACTTTTAAAGGTTTGAATTGACTACATCTTCACAAATTTCTCCACCTTAGTCCCATTATCTCCCCTGAAGGTGATATAATATACCCCCGGCGTTAATGCGCTTACATTCACTTGTGTTTTGGTAAGCACTAGCTGTTCGCTGATCATTTCCTGGCCTATACTGTTCGTAATTGCGAATGAAGCATAAGCGTTCTGCGGCATTTTTATGGTCAGCTCGTTAGTTGCAGGATTAGGGAAAACACTGAGCTCATCTTTGTTTACATTGCTCACACTTGTTGTAGCCCCGCCGGTATATACATACACATCAGAGTACGACTGGCAGCCATTGGTATCCGTAACTGCCACCTTGTAATCACCACTGCCTATAGACACTGTGAACGAATCTGTAGCTCCTGTAATTGCTACAAGGTTCATATACCATTGGTAAGTTACGAAGTAAGAACCCGTGCGGAAATAAGTGCCATCAAATGTAACCAGCGGATTTGGCAAAGGATATTCCGTAACCGGTGCAGCCAATGTAGTAACGGTGCAGCTGCCTGGTATCGTGATCTGGCAACTGTAATTGCCTGCTATAGTAGCATTATATATAGCACCGGTTGCGCCGGGTATCAGCACACCATTCAAGTACCATTGGTATATCACTGTTCCGGTCGCGCCGGTTATACTTGTGCTAAGCAGCGCGCTGCCGCCCCAGCAAAACGAAGCCGGAGTAATTGGCACTATTACCGGTGTACCTACAACTGTTACAATAGTATCTGCAAGTGTCTTAGCAGTGCAACCGGTTGCAGGGTCAGTCACCTGCACCTGGTAACCACCACCAACAGTTACTAAATAGGATGAATTTGTAGCGCCCGCAATTGCAGATCCACCCACATACCATTGGTAAGTATCTCCCACTATTGTCGTAGCACTCAGCGTAACGCTGCCACCGGCACAGAACAAGGTCGCGCCACTTGCAGTGATCGTCACATCAGGCAAAGGATTCACTACTACCGTACTCACTACTGATGTAGCGGTGCAGCCATAACTGTTTGTTACTATCACATAATAACCACCTGCGGTAGTTGCTGTGTAAGACAGCCCGGTTGCGCCGGCTATCATTCCTGCCGCATTATACCATTGGTAGCCGTAATCACTGGCATAATCTGTGGTCATTACCACGCTATCACCCTGGCAAAAGGTTAGCGGTCCTGATAATACAATATTTGCCGTAGGCGAAGGATTTGTTGATATTGTGATCACATTTGATGTAGCCTGGCAACCCGTGGCATTACTCACTATCACCGAATAATCGCCTGCTGTAGTTGTTGTATAAGTACTACCAACTGCGCCTGTTATCGGCACACCACCCATCAACCACTGGTAACTAAATCCTGCGCCTATATTCGCACTCAATGTCACTGAAGTACCGGAGCATACTGTAGTGCTGCTGCCTGCCGTGATCGCAGCAACAGCCGTATCAATGCTCACAAGCATAGGTATAGAAAGAGTAGAACAGCCAAAAGAATTAGTTTCAAATACCTGGTAGCTGCCTGCTATAGTAGCTATATAACTGGATGATAATGCCCCGCCTATAGCTGCCCCGCCTATATACCACTGGTAATTTAACCCCGCACCGGTATTAGCAGTAAGCGCCACAAAGCCCCCAGGGCAGAAGATAGTATCACCCACCGGCGTTATCACAGGCACGGGCGCAGGGTTTACCGTAATGGTATAACTGGCATCACAACCTGTACCAAGTGTATAAATAATACTCACTGTTCCGGCTGTTACACCAGTTACAACACCGGTTGTAAGGCCCACTGTTGCAATACCTGTGTTACTACTGCCCCATGTGCCGCCACCTGTGGCATCGCTTAGTGTAATAGTAGCAAACGGGCACACGGCACTAGGGCCGGTTATGCCCGCAGGCAATGGATTCACCGTCATTGGTATAGTACTATAGCAACCTGTAGGCAGTGTATAAGAGATCGTAGTAACACCCACAGTATTACCCGTTACAATACCGGTTGTTAGCCCAACAGATGCTATGCCGCCATTAGCACTGCTCCATGTACCGCCACCTGTAGCATCACTTAATGAGATCGTTGACCCAAGGCATACTGCACTTGCGCCTGATATTGCTGCCGGCAACGGATTCACCGTTACAACTGCGGTCATGATACAACCTGTACCTAGTGTGTAAGTAATGGTTGCAGTGCTGGTAACGGCTACCGCCTGCCCGGTTATAACGCCGGTTGTTAGTCCTGCCGTTGCTACGGCAGTGTTACTGCTGCTCCATGTGCCGCCACCCGGCGTATCAAATAAGTTAGTGGTGAATCCCGAACAAACAGTTTTTGTGCCGGTTATCGCCGCAGGCAATGGATTCACGGTTACTATTGCCGTAGCTGCGCAAATACCTAAAGTATACGATATTGTTGTGGTTCCTGTACCATTACCGGTTACCATACCGCCTGCTGTTATAGAAGCTGTAGTAACCAGCGTGCTGCTCCACACGCCGCCACCGGTAGCATCACTGAGCGAAGTGGTAAGCCCAAGGCATACCGCAAGGGTGCCTGATATTGCCGCCGGTTGCGCAACCACTGTTACAATGGTCGTAGCTGCGCATGCGCCTATTGTGTATGATATTACTGTTGTCCCTACCCCTATACCTGTTACCACTCCGGTAATAGATACAGTACCAACCGCAGGGGTTACACTACTCCATGTACCGCCGCCGGTAGCATCTGATAAGTTTAAGGAGAATGTCTGGCATACAGGTGTCGTATTCCCGGTTATATTTACCGGCTGTGTATTTACAGTTACCTCCACAGTAGTATAACAACTGCCCAATGTATAAGTAATGATTGCCGTACCGGCCAGATTACCGGTCACAACACCTGCTACCACAGAAGCAACAGCTCCGTTACTGCTCGTCCATGCACCGCCACCTGTAACATCTGTAAGTGTGGTGGTAAATCCTTTACAAACACTAAGCGTACCTGTTATAGCCACCGGCTGCGTATTCACCGTTACAATGGTTGTTACATAACAACTACCTATCGTGTAAGACACAACAGTAGTGCCCACACCTATACCCGTCACTACGCCGGCAGCAGATATAGTGCCTACTGCAGGGGTTGCACTGCTCCATACCCCGCCACCCGTAACATCTGATAATTGAATAGAGAACGTCTGGCAAATTGAAGATGTATTACCCGTTATGGCTGCGGGCTGTGTATTTACCGTCACCACATCTGTAACGTAGCAACTGCCTATCGCATAAGTTATTGTTGAAGTGCCTGCTATACCGGTTGTCACCATACCATCAGTACCTACTCCGGCTACCGCAGTATTCGAGCTGCTCCACACACCACTGCCTGTTGCATCTGTAAGCGCGGTTGTAGTGCCCTGGCATAAGCTCGCGATGCCCGTTATTGCCGCTGGTTGTGTATTCACCGTAACTACGGTTGTAACATAACAACTACCAATCGTGTAAGAAACAACGGTAGTCCCCACACCTATACCCGTCACAACACCGGTAGTGGATACAGTACCCACGGCAAGAGTTGCACTGCTCCATACTCCGCCACCCGTAACATCTGTTAATGAAATAGAGAACGTCTGGCAAATTGAAGATGTATTACCCGTTATGGCTGCAGGCTGTGTATTTACCGTTACCACATCTGTAACGTAGCAACTGCCTATCGTATAAGTTATTGTTGAAGTCCCGGCTATACCGGTTGTCACTGTACCATCAGTACCTACTCCGGCTACCGTAGTATTCGAGCTGCTCCACACACCACTACTTGTAGCATCTGTAAGCGCGGTCGTGGTGCCCTGGCATAGGCTCGCGATGCCGGTTATTATTGCGGGCTGCGTATTTACCGTAACTATGGTTGTAACATAACAACTCCCGATCGCATAAGACACAACGGTAGTACCTACACCTATACCCGTCACTACACCGGTAGTAGATACTGTACCTACAGCCGGCGTCACACTGCTCCACACCCCACCACTCACCGCATCTGATAATGTTATTGAAAAAGTTTGGCAAACAGGTGCATTACCCGTTATGGCCACAGGTGCCGTATTTACGGTTACCACCAGTGTTGCAGAACAACTCCCGATGGTATATGATATAGTTGATGTACCCGGCGTAGACCCGGTCACCGTACCATCAGTGCCCACGGTTGCCACCAGGGTATTACTACTCGTCCAGACCCCTCCGGCCGTAGCATCTGTAAGTGCCGTTGTGGTTCCCTGGCAAATAATATTCGTTCCCGTTATTACTGCCGGCTGTAAATTCACAGTCACGGTTGCTATGGCATAGCAGTCGCCGGCAGTATGGGTAATGATCACTGTCCCTGCCGAGACCCCGGTCACTATACCACTACTCGACCCCACGGTAGCTATTGCCGTCGACCCGGAAGTCCACACACCCGCAACTGTATCTGTCAAAGTCAAAGTAGACCCTACACATATTGCACCGCCGGCAATAATAGGCTCACTGATGGCAACCAGAAATAATTCCGGACAAGCTGAATTTGAATAAGTAATGATAGAAGTACCTCCGGTAACCCCGGTCACAATACCTGTCGTAGAACCTACAATAGCCACTGAAGTATTGCTGCTGATCCATGTACCATGCCCCACCGTATCATGAAGTGTATCTGTACCGCCCGCACATATTGGGATCGTTACCGTATCCGAATAATTTGATGAAGTAAAATTACGGATCACATTATTTCCCTCATCCGCAAAATATATATTTCCGGTCGGGTCTGCATAAACCCCATAAATGGTTGAAGATACTGTAGCGCTCAATGCCGGGCCGCCATCTCCTGTATACCCTGCTATACCTGTACCAACCACAGTTGTTATGTAATTAAGCGTATTTACTTTCCGCACGCGGATATTGCCCCTTGGGCATAGATATACATTACCAATATTATCAGGGTAGATACCATACGGGCTCTCTACATCCGCCGAATCTGCCGGGCCGCAATCACCGGTATACGATGCACCCGCAGCACCCGCCTCATCATAGATCAGTCCCCCGGTCACTCTTAGAAAATGCCAGCAACCCTGGTTTGTAAAATATACATTACCCGAATTATCAACCGATACATCATGCACATTGCACAAGTTCACCGATGTAGCAGATACCCCATCAACCGTAAAACCCACAGCACCACCACCTGCAAAAGTAGTGATCACACCCGCAGTATTTATGATCCTTACACGGCTGTTATTATTATCTGCCACATAAATATTTCCCGCAAGATCCTTTGCCACAGCCTGTGGATCATTAAACTCCGCGCTCGTTGCAAGGCCGCCATCTCCTGTAAACCCCGCCACACCATTCCCGGCTATCGTAGTAATGATACCTGCAGCATTTATCATCCTGATCACATTATTACTCTCATCAGCTATATAAATATTCCCTGCCGCATCCACACACACACCATTCGGGTGCCGCAATTTCGCTGCGGTGGCCAGCCCGCCATCACCTGTATAACCAGCCGCTCCCGTGCCCGCTATTGTAGAGATGATACCGGCAGTGTTCACTTTCCTCACCCGGTTATTGCCACGGTCTGCGATATAAGTATTTCCCGCCGCGTCTTTAAATACATCCGTCGGGCCATTCAGCTCCGCGGCACTGGCCAACCCACCATCACCCGCAAAACCAGCCGTGCCGTTTCCGGCAAACCTATATATATTGCCCGACTGCGCCTTGCAAAATAAACTACCCGCAACCGCCACAAAAAATGTCGCTAAAAAAATAATTTTTCTCATAGAAATGCCTATGCATCTTTTAGTATGCATATCGTTTTCCCAAATTTAAACAATTTATCTTGAAAAAAGAGGAGCAATGATCATATTGCATCAAATACAATGCGACTATGGCTTAACATCACATCTTCACAAACCGCTCCACCTTAGTACTATTACCCCCCATGAACGTAACATAGTACACGCCAACCGGCAATTTACTCACATCGATTTTCGTTTCAGTATCCATAAGCGGTTGCTGCTGCATTTCCTGCCCTATGCTGTTTGTGATGGTCAATGAAGTGTACGAACCGTTACCCGTTTTCACAGTCAGCTCATCAGTTGCCGGATTAGGATAAATAGATACCCCACCCACACTTGCCAATACAGCCGTGCTCAGCGGCGTTACAATATTAACCGTGTAATCGCGAGCATCACCATAATATATAGCCGTTGTAGGGCATGGCGGAATCGAAACAGTAGACGTACTCGGCACATAAAATATACCGCCTGCCCCTGCATGCCAATTACCCACTATCCTCATTCTGTAAGTTCCCAGTGCCGCCGTCGATGGTATCGTCAGTGCAGCAGGCGCAGTTGGGCCAGGCCAGCCAAAATCAGAGATCCCACCTACACTCTCACTCGGCTGGAAGATCCCGTCATTATTAAAGTCTATCCACACCTGGCAACTCATTTCTGTATAACCCGTCTCTATCGTAGCAGTATAAGTAGTCCCCGCGCTCAGCGAGCAGCTGTCACCCTTAATCGTAGTAAAATCTTCATACCCGCTGCCGTTACAACTGTTTCCATCATTCAGGTTCACAGGCGCGCCTGCTATGTTTATGATCCGCACATACATACCATCACTACAGGCCAGCGTTGAATCACGAAAAGCAGGTGTACACGATGATGCAGCCATCTGCCCAAACGACAAACCGCTATTCACCATCACACAAATTGCAACCACAACGAAAGAAGTAAATTTTTTCATAAATTTTTTCCGGTTAAATGGATCGGTAATACACCCCGCATACAGCATACCAGTGCCCCAAAGCCATCAGACAAACATACATAATTTGTATAAAAAGTGAAAATCGCGAAAAATATTATCTAATCATCAAATCAGCTAATCAAAGCTTTCTCCGCCTTATACGCCGCTACCACCTCGCAATACAGCTTTTCGTATTGGGGTATTATATGTTGCTTTTCAAAGCGGCGTGCCTGTGTTATGGCAGCTTTCTTAAACTGTTGCAGGCGGTCATCATCGCTTAGTATGTATATGGCGTGCTGTGCCATGGCGTCTACGTCGCCCACATCGCTCAGGTAGCCCGTCTGGCCCTCTATATTTATTTCAGGCAGCCCACCCGCGTTAGTAGATATGAGCGGCACACTGCAGGCCATAGCCTCCAGCGCGCTCAGCCCAAAGCTCTCCGTCTCAGAGGGCAGTAAAAACAGGTCGGCAATACTCAGTATCTCACTTATCTGCTCCTGCTTGCCCAGGAA
>CAIRZD010000077.1 GCA_903882965.1 uncultured Bacteroidota bacterium
AAATTTTCGACCTTGAAAAAAATGATTAACTAAATTATTTAAAATTTTCAAAAAAGATGAAACGCATTTTATTTGCTATGGCAAGCATCTTCAGTTCTCTCTTTGCTTCAGGCCAAACAGCTGTTGATGGCGAAAAAGTAATGGCACAGCTATCTGATCTGTACAATAAAGAATCTTATGTGGAGCTATACCTCATGCTTTCTCCCGAATCCAAATCCCGGATCTCAGAGTACCAATTAACCTCCTTTTATACAAACAGTATAAAAAACCCATTTGGAAATATTCTATCCTGGAAACCTGCAGAAAGTAAAGACAGCGCAATAAACTATAGCGTACAATTTGATAAAGGAACCCTTGACCTTACCTTTTATCTCAATAGTAAAAATGAGATCACCAAGATCCAGTGGCTCCCCCACAAGAATACCCAGGATGGTGAAACAATAATGGAGCAGCTTTCTGAGCTATATAATAAAGAAGCTTACAAAGAGATGTACACGATGCATTCAATTGAATTAAAATCGCAGATATCAGAAGACCAGCTCATTTCATTTTACAAAAACAGCATAAGAATACCTATGGGGAAGATCGTTTCGTGGGAGCCATCAGAAAGCACCGGCGGCACGATCAATTATACCGTTCAATTTGCTAAAGGTGCGCTTAATCTGTCGTTAAAACTTAATAATAAAAATGAGATCGCAGCAATAGAATGGCTGCCTTCAAACAATAACAATAAGGACATAAAAAAGAAAGATGTAAGCGAAATAAGATCCAATAACCCGAAGCATACCCAACTTCAACTATTGGTTGATAGCCTGGCACTGGACCACTTACAAAATGCAGCTAATTGCGGCATAAGCATAGGCATAATAAACGGAGATAACACAGAAATGTTTTTTTATGGCGGTCGTAATAAAGACATAGATGAACTGCCTGATACGAAAACCCTTTATGAAATAGGATCCATCACCAAAACATTTACAGCCGTTCTGTTAGCGCATGCAATAAACACAGGAAAAATAAATGCCGATGATGACATAAGGAAGTATCTGCCCGGAACATACCCCAACCTGCAATACATGGACATTTCTATAACAATCAAAAACCTGAGCAATCATACATCCGGGCTGCCTCGCCTGCCTGCTGATCTGGAAAAACAACCCGGGTACGATGCACAAGATCCTTACAAGAACTATTCAAAAGAAATGATGTATAGTTATTTAAAAAAACTAAAAATAAAAACACTCCCCGGAACCGTAAATGAATATTCAAATTTCGGGGTTGCACTTTTGGGGGTCATTTTAGAACAGGTCTATCAACGATCGCTTGAAGACCTTATAAGGTCTTATGTTACAGAACCTGTAAAAATGACCGGCACAAAATTCACCTTGTCATCAACCGAAAAAGCGAAACTCGCAAGAGGCTATAATGTACAAGATGGTGATGAAGCACCTTATTGGAACCTCGGTACATTTATTGCTGCCGGTGGTCTAAAATCAAATATGGCAGATATGCTCAAATACCTGCGGGCCAATATGAAGGAAATAAATCCTGACTTTAAACTATCACATGAGCAAACCTATAAAGACGCTAACATAACTGTGGGGCTAAACTGGATATTAACCACTACAAAAGACGGGCAAACATTGATTTGGCATAACGGGGAGTCTGCCGGGTTCTCAAGTTTTTGCGGTTATATAAAAGAGAAGAATGTAGGCGTTGTAATATTAAATAATTCAAACACAGTTGTAGATAATATTGCAATGAGCATATTAAAAGAATTGAACAAAGAAAAGTAATGGACCCATTCCAAACTTTTGGGTTTTAACTTTTGACTTCGCAATGCTATCCCAAACAAAACGCCACAGCTGCTGCCGCATGCAGCTTTGTTGTATCAAATACCGTCACCTGTACATCTTCCTGGCTCAGCAACATAGGTATCTCTGTGCAGCCAAGTATCACACCTTGCGCACCATTTGATACAAGATTATCAATAATAGAAATATACCTGGCTTTCGTAGCCGATGTAAATATCCCTTTACCCATCTCTTCAAAAATAGTATTGTGAATAAAGTCCTTATCTTCTTCACCGGGGATCATCATCTCAATGCCCTGCGCTGTTAACTTATCTCTGAAAAAATCTTTTTCCATCGTAAACTTAGTGCCAAGCATCGCCACCCGATCTAACTGCTGCGCTTTGATCGCATTCGCAGTAGCTGTGGCAATATGGATCACCGGCAGCTCCACCCTTTGCTCAAGTTTATCGGCAAACATGTGCATCGTATTAGCGCACAGCACTATACCTTCTACCCCGCCCTGCTTCAGATGCAAACAGGCTTTTGAAAACATTTCATATACGCCATCAAAATCACCAACATCCATCAGCGCTTTTACATCAGCATAGCAAAAGGAATGCAGTATACAATGCGCGTAATTAAGCCCGCCCAGCCGCTCGTTTATGCCCAGGTTTATATACCTGTAATAATCCATCGTCGATACCCAACTGGTTCCCCCAATAAGCCCAAGTGTTTTCATCACATTATTATTAAGCAATCAATTAATCGCACCAATCTGCTTATCAGCTAATCATCAAATCAGCTAATTGCGGTTTAGTTCGTCACCGATTTCAAAATGGTACCGGGCGCTTTCAGCCAGTTAACATTTTGCAATTGGATGGTAAATGACAGGCTCCGGCTAAAAAATGCTCTCCGTCCGAAAGTATTCAGCAGGTAATTGTCAAAGTCTTTGCTCATGATCGCAGTATAGTATACACTTACTATATCCTTGATCACATACAATTCTATACCACCGTCATAAAGCAATGTTGTACTGCTGGAATTGGTTATACTTGGGTTGGCATTAGGTATCAGCCCGGCATCAAAAAACAGCCGCAGCGGTACCTTACCAAACGGGAGGTCAGTTTTAAGATTCATAGTCGCCATCCAGTTATCACTCCTGTCCACATTATTGAATACAGGTATTTTAAACCCACCTTCCTGTATCGAGATCTGTTGCGCTGCAATCTTGCTCTGCGCATTCCGCCCTATATAATACCCATCATACAGATAATCATCCACACCCGAATAACCGGCATTCAATTCATACTGAGCCGTCACAGTCGGGTCTGTATTTATAGGAAAATACTTGCCAAAGTACCCCCTTATATAAAGCGACTTGTTCTTTTTATTATAGTCTATGCGCTTATTAGCTTCCACATTGATCTTTGCAAAATCAGCGCCTATCTGCCCTTCTGCACTATAATCAAACGGGTTATAGGTCTGTTTGTTCTGGTGTTTGTACCGCAGCAACCCATACATTTTTTGCTGCGCTTTTAGTGTAGGTGCTGCCAAGCTGTCACTGAGGTTAAAATTTTGCTGCGTTATACTATACCCTTTCAGCAGCAGCGTCCGCGTCACCGTGCTTAGCGGATCATGCTCATTAAATGTAAAACACAACGATGGCGCAAACTTAGTATAACGCGCATATAGTGGCTTGCTGAGATTCAGCAAAGTCTCATTGTAATGAAAGGTTTTGGCATCTGCCTGCAGCAGTATTTCTTTAAACACATTATCAGGATACCATAAATACCCCACAGAGCCCGCACCGGTAAAGGATTTTGTAACAATAGAATACATGGGTGCCAGCACAAAACGAAAGCGGTTCTCCGGCAATGTAAGATTATGGATCACTATGGTGGGCATAATACCGTCATACTGGTTATACCCTATGTATGGCAATATAAACACCTTATCCTTCTTAGATTCATTAAGTCCCAGGTATGCGCCCAACCCTATGCCAAAACGATGAAACAATCCATGCCGACTGTACTCGTTATTACCCTGCTTTGCATCAGGTATCACATCATCTACCTGCATCTTATTCCATATAGTGCCCGGTAGTGTCACCGTGGTAGTACCATCAAATGGCGCGGTCCACGCAGTAGCCATCACGCTATCACCATTATACTCATCTATAAGCGCCGGCGAGCTTACACCGCTGTTATTGCGTATCGTCACTTCCGTATTATCACCATTCACTTTAGCGTCTATGATCGTAAAATCTATCTTTTTATCGTTGCTCAGTATGGTATCAAAAAACCAACCGATCGGTTTTGTAGTATGTCTTTGCAAACAGGTCCTCAGGTCTTCCGGATAAGGATGGTGAAAGTGCCACTTGTCATAATAATCCTTCATGCCTGCTTCAAAATCTTCCTTACCTATATACTGCTCCAGCCACCGGAACATCAGTGCAGTTTTATAATACACATCTACCCCGTAGTTTGTCTTGGTAAAGTTTGCCGCCGGCTGTTCTATTGCCTGGTCATTATGTGTCAGCGCCTGCTCGTAGTAGTACATCGTTTCATCCAGCCCCAGTTTTATACTCCGCCCCGAATCATGCTTTATATCCCTGTCTGTCTTTTGCTCATAAAATGTATTGATGCCCTCATCCATCCATGCGTGCTCCCGCTCATTGCTGCCCAGCATACCGTAAAACCAGTTGTGCCCTACCTCATGCACTATCACTGTTTGCAATCCTGTCTTCACACTCTTGTCTACTATCGTAATGGTTGGGTACTCCATCCCACCACCCGCATGCATATCGCCAAGGACTGCCTTTACCGTTTTGTATTGGTATGGTCCCACCCATTTGCCATAATGCTTCACCGTCTCTTTCATATAGTCGCAAGCATGCATCCATTCCTTTTGGTAAGAAGGTAAGAAGGCAGCCCATGTGGTCACTAGCAGGTTATTGCCGGGCGAGTACACGGTATCCTTCCGCACCACCCAGCGCTTATCTGCAAACCACGCAAAGTCATGCACATTATCCTCATGGTAGTGCACCGTTTTCGTCTCCAGGTCGCTCGATGGCCATCCTCTTTCATACAGTGTATCAGATGGCATTTCCTTCTTCGATAGTGCATCCAGCCACTGGTTCTCCTTTTCATCCATACAGTTACCTGTAGCCATCAGCACATAATTTGTGGGCAGTGTAATGCTAACATCATACGAACCATATTCACTGAAAAACTCTCCCTGGTCCAGGTAAGAGATCGGGTGCCAGCCCTTCTGGTCATACACCGCCGGCTTCGGAAACCACTGCGATATAAAGTACGCCTGCCCCGTATGCCCCATCCTCGAAAACACCTTTGGTATCTTCACCCTGAACGGCGTGGCTATTTTCATTTTCTGTCCCGGCAATAGTGGCTTCAGCAGGTCTATACGCGCTATATCAGGTGCATTTTCTGCACTGAAATGCTCCACACTTTGTCCGTCTATGGTAAACTGTAGACTATCTATATACCCCCTGTCCTTAGGCTTGGCATAGTAAAAGGAAGTATTGCCATTAAGGTCCAGTTGCTTGGCAAAAGGCGTACGGTCATTTTTATAACCATTGGCCCATAAGTGCACATATATGAACTTCAGCGTATCAGGCGAGTTGTTGGTATAAGTAAACTCCTCAAAGGCATGCAGAAAATTCGTACGGTCATCCAGCCGCACATCTATTTTAGTATCCACCCGCTGTTGCCATACGGGTTGGGCAATCGTATTATAGTTTACAAGTATTGCAAATACGAAGATCAGTTGCTTCATGCTGCTAAAATAAGGGAAAAAAACACAAACGCACGGAGTAGAACGGTTTGGTCCCCGCTTTATTGCTGCTGTTATACCACAAACCCATTAACCATTATCCATTAACCACTAACCATTAATCCAGTCCGCCTTTTTCTTTTATATACCCTGCCTTCGCAAACCTCGGCTTTAGTAGCCGCAGCATCTGTAGCACCACACTCAGCAATATCAGCCCCATACCACCCAGAAAACCCCAGTTCAGGCCTGCCTGTCCGGTAGGCAGGTCAGTCGTGCCCTTGTTAAAAATGATCTCCCTGTTTTCGTTATAAAACAGGAATGCAAGCAGTATTCCATATACCGGTTCCAGGTTCACACTCAGCGTCACTGTAAACGAACTCAGTTTTTTCAGCGCATTCAGCGCCAGGCTCTGCGCCCACACCGTGCAGCACAGGCTCATGATCACCAGCCACAGCCAGTCATTGTGCATCCACGCCCCACCCAGCATACTCGGCGATTCCGGCCAGAACTTCGTCCCCGGCATATAATAAAACACCACCGGCAGCAGCGCGCTAATGAACACCCACCCTGTCGACATTTCATAAAACACCATCGTCCGCGAAGGATATTTATTAGCTATCTTTTTATTCAGCACCGTAAATACAGAGCTCAGTATCGCCGCCGCAATACCACAAGCGATCCCAAACCCATAAAACTGTTGGAAACGGTATATCAGGTACACCCCCACTATCGCAAACGAGCCCAACAGCACCTCCTTCATATCATGCTTGCCCTTGTTCACCAACGGGTCCAGCAGCGACGTAAAGATACTCGCCGTCGACAGGCACACCAGCGCTATCGAAATATTGGCAAACTTTATTGCCCCGTAAAACGCCACCCAGTGCAGCCCCATCAGGCACCCCACTATCGCCAGTTGCCCCACATCCCGCCGCTCCACCTTCACCCATTCCTTCCTGTAAAACAAGATCACCGCGACAAACACAGCCGTAAGCAGCATCCTGTACCACACCAGCACCGGCGCATCCAGCGATATGGCCTTACCCAATACCCCCGTAAACCCCCACAATATTACCGCTAAGTGCAACTGTATCAACGCATTCTTCATCCTCCTGCAAACATACTGGAAACCACAACAACATTACCGGTTAGTAAAATATTTATTGTCCAAACACCACTACTACTATCACCTTCTGTGGCTATGGCACACTTGTACAAAAGGATTGCTACTGGGCATACTCTTTATGTGTTCGTCTATAATTCCAACTGAAGGTTTCAGGTTTGAATCCTGACGCGGTCACTAAATGGGTCTTACAGCAATGTGAGGCCTTTTTTATTGCTGATAATCAATATATTAGGCTCCAGGATACATTTGATGTGTTCGCTTTTACTCCCTGCTGTTACTGTAATGATACTGTAAAGGTCCTTCAAAAAAATTTACAGTATCATGAAGGTATCATTTAATCCGGAACTCAACTACAGAGCCAATTCCAAGGGGGAGCACCTCATCCAGATCAGGTGTTCACAGAACAGAGTACACAAGAGAATTAACACCCAAATTGCGGTAGAAAAGAAGCACTGGGATACCGGTAAGCTGGAAGTAAAAAAGGTATGCCCTTTAGCCGACCAGTACAACAGGATCATCAGGAGCTGGCTGCAAAAGATTTCCAAGGCATATACAGAGCTGCTGGAGGCTGGGGAAGATTTTACTGTTGATGCAGTTATTGCCAGTGTCAGCAAACCCAAAACTATATCCTTCTATAAGTTCGCAGAGGATACGAAATTGGCAGAGTTCAAAGCCAAGGGCAAGATGGGAACCTTCAGGAGATATGAGGCTGTATTGAGCAAGCTGAAGGTATATGCCCCGAGCCTGACCATTAAGGGCATTGACTACAGGTTTCTGAAAGACTACCAGGCATACCTGCTGGAAACGGTGGGAAATGGCACAGATACGGTATCATCTAACCTGAGCGCCATCAGGAGTATCATCAATGAGGCAATAGCATCTGGAGTGTATGATAAGCAAAACCCCTTCGGACAGATGAAGCTCCAGTACACAGATAACACTAAGGCTAAACTAACTGTAGATGAGCTCCAGAGGTTCCAGAATTGCCAGTTACCGGACATCCCTTCACTACATATAGCCAGGGACTTTTTTATGGCCTGTTTCTATGCACACGGATGCAGGGCAGGAGATATGGCTACTATGAAGAGATCAAACATTAGTGCAGGGTATCTGGCATATATACAGGGCAAGACGGAGAAGAAAACAATACTTACAATTGGAGGAGAGCTGTCCGGTATTTTCTCCAAGTACATGAAGGAAGGACGTAGCTGTATTTTCCCACTGTTTGAGGATGGGGAGGTTATCAATGAGAGGACCGTGAACTCCCGGCTCACTTATATCAATAAGTACATCAAGGAAGTGTGTAAGTATGCTGGTATTTTGAAGAAGATCACGAGCCACTGTTCAAGACACACATTCATTGATCTGGCCCTGACCGCCTCAGGTGAGAATATATACCAGGTGAAGGACATAGTCGGCCGCGGCTCTGTTCGTACAACTGAAGGCTATGCACGACAGAGGGTAAGTAAAATCGGAGAGACAATTACGGGAAAGGTGTTCGAGGGAGTAAATGCTGAACTGTAGGATATGTTGCTGCTGGAGCAGAAACTGAGGAGTAATTGAGGTAATTACCTGTAGACCCTATCACTTTTTATTTATACGTTTGTATTGCATAAAAGTTACTGACATTTTATTGCACTTGCAGAATGATCCTTTTTTTTGATACGGAAACAACGGGGCTGCCAAGAGATTACAAAGCTCCGGTTACTAATTTGACCAATTGGCCTCGTATGGTGCAATTGGCTTATTTAGTTTATGACAATTATGGGAATAAAGTATTTGGAGGCGACTATATTATAAAGCCAGTAGGGTTCACTATACCGACAGATGCATCAAACATTCAT
>CAIRZD010000078.1 GCA_903882965.1 uncultured Bacteroidota bacterium
AATAGTTTTTTCATAACGTTTTTTTGTGGTTTTGAGATTTTGTGAGCAGCAAAAATATTATTTTTTTCAGGATAGAAAAATATATTTTATATTTTTTTCATTAAAATAACAGACGTTGTTATGGCTATAGCATCGTAAATGAATAATCTGAAAAAAGGATTCAATTATAATGCTTAAATTTATTGAGAATTTCAATTAATGAAACCCAAGACTCGTTCCGCCATCATTTTTCTTTCCGGCCTGCTGATAGGTATAATAGTAGTAACCTGCATCTCACTTAAAAAAATTGAACCTGGCGGTGCAGCGGTAGAGATGAGCCCCGATGGACGGCCCCAATATAAATGGTATGCACCAACGCTACCTACGGCTATTGATTTTGCAGGGGAACCTGTGCCACTTGATAAGTGGGAAGTAAAAGAGAAATTTGATCGCGAATTGCTGGTAAATGCTTACCTCCATGGCAGCCAGTTGTATATTTTAAAATTGGCCGGCCGCTACTTTCCTGCAATTGAAGAACGTTTAAAAGCTAATGGCGTACCGGACGATTTTAAATACGTGTGTATTGCCGAAAGCTCATTACAACAGAATGCATTATCAGGAGTAGGGGCTGCCAGTTTCTGGCAATTTATGAAAGATACAGGACCTAACTATGGCCTTGAAATCAATGACGAAGTGGACGAAAGGTTTAATGTCTTAAAAGCTACAGATGCAGCATGCAAATACTTTAGCATAGCACATGACAAGTTTGGCACTTGGACAGCGGCAGCGGCATCATATAATTGCGGTATGTCGGGCTATGCCAACCAGAGCGATTTTCAGCAGGCAACAAATTATTACGACCTTATTTTTCCTGACGAAACAAACCGATATGTGTATCGTATCATTGCTTTGAAGTACATACTTTCCCATCCCAAAGAGTTTGGGTTGGAATTATCATCATCGGAAGAATACAAGCCTTTAAAATCGAGAATAGTTGAAGTAGATAAAACAATAGATAACCTTACTGAATTTGCGAAGGCAAATAATAGTACATACAAGATGTTGAAGATATACAATCCTTGGCTGCGTGCGCATAAACTGACCGTGAAAAGCGGGAAGAAATATGAGATAGCTTTCCCATTGTAAAATTTTCTAATTTCCTGCAAACACTTTATTATGTATGCATGCGCCTGATATTTACGCATAATACATAACCTTGTTTTCTGATTATTTTTTTTACTTTAGCCGTTTAAATATCAACTTCTTTCTTTAAGAAATATAAAATGAATAGAATCAAGATTGGAATAGTAGAAGATGATATATTCTCGTCCTCCCTATTACAACATGAATTAAGTTCGATGGGATATAATGTTCTCGAACCATGTACCGATTACAACCAGGCCATTACCATGCTGGCTAATAATGTACCTGACCTCGTAATACTTGATATAAACCTGGCTGGAGAAAAAAATGGTATCGAGATAGCAAGTTATATAAGGAAGCATTTGAATGTTCCTTTTATCTTTCTGACCGGAAAAGATGACAAGGATACACTGGAACAAGCAAAGCAGGTGAAACCTTCCGCGTTTTTAATAAAACCATTTAAGCAATCAGACCTTCATGCGGCGATTGAGATCGCTGTTAATAATTTCAATTTTGCTGACAAGAAAACCCAGCCAGCAAACGAAGAAAATAAGGGACTAAACGATATTATATTTATCAAGGATGGCGAATATTTTTATAAAGTAAAATTTGATGACATCCAGTTTCTGAGTAGCGATAATGTGTATGTGATTATTAATACTGACCAGAAAAAATTTATGGTAAGAGCTTCGCTCAATGAATATTTGGAAAAATTTGAGCCCGCAAAATTCATCCGTGTCCATCAGCGTTATGCAGTGAATATCAATAAGATAGATAAAATTAATTCGGAAGACCTTCTTATTAATAATCACGAAATTCCCATCTCAAAGAGTTATAAGAGTGCACTTATGAAGAAGCTACACTTGGATTAATGCTATTTATAAGCTCTTTTTGATTCAATTAATTGATTTTCAATTAATTGGCCATTTTCTGTGCAATTTTCTATTTATTTCCAATCATTTACTGGCTACAGTAAGGTAGTTTACTTCAAAGTTCTCTTTCAACATATTTCGGCCAATCATTAACACTTTCTTGGCAATACTCATCATTTCTCGAATTCTGTTCATAATATTTATTCACTTTGCGAATACAAATCATTCACAATTAATAACACTTGAAAAACCAAATTCATGAAAAAAAATATTCTATTTAGTATCGTCATTTTGCTTGTCTTTTCAGTAAACTCGGTTAAGGCAACTACCAAAACTATCTGTACAGCTGCTACAACTACACTCAGTGCAACGTCTTTAAGCGGCACATGGAGTAGTAGTAATACTTCTATTGCTACTGTAAACGCATCAGGTGTTGTAACAGGTGTATCTGCCGGAAATGTAACAATTACTTATACTAACAACAGCCTTTTGGGTATTGTATTTGGATTGTTAGGCTCTCCTACTATCACTACTACTACGATAACTGTTGTAGGCGTGCCAACTTCTGTAACTGCAACTGCCACTCCTGGTGCTATATGCGCAGGATCAACGCTTACACTTACCGGTAGCGCCACAGGGGCAACAAGCTACTCTTGGTCAGCTCCCGGCGGTGCCGCTATTGTTTCTGTCACATCTGAAAATACATCTGTAAGTGCTGTTACAGCTGCTAATGCAGGTGTATATACGTTATCAGCAACAAATGTGTGCGGAACTGCCAAAGCTACCAGCAGCGCAGTAGTGGTAACCGCATCTGCGCCCACTTCAGTTACGGCATCAACAGTTTCGAATACGGTATGCAGTGGAACAATGCTGACACTTAATGGGAACGCTACCGGCGCTGTAAGTTACTTATGGAAAGGCCCGGGAATAACCACGACAAACACGCAAAATATATCTATAAATACCGTAACAACAGCTAATGCCGGCACCTATACTTTATCTGCTACTAACATATGCGGCACAACTTCATCGACTACAACGATCAACGTTAATCAATCACCGGTTGTTTCCGGATCAGTGAGCAATATAACCTGTAATGGTTATAGCAACGGTGATGTTATATTGGGCAACATCCTTATTTCAGTATCAGGCGGTTCGGGTAGCTACAGCACTGTTTGGAGTACTGGTAACACTTCAACATATGGCATTTTCGGATTGAGCGCAGGGGGATATTCTGTAACAGTTACTGATGGAAATGGTTGTGCCACAACCCAATCTTTTGCTGTTACACAACCAAGCCCGATCACAGGCGTTGTGGCAATTACAAATTCCGGCACCGGAGATAATGCAGGCGTTATTGATTTTTCAGTCACAGGCGGTACAGCTCCATATAATTATATATGGAGCAATGGTGCAACTACACAGGATATGTCAGGCTTAAGCCATGGAGATTATTGTGTGGCAGTTTCAGATGCAAATTCCTGCGGTTTTAATGATTGTTATTATGTAAACAGTGCATCCGGCACTGCGCGTCATAGCTCGCATGGATCTTCAGATTCTTCTGGTTCTGTGAATAGCTTACCGATAGATATACGCATGGGTGCCTATCCTAACCCATTTACATCCAAAACTAATATTACCTTTTCTGTGCCTGCAGATGGTCATACTACGATAGAAGTATTCAATGCTGTAAATGGCCAGAGGTCAGCAACAGTATTTAATGATGAAACAAAAGCAGGAAATGAGTATAGCTGCATTATTGATGGAGAAAACCTTTCATCAGGTACCTATATTTATAGAGTCACTTCTGCAGGTAGTAGCTATGTTGGCAGGGTGACGCTTGTAAAATAAGTTGATTGTGAGTGATCAATGGGGCTGCTTCAAATGCATATTTGAGCAGCCCTTTTTTGTTTTAATATTTTAAAAGCTGCCATTTTTAGATATATTTACATACAACCTGAAAATTCAGAAATGGCAAGCAGCAGGCGAATTTCTCCTTTAGGCGTTCTGGTTTTAATTATCGTTACCATCGTGGTTTATATCTTGGATAAACCACCTGTGCTATTGGGAATACCTGCTATTGGCCGATTGCTGGATCCTGTAAATGGTTGTTGGGCAAGCGCAGAACCGGTTAATAAGAATTTTTCAGCCGATCTTAAATTTCCGGTAACTCATAATGCTTCGGTATGGTTTGATAAAAGGATGGTGCCGCATATTCATGCCGATAACGACCATGATCTTTATTTTTTAGAAGGTTATATACATGCATACTTCCGGCTATGGCAAATGGATATGGAGACAAGAGCCGCAGCTGGTAGGGTAAGTGAAGTGATAGGGACGAAGACGCTGGAATATGACCGCAAGCAGAGAAGAAAAGGTATGGTATGCGGTGCCGAAAATTCTTTAAAAGTCATGGAAGCCGACCCGCGTACCAAGGCCATGATGGATGCATACACCGAGGGGGTCAATCTTTTTATTACTTCGCTAAATTACCGTGCATACCCACTTGAGTATAAGCTTATAGGTTTTTCGCCGGAGTCATGGACTAATCTGAGAACTGCCTTGTTAATGAAATATATGGCCGATGATCTTACAGGTAGTACGGATGATATAGCACTTACATACTTGCGGGACTACTTGCCAAAAGAAGAATTTGACTTGCTATATCCCGAAAGGATACAAGGAGCTAGTCCGGTAATACCAGCCGGAACTGTATTTGATAAACCCTCATTAGCAATACCTGTTGCTCCTCCTGATAGCATTGCTTTTCCACATTTTAACGCGGCAGATTTCGGAGAGAAGCGGGAAGATGGGAAGGGTAGCAATAACTGGGCTATAAGTGGTGCAAGAACTGCCAGTGGGGCTGCCATTCTTTGTAATGACCCGCATCTGGGGCTTAATCTTCCATCGCTTTGGTACGAGGTACAATTACAGGCGCCGGGTATGAATGTATATGGTGCATCACTACCTGGGGCCCCCGGTGTAGTGATAGGGTTTAATGACAGCCTCACATGGGGGCTTACCAATAACTACCGTGATGTAAAAGATTTTTATTTGATCAAACCTGTGGCCGGTGATAAGAATAAGTACTGGTTTGCGGGTAAGCAACTTGAATTCACCAAAAGAATCGAACATATATATGTGAAGGGTAAACCTGAAGTAATTGATACTATAGATTATACCATTCACGGCCCTGTAACTTATGAAGCACAAAACGCAAAAGATGGTGGATTGAGAAAACCACTTGCCATGTGCTGGATGGGTCATAAAGGCACTAATGAACTTCTTGCAGTTTACTTATTAAACCGTGCAGCAAATTATAACCAATTCGTAGATGCCATTCTCAATTTCCAATGCCCGGCACAAAACATGGCCTATGCCGATCGCTCGGGTAATATAGCTTTATGGACTCAGGGCCAGTTTGTGAATGAATGGAAAGACCAGGGCAGGTTTGTAATGAACGGCAGCGACAGCGCCACTCTATGGGGACAACTGATACCTATGCGGGAGAACCCGCATGTACTAAACCCACAGCAGGGGTTTGTAAGCTCAGCCAACCAAGTGACAACAGACAGCACGTATCCGTATAATTATACCAATAGTGGTTGGGTAAATTTACGGGCATGGCGGATAAACCAGTTGTTGGCTTTTTCTGATAAGAAGTTTACTATTCAGGATATGTTTAAGATGCAGCAAGATACTCATTCAATGCTGGCAGGGGGTACTGTGGGTAATATGTTTAAGTTTTTAGATAGTTCAATTCAGTATGGAGATAGTAAGTATCTCGACTCATTGAACAAATGTAGCTGGAATTGCAATTTAGATCCGGAAAGTAAAGCAGCATCTTTTTACCAGGTATGGTGGGCTTTTTTCTATAGAGATGCGTGGGAGCCGAAATTGAAAAATGTGCCTTATGATCAATATCCGTTGCAGGAAAGAACGATGCAATTGATGACGAAGGAAGTTGAAGATACAGTGCACCATACAGGCGTTATGAAAGATGCGGACTTTTTTAAGAAGGCTGCAAATAAAAGTTATAAAGAAGCTGTAGATAGTATTCATATACTTGAAAAGACAATAGGCACAGATTGGTACAAAGTAAAAAATACTTCAGTTACCCATCTTGCAAAGCTACCTGCATTTAGTTTCGACCATCTTAAAATAGGCGGGTGGGGCAATACCATAAATGCAGCTAAGGGCAATCATGGCCCGTCGTGGCGTATGGTGGTGCAGATGGGCAAGGAGATAGAGGCTTATGGCGTATACCCGGGCGGACAGTCGGGTAACCCAGGTAGTAAGTATTATGCTGATTTTTTGCCTCAATGGGTAGATGGGAAATATAACAAGCTTGATTTCTTGCCAAACACAGATAAGCAAAATGATAGTACTATAAAGTATGTGTGGAATGTTCAAGGGTTAAAAGGTTAAATAGCTTTTATGAAGTTTTTATTATCGGTGATATTGATAGCATTATTATCTGCCGTTGCGGAGAATTTTTTTTCGTGGTGGTCGATTGCTGTTGTATCGTTTATAGTTGCAGTATTTTTCAGCCAAAAACCGGGTAAGTCGTTCCTTTCCGGTTTTTGTGGGGTTGCTGTTTTCTGGCTGGTAGCATGCCTCATGCATGATATGGTTAATGATCATATACTCTCCATAAGAATGGCTGTGTTATTTCATTTACCTAGCTATGGGTTGTTTATTGCGGTTACGGTATTAATAGGAGGCTTGGTTGGCGGGCTAAGTGCGTGGGCAGGTTCATTAATTCGGCGACGAGCCTGATTGATAGAAATGTATTATCTTTGTCGCGGTGCCAAACCTCGGGCTGCAACGGGTAAGCAATTACCAGGCTTGCAGCACCAATACAGCCTCCGCGAAAGCAGAGGCTGTGTCATTTTGTAAAATAATAATATTTAAATGGTAGCACAAATTCAGGAAAACACTACATTTGAAACCCAGGACTATTCAGAACAGGAATTGTTTGACAAAGAATACATAAAGTGTGTATTTACAAATTGTAATTTCTCTAACAGCAATCTCAGGAGCAGTGATTTTATTGATTGTACTTTTAAAGGGTGCAATTTTTCTTTAGCTAGGCTTGATAATACAGGATTAAAAAATGTACATTTCATTGCCTGCAAACTAATAGGTATCAACTTCAGTGCCTGTAGTAATTTCCTGTTTTCAGTTTCCTTCCGCGATTGTCATCTCGATTATTCTTCGTTTTTTCAGAAGAAGATGAAGAAGACAGTTTTTACGGAATGCTCGCTTAAAGAAGTTGACTTTGAGGAAGCAGATATCTCGGCTGCTTCTTTTAATAATTGCGATCTGTATAACGCCCGTTTCATTCGTGCAGTTTTAGAAAAAACAGATTTCCGCACTGCCACCAATTATACTTTTGACCCCGAAATAAATAAAATGAAAGGCGCGAAATTTGCCTATTCCGGTATTTCGGGGTTACTCGCTAAGTATAATATTGATATAGAATTCGAGTAAAAAAATAAAGCCTCTATTGGAGGCTTTATAGTGTGAGGTTCACTTTTTTGCTTTTGATATGAAGTTAATGCATTGCCTCAGCAAGGTCTTCTTTCTTAGGTTGTTTATTTCCTTTTACCATTAATACAAAGGGAATACATATCAGAAACATTATACCCAGGTACAGGAATACATCCATATAAGACAAAACGCCTGCCTGCTTCATGACCATATAGTCTAATGTTTGGTAGGCTGTTTTAAGCGCTATATCAGGAGCCATACCATGGGCTATATAATTTTGCTGCATGCCTTGTATACGTTGCTGTACTGCAGGGTTATCCACCGCCATTTTTGAAACAAAATTAGTTCTGTGCACTACATTCTGGCTGGCCATAAATGTGGTGATCAATGCTATGCCAAACGAACCTCCGAGTTGTCGCATCATGCCTGTAAATGCAGCTCCCTGGCCTATCTGCTGGCCTTTGAGGGTTGAAAGAGATAGCGTAGTTATAGGGATGAACAACATGCCCATACCAAACCCACGCAATATAAGCATCCAGAAAAATGCGCTTTCGGAAGTGTCAGGGGTTAAAATTTTATATCCCCAAAAGCAAAAAAGAAAAAAGGTAAGCATGCCAAGGGCCACAAGATACTGCTGTTTTATACCGCGTTGCAGCATTTGCCCGATTACAGGCATCATAAACGCCGTTGTGAGTGCTGCCGGCACCATAAGCAAGCCAGCCTGTTGAGCGGTCCAGCCAAGGGTAGTCTGGGTGTATAACGGAATGATGAATGTAGAACCATACAAACCAAAACCTAAAATGAATGATAAAATGGTGCCCACTCTTAGATTCCCATTTTTCAAAACCCTCAATTCAACAATCGGATTTTTCGCAGTAAGCTCTCGCCAGATAAAGAAGAAAAATCCAAGGAACGCGGTTATCGCAAGTACGGTGATCGTTTTGCTTGAAAACCAGTCATCTTCCTGGCCCCGTTCCAGCACATATTGCAAAGAGCCAACCGCCATCGCAAGGAAAGCAATACCAGCCCAGTCCACATCCTTAGCAGCTTTCTTTTCTGCATATTTGGGACTCTTTACAAACTGTAAAGTAAGCAGTGTAGCGATAATGCCTATCGGGATGTTTATATAAAATATGTAGGGCCATGAAAAATGATCAACTATATAACCACCTAATGGTGGCCCAAGTGTAGGGCCGATGATAACACCTAAGCCATAAATCGCCTGAGCCATCCCGCGTTTTTCCGGAGGGTAGCTTTCTGTGATTATTGTTTGTGAAGTAACAAGTAAGGCACCACCGCCCAGTCCCTGGCAAAAACGAAAAAACACCAATTGCCATATGCCATTTGCATTGCCACAAAGGAAAGAGAATACAGTAAATATGATAATGGATGCCGCAAAATAATTGCGCCTGCCAAACTGTGCAGAGAGCCAGCTGGTCATGGGCACTATAATTACATTGCCAATGGCATATGCGGTAATAACCCAGCCAATTTCATTGAGCGTTGCACCTAGCGTACCTTGCATATTTTTAAGCGCCACATTCACTATGGTGGTATCTACGATTTCCAGGAGCGCGCAAAATATAGCGGTGATGGTGATGATCACCCTCCGTGAGCCGTATTCTACTAATGATTCGTGTTGCATGGTTTTAAAATTCAAAAGTTAAACTTCAAATCGAATGAATTTAATCAAGGTGCACATCCACATCTACATTCATGCCGGGACGTAGATTTTTTACAAGTGGGTCGGTCGAATTAAATTCAATTTTTACAGGTAGGCGCTGCACGACTTTTACGAAATTACCCGATGCATTATCAGGAGGTAGCAGGGCGAAGCGCGAGCCTGTGGCAGGGGAAAATGAAGATAACTTAGCTTCAAAATCATGACCAGGGTATGCATCTACATGTATCACCACTTTTTGCCCATCGTGCATTTTTTCAAGTTGTGTCTCCTTGAAATTAGCTACTACCCATGGATTATTATCTAAAACCACGCTGAATAACGATTGCCCTGCCTGCAGAAATTGCCCTACTTGTACATTTACCTTAGATATTAGTCCGTCTTCTGCAGCCGTGATCACAGTGTATGATAAATTAAGTTCTGCATTGTCAAGATCGGCCTGGCGTTGCTGTATGGTAGCTCCTGCAACATTTACTTGTTGGGTGGTTGCATTGCTCTGTGAATTAGCGGCATTCGTCTGGCGTGAAGCTGCATTTTTCTGGTCGGTTAATACCTGCAGCTGGCGTTCTGCACTTTGTTTAGCCGCTTCGGCCTGCTCAAATTGTTGTTGAGTTACAGAGTGGTCTTTGATGAGGTTGGCGTAACGATCGTAGTCTTGTGTAGCCCGGCGCAAAGTTATTTTTGCAGCTTCTATCTGTGCATCTGCCGTAGAGACATTAGCTTCATAAGTGGCAACATTTGCTTTCGAAACTACAGTGGTCGCCTGCGCCACGCTATAGTTGCTTTTAGCTGCAGCAAGCGCGGCCTTTGCCTGTTCCACCTGGATCAGCTCACTGCGGTTATCAACGATAACAAGGGTATCACCTTTTTTTACCCGTTGGTTATCTTTCACGCGCACATCCGTCACATACCCTGATATACGCGGTATTACCGGGCTGATGTTTGCCTCTATCTGGGCATCATCGGTTTCTTCATGATGTTGGGCATGAATATATTTTGTGACACCAAAAGTGCCTCCTGCTAATACTAATACGATCAGCGTTATCAAAAAACCATTGCTTTTCTTTTTGGGAGTTTCAGGTGCTGATGTGTGTTTTGCCTCGTTGTGCTGTGACATAAATTATATTTTATGGATGATTTTAATTGTTGATTATTATTTCTATTTAGAAAGTAAACCTGCTGTTTGTTGTAATTTTTTATAAGCTACTAATGCGTCTGCTTTTGATAACAAGGAGCTAAGTTGTGCTTGTAATTGTGCTACATCTGCTTCAAGGAGATCGGTAGTATTTACAAGGCTGTTGTTAAATTTGTTTTTTGTGATCCTATAATTTTCATTTGCCTGGTCAACAGCTTTGCTATACACATCTATTTTCTTCAGGCTTAAAATATAATTTTGATATGCTTGTGTTATGTCTAAGCGTATCTTATCTGATAGCATGCTTTCATTTGCTTGTACTTGGTGAAGACGCGCATTTGCTTGCGCTACCCGTGCCCCGGTTTTCCACAATACACCAAAATTATATGATAGGCCAACCCCGATATTCAATGCATCATTTATTGTCAGCAAATTCGGGATATCCGCCGCTATAAGACCTCCGGTGATGGCGATTCCGGGATAATATTCGCCTTTTGTTGTCTTTATTGCCATGGTTGCAGCTTTTTCGCGAAAGGAAAGGGCTGATATATCTTTACGATTGTTCAATGCGGTTTGTTCCCATTGTATCAAACTACCTGCATCAGCAAGGTGAAAACCCGAAGTGTCCGGAATCAATTCTGTATTTTCTGGCAACCCAAGCATCAGGTCCATACTTACATAAGTAGTTTGCAGGTCATTTTCTGCTTCCAGTAATGTAAGTTCTACGTTTGATTCCTGCAATTGGGCTTTTAACAGATCATTTCTTGCCAATAATCCGTTTTGTTCCATGTTTGAAAAATCGGTGACCCTTTGCTGTTGTTGTTTTAGGTTTTCTTTTACCAGCCCAACATATTCTTTTGCTTTAAAAAGATTGCTGAAAGCATTAGCGGTATTCATGATCACCTCTTCCTTATTATTCTCTACATCAAGCTTTGCAGCCTGTTCCAGATATTTTGCAGCTTGAACACCATACTTTATTCTAAGTCCGGAAAATACAGGTAGAGAAGCATTAACAATGCCATATGCCGCAGAGTTTACCTTTGGTGCAGGGCCACTTCCTGAAGAGGGACTGCCAAGTTTCACCTTAAGGTCTATACTTGGGTTGTTGAGGCGCATATAGGCACCTGTGGCTTTCACATCTGGCAGGTGGTTATTCCATGCTTCCTTTGATGCACCGGTTGCTTCTTCCACTTTTGCATTATCCAGTTTCAACTGGTTGCTGTTCTTCAGGCTCATTTCAATAGCCTGGTTCAGTGTGAGCGTTTTGGTGTTTTGCGCATGGGCCTTATAAAAAGGCGCTGCTAATAATATTGCCAGTGCTATAGTGCCGGGCTTTACATACAATTTATGCTTCATTGGTCAGTACTACTTTAAATAAGTGTTTTAAATGTGTGCTTAGTTTCTTTTTCATATACTTCTGGAATTCCATTTCATCCATATCCTCCAGGTTGTTTACTTCCCGGTAAAAACGTTGTGATGCAATGAGTTGGCTTACAGTACCTACCATCGTGGTCATCATCAGTACGATGTCAATATTTTTTTTGAATTCACCGCTTTTCTGCCCATCGAGTATTAGTTTCTTTATAGAGTATAGGTTGCGTTTCTTGAGCTCAAGTATAAAACCGCCAATAGCTGTATCTTTTTCTATGAACTGCTCACGTATCATGATCTTGTGAAACTCCTGCTGATGAATGAATTTGTCTATATAATCATCTATCAGGATATTTACTTTTTGCAAGTTTGTAAGTTCATTGTTTTGCAAAAGGTTCTCGACTTTCAGCCTGATATTATTTGTTCTTTGCTCAAACACAGCCTCCATCAGCTTTTCTTTCGAACCAAAATAGTAAGAGATCATTGCCACGTTCACACCAGCTTCCTGTGCAATATCCCTTACAGATGTGCCGTCAAACCCGGTTACTGCAAAGAGTTTTTCTGCACTATTAATTATTGATGTTTGTTTTTCGTTGTATTCCATACTCACCATCTTTCTGTACTTATTCTTCGAAAGACAACACAAAACTAAACGTTTGTTTAACATTAAACAAACGTTTGATTA
>CAIRZD010000079.1 GCA_903882965.1 uncultured Bacteroidota bacterium
CCGATCTCAAAAACACCTGAGCCGGCCGCAAAGGATGCGACTGGAATAAGCCCTAAAGGAAAGGCTGCCGGAAACAAAAACACTCCGCCGGCATCATCGGTCAAGGAAGACATGGCAGATGCTGCTGCAAGGGTGCAGACGCTGGAAGAGAGCTTGCGGCTGATATGATTTTAATTGATTGATTTTTCAAGTAGCCCCGACCTAAAGGTGGGGCTACTTTTTTTTGGAATTTTGGGTGTTGGATAATAGTTATCTCCAGAAGAATAAAGCAAATACGGCTGCTCCGAGACATATTACACCAAGGAGGATCATCAATATAGATTTGTAGAGATTTTCTTTTGAAAGTTTTTTCATAACAGTTTTTAAGTTCAAAATCCATCCCGATAGAAATTGGGATGGATCTTGTTTTATAAATTTCAATACTATTTTTTAGCAGAATCTGTTTTGGCAGCCGGTGGTGTCGTTGGGCTTATTGCCTGCTCTGCTAATGTAAACTCTCTTGATGCAGTTGTTTGAGGGCCATCTACCTTTTTGCCGTCTTTGTCAACAAGGGTAAGCGCAACGGAACATTTTCCCAAGCCAAGATTTTGTATAAAATGAGGCTCCCATTTATCAATTGTTGCAGATAATTTCTGAGCTTCAATTGCATGATTAGCAATTTCGGCCTTTACTTTATAGCCATCAGGAGCAAGTGTGCAATTCCATACATAGAAATCGAGTAGTACATTATTAATGTCCTTGCCAAAATAATCTCCTTTCGGGCGACTATAAAAGATCATAGGTGTTTTAGGTTCTTCCATTTTCTTAAGGTTGCCTTTTTCGTCTATACTAAAATGGTACACTACTGCAGCCCCTTTACTTTTAATAGACTCATGATATGAGCGGGAGAGGAAGGCGATCAAATAATGTTCTGAACCATTTACCAGTGTTATTTCATTTTTAGGCTCATAAAGCGCTTTATACGGCCCATTATCCATTATAAAGTGAATGTGCTGGCCTTTATCTGAATTATTACACATTTTGTTAGCATTATCAGCCGTTTGCATTTTCAATTCGTAATTCTTTACAATAAAATTGAATGATACTTTGGTAGAGTCTGTGCCTACTTTTTCTGCTTTCACTACCCCCATAGATAATGAAGCCGTTGGGAACTCAGGAGAAGGAGACACTGTAGCAAGCGTTACTGGCCCAAGAGGAGTTTTTTTTGCGCTATCTATATGGGTCGAACTATCTGTAGTAGTAGTTTTGTTGTTATTGCATGCAGTCAAAAAAAGTATGCAGCCTGAGATTAACAATGTACATGTTTTCATAATATACTATTTTGTTCAAAATTACTTTAAAAATACTTCTTAAATACATTCTATTAAATCTTTTACATGGGTTTTTCCCATTGATAGCATGGGCATGGAGGTGTGGCCAATAGCTAAAACCCCATATAAAACTGCTAAATTGCGGCAGAAATGAAACTGGCGTTTGTACAAGACTGGTTTAATGCAAATGGTGGCGCCGAAAAAGTGGCCGGGGCCATCCTCGATATTTATGAAAAAGACGAGGTTGCTGTTTATGCATTGTTCGACCGTTTTTCGCCCGCCGCCAGGGCGGAAATTCTAAAAGCCCGGCCGGTAAAAGTATCTTTGTTGCAATACGTTCCGGGTATTACCAAAATATACCGCTACTTTTTGCCGGTCATGCCATGGCTTATGAGGCGGTTTAATTTGTGTGGTTATGATCTTATCATTTCTACTTCTCATGCTGTTGCCAAAGGTTTCAGGAGCGATCCGGCTACACTTAATATTTGTTACTGCCATACACCGATGCGGCCAATATGGGATATGTATGATGATTATGCGGGCAGCCATGCACTGGGGAAATTATTTTTTTACCGGTGGTATGTTAACCACCTGCGCAAATGGGATGTGGAAACGTCAAAAAAAGTCCATTATTTCATTGCCAATTCCAGGCACATCCAGCGCCGCATAGAAAGCAGTTATGGCAGAACTGCTACCGTAATATATCCGCCGGTGCGGGTAAATAAATTTACAATCAATGAAGCGCAGCGGAAAGATTATTACCTATGCCTTGGCAGGTTTGTACCATATAAAAAAACAGATTTAGTGATCCGGGCCTTTCAAAAAATGCCGGACAAACAATTAGTACTGATAGGGGCAGGGTGGGGTACAGCTGAGTTCAATGATATGCTTAAGGATTGCCCTAACATAAAGTGGCTCGGCTATCAAAAAGATGAAGATATGATCAGGTATATGCAGGAAGCCAAAGCATGTATCTTCGCAGCAAAAGAAGATTTCGGGATCATGTGTGTGGAAGTACAAGCTTGCGGAACGCCTGTGCTTGCGCTTGATTATGGCGGTTATCAAGAAACTGTTATCGATGGAGCAACAGGTTATTTATTTTCCGAACAAACGGAGCAAAGTATAATCGAGTCTGTAAATAGATTTGAGCAGAAGCCGCTCAACGATCATACGACTATCAGACAAAATGCAATGCGTTTTTCTGATGAAAGGTTCAGTAATGAATTCAGTGATTTTGTTTCCGGAGCTATGAAAGAATTTTATAAGGATAAGAAATGAACAAAAACCAAACCATAGATAAGTTTGCCGCAAGGTTACTTATGGTGTCCTTTTTTCTGCCGCAGACGCCGCAGATACTGGCTACTATGGTTCCGTGCCTTTATTTCGTATTCCGGTCGGTAAGTTCAAAAGAGTCTGTGCCGCGCAGCAATTATATTTGGGCCTTGGTTATTGGTGGGTTTTACTTGCTCAATCTTTTATCCTTCCCGATCACGCCTGTTGCCTATCAGCATTTCCTGGGGTTGCTTTGCCAGCGCAGGATCACGCTGCTGCTTATGCCCATAATGTTTGCAGTTATCACTCCTTATTTCTCGGATGTGATATTGGGGCAGGTACTATATTTCGTTTACGGATGTTTTGCCGTTTGCATCGCAGCTAATGCCGATTTTCTTTATCATTATTTTGTGGGAGGTATACATACATTATCGCATGTGCAGTACCGGGTGATGTTTGAAGAAGTGACAGGTATCCATCCCACGTACATGGGCATGTTCTTATGTTTTGCTATCTGCATTACCCTACTGTTGTATCCTGCCCATGACCGTAAAAGCAGCATTATTAAATATGGGCTTGTATATATGCTGGTAGTATTTCTTTTGTCGTTATTGGCAAAATCCCCGTTGATAGCATTGGTTATTATTTGCTTTCATTTTGCATACTTACGCCGTAAAACATTGTACCGGTATAAGCTACTTATCTCAGGATTGTTGATTGCTATTGTGGCGGCTTGTTTCTTTATACCATTCTTCGGACAGCGTGTAAAGGAAATATTCCAATTTGCAGGTGCAGGAAAAGCAGGAACTGTGGCTGATAACTCTATGTATGTGCGGCAGATGATATGGAATGTAGATACTGACCTGCTCCGGCAACATTGGCTTACAGGCGTCGGGCCGGGGCGAATGCTGCACATGCTTCAGGAGCGGTATTTCTTTTATTCTATAGCACATCATTTTTCGGTTGGATATTATGATCCGCACAATGAATATTTTTCTCAGTGGCTAAGTTTCGGCATTTTGGGGATCGTAATGTTTTTAGTGGGGGTGGGCATGCATTTTATAAAGGCACTTCGGGCGAAGAACAATTTGTATCTCTACCTGCTTATTATTTTTGCCATTACTTTTTTTACAGAGACTGTATTGTCGAGGCAGAAGGGGGTGATGTTTTATTCGGTGTTTACATCACTGTTTTTCTTTTATTCTATCCCAGCGGCAAAAACAGATAAACTATAAGTCTAGGGCCGTTTATTTAATTTCAGCACCTGTTGCTGGGTGGAGGAAACTGCTTTAAGAATGTAGATGCCGGTGGGCAATTCCGGAACCGGGATTGAAAGTGGGGCATTCTGCCCTTTGTTCATCTCATAATGTACAGAAAATACTTCCTTTCCTGCCATGTCTGTAAGCTTGAAACTTACATCGCCGGCGGTATTGGGAGAAACAGAAAGGGTTAACTGGTCTGAGAATGGGTTAGGGGTAGCGATCACCCAATTTGACAGTGATGGCGGAGCCGGAGTATCATGCACGCTAAGTAATGCACATTCGAAATTTGCTATGCCATAGCCTAACTGTGATGTAGGTGTGCTGTAAGTGCTGGCGCATTGAATAATAGTACGCCGTATTTGTGCTGGTGTAAATGATGGGTTTGCTTCCCACAGGCAGGCAGCCCATCCGGCCACTTGTGGGGTGGAAAAAGAAGTGCCATTGCCGGCGGTGAAAAACGGAGCAGATCCACCATTAAAAATGATCGTGGCTACACCCATTGCGCATACATCAGGTTTCACTTGCCCGGCAGCGTTTGGTCCATAACCGCTGAAATCAGCGACTATTCCATTTACGTCAACCGCACCTATTGTTAGTGCACTGTCTGCATCTCCCGGGGTCATAACATGATTGCCAAAGCCGGGTATACCACCTCCGTCATTACCGCATGTAGCCACGAACAATATCCCTTTTTTAGTGGCAATATTTGCAGCTTTTGCAGCTACGGTTGTTTTGCCATCAAGAGAGTCGAAATTTTCCGGGTAAGTTTGGAGGTTACAACTGCTTTGAAAAAGGTCGTAGCCCAGTGATTCTGTAATCACATCTGCGCCAATGCTGTCTGCACGTTCTGCAGCGGCTATCATATTGTCCAGTTCTACGGGTTGGTCGTCCACGTCGTTTTCTGTGATATATAGTGCATACATTGCTTTTGGGGCAGTACCTACAAACGTGCCGGGTACGTAGCCGGCCATTGTAGACAGTACTTCTGTGCCATGGTTATCATAATTGAAAACGTCATTGTTGTGGTAGGTAAAATCAAATGTATCTACAACTCTGCCGGATGCCCATAAACTATCAAACCATGGGTGAGTATTTGTTTCCGCAAAGCCCGCATCCAGTACCGCTATTAGTTTTCCTTCGCCATTATACCCGTTATCATGCAGGTAATTGCCATTTACTAATTGCGTCTGTGGCCATGTATTATTATAGTACGCTGCATCGCCGGATGTTGTGCGTTGTTGTGCCGGCGTTATTGTTGTTCCGGTTGTGTTACTTTTTCTTCCATAAAGATCAGTACAGTACCTGCCTACCTGTTTCACATTACTGATAAAAGACTTTCCTGCAAGGGTGAGTATTTGTGCAGAATCGGTGATTGGTAAAAGTATCACACACATATTCAGCCAGCGGGAGGTTACATACGTTAAGCCGCCAGTAAGGTCAATGACACTATCAATATAAGCGGGGTTAACCGGTAAGTCGGTACTGTCTATGCTTATGCCTTGTGTGCTGCGCCTTGCTATTGCTCTTGGTGATAAATAAGTAAGCGGGCTGCTGAGGCTGTAAGGTGTGTTGTTCTTATCTGTGAATGTGATCTGGAAGGCATATTGCTGGGCATTTATAGTATATGCCTGCAAAAAAGCAAGTAAAAGAAACAGCCATTTTGCGTTGCGGGGCATGTTATTGGTTATAGTCTACTGCGGTCATGGTCACTCGATATCCGTTCCAGCAACTATCGTTACCAACGTTCCATGTATAATGTGTCCATTCTTTATAGATCATCCCTACATTATACGCATACACTTCTTTGGCGTAAGTACGGTAGCCGGCAATGATCGTATCAATTCCGGGATAGTTTACAGATTCATTATCTTCAAGTACAGTAACGGTATTGCCAAATTCAATTTGCCCGTTAAAGTAAGAGAGTCCTAAATTCTGGTAAGTATAATTCCAGTTTGCGAGGTAAGCAAACGGTGCATTTTGTATTTGTGCATTTTGATTTCCCTGCCAGGTATACCCATTAGTTATAGGGAACATCAATTTTACATATTGTGTTTGGTCCTGGGTATAATAGAGGCTTGTGGTAGTAGGCTCAAGAAGATTAGTAACGGTGGTAGGGGTGAGTGTAAGCTCTATGACATTGTTTGCTACCCATAATCCACCGTCATATGGGCGGCTATATACATTCATTATATAAGAAAGGCGGTCGCTTGCATCTCTGAATGTATCTGTTACCGCATACTTGATCTGTGACTTGATCTCATATCTGGTACAAGAACTCCCTAAATAATAAATTGAATCAACGTTGTAGGTGACGTAATGGCCATATTTAATCGGGAAATAGTTGAGCGTAGGATCGGTAGTATTGGTGTTGCTTTTTTTGCATGAAAAGAAAGCTAACGAGCATATTGCTGCCAATAATAAACCGGATAAGATTTTTTTATTCATAATGTCGCTTTGATTAAAAATTTCTGTTTGGCTGCATTTAAATACAGCCAAAAAAGGAGGAAGCAGGAGAAGGAGGGGGGTATTTTTTCGAAAAGCTGCAAGCAGTCGAGGCAGATTCGCTGAATTAATCCTCGCTTTGCGCTTTTTACTATTAAGGTGTTACTTTTGTACTTTATTTATAGTAGGAATAAACACCCGATATATAGCGATTCATAGCGAATTCTTCCACGATGAGCGAAAGCTGACGTCCTTTTTTTGTGAAAATCCAGCGATCGAACTCGTTAAAGAAGTATGAAATGAGAAATGA
>CAIRZD010000080.1 GCA_903882965.1 uncultured Bacteroidota bacterium
AGTATCGGCTATGCCCTACACACATCACAAATGATGATAAAAAATAACCCTGTGAATGTTGAATGGCACAGCCCGTTTTATTGGGCTAACTGGAAATTGATAGGGGCAGATTTAATTTTTCAATAGTGCATTTATTTTGATCGCAGATTGCTGGTAAGGGCTGGTATCATCTTTAGCTATCTCTTCCATTATCCTTTTATATTTTGTGTTGTTTTCTTTCAGGTACAGTAATCCCAATCGGTACTTAGCTTTATGAGCTATAAACGAAGATGCACTATTTAACACCTGCTTATATTGTGCTTCCGCCTTACCGTCATTATTAAGTCGCTCATTACACACCCCTTGGTAATAAAGTGTGGTGTCGGTGCCTGGCGATTTACTAAGCAGGTCTAAAGCTGCATCAAAGTGTCCCCCTGTATATTCTATCATAGCACTATCAAGCGATTTGAGGCTGGTTTTAGCCATTACAACTGGCAGCCCAGGCTCTGAATCCTTGTAGGCATTATAAGCCATCTGGTAAGCCTGGTTGGTGTCGGTATTGGCACTATAGAACCGTGCGCTAATGGCTACTATAATAGCCAGGGATGCAGCAATTGAAATACTTATCCAGATTAACTTTGTTCTGGTTTTTTCTTTAGCATCTATTTTCCTGAACCGAGCTTTCAGCATTGCACTATTGGCTGATTCCCTTTCAATTTCCCTTCTAAGGCTCTTATACAGCACCAGCTTATACTTATATACTTCATCTGCTTCAATCTTCAACTGTAAGTCGGTAAGCTCTTCTGTTGATAACTCTTTAGAGAATAACTCATCAAAGCTATCTATATCTTGTTCCGTTAAGTAATACTGCTCATTATTCATACCCCAAACGCATTTTAGTAACTTGTTCACTTAATTTGCTAATACACCTGTTCTTTTTCGCCTTTACGGTATCAGCATTCTTATAACCTAACTCGGTTGCTATTTCATCCATTGATTTTCTTTTAAAGTAAAACAGATCAAGAATTTTCTTACAATTTTCCGATACATTGCCAAATACAAATTTCACCATGTCATCAATACGATGGTCGTAGTTCTGCAATGCTGCTAAGTCTTCAATGTTGCTTAATGTGGTGTACGGGTTTTTCTTATCAGATACCTTAATGAGCTTCATCTTTCCAATCTGAATTATATACGCTGAAAGGCTTGATGATATTTCGGTAAGCAAACCCCGTTGGATGTTATTATAGAAGTCCAACATGGTGTCCTGGTAGGCATCTTCAATATCCTCAATATCTATCTTACTAAAACTACTCTTTGCGTAAGAAAAGAATTTGGGCTTCATGTCCTTGTAAACTTTATCAAGTTCCTCCAGGTTGCCGTTTTTAATTCTATGTATTTGTTCTTTAAGCATACAGTATAGTACCTCGAAAAGCTATTTTGTAAACAGGTTGAAAAAAAAATCTTTTAGGTGTTTACTTCTTGAATGTTTGGCGAACCATAAGATGTCGTGATTGTTTTGATGGCATTACAAAACGATGAAAAATAATTTTTATGTACGTAAGCAAAGAAAACCAAATCAGATTTAAACAACAAGTTGACGAGTTAATTTCTTTAAAGAAATTTGATGAAGCCTTTAGTGTTGCGAGTAAGTATTGGTTAAAAGGTTATTTGTGTAGTAAGAAAACCGCGCTAATTCGGTACAAATTGAAAGAGAGCGAGCTACCACACTTTAACCAAAAAGAAGTAACTAACCCACACGGTGGAAAGGCTTCGCCAGCTATGATCTTATTCCTGGAAGCCGAGTTGTCATTTCACAAAAACACAAATAATACACATGAAACCAAAAACAAATAATAAGCAAACGATTCTTATGTTCGCCAGGATGAAAGGCATTAATCCACTTATTTCAGTAGAACTAAACAAAATGGTTCTCGAAGAAAGTGAGAGCATTTTAAGTGAACAGGGTAAAATGTTCACAGTACAGCCTTGTAAGGCATCAAAAAAGCGGAAATTAGGTATGTGTTATTCCAATGCAGCCTTCTACATGCAAAAAGGATATGAATATGTAGAAGGGTACATTGAAGATAAAAAAAACGCTATCAAAATTGCTCATGCCTGGAATGTAGATAAAAACGGTAATCATATTGACTTTACCCTTGAAAATCCTGAAAACTATAACTACTTCGGGATGGTGATACCCACAAGGTCAGTGTATGGTGTCGGGCTTCAAAATGGCGGACTATGGTATTGTGTATTACCGTATTTAAATGACGTGATTTATCCAACAGAACAACACAAACAGGTATGAACAAAATATATATAATTACCTTGGTAAGCCTTGGTTTTTACTTTAGCTTCGGGTTTGCAATTCATGTATTTTTCATTTCACTTTTTATTGCCTGTCTGCCATTTGCCAGATCGTGGTTCTGGTTTCTATTACCGATACTACTGGAAATATATTTATTTTGTTCTGGACATTCATCTTTAGCTTGGTGGAGTATTGTGTTTACCCCATTCCATTACTTCGCATTTACATCCAACATTATACACGGTATCAAAAGTATTATTAACATTGATTAGCATATAACTTTGAAAACATGAATTATTCGGCATTTCATCCTATAGGCTGCCGTAATCATTGATGTACCTTTCCCTATAAAAGTTTACAATGCTTTCTCTTGTTAAGTAATCACTTTTTTTTCTTCGTAGCACCACTAATCCGTGCGTTCCTTCATCGGTATATTTACGAAGTGTCTGCCTCGTGATTCCTAACAATGTTTCCGCTTCCAGGAAAGAATAGCTATCCTTTTGCAATGACCTAATGAACTCTATTACTGGGTCTGGGTCAAACGAATTTGCTAAAGACGGTAGGTTAGTCGCTTTGAGCAACATACTGTTTTGCCGTGTATACATTTGCAATCCGTTAGCTTGCACATCATTAAGCACCGTATCAAGTGTAGTAAGGAAGTTTGGTATTGATTGCCTGAACTTCCTTATTTTAATTTTAAAATCATCTGGTGTCATACCGTTTGTGAACGCCATAGTAAATATCAACTTGAAAAGCTTATCCTTATCAATTTTAGTAAGGTCTTCGCCAGTTATAACTCTGGTCACAATTGCAATAAGAAATTCATTGTATTCGGCTGGTGCGTTGAACTCACGCCAAAACTTTTCATCTATTTCCATTATTTACTTTCTGTTGGTCTGATAAAGGTATTATTTACGTATTGGTGATTAACTTTTCTTGTTTGGTCAATGTACTTCTGCAAAGTAGTTAATTTGCTGTGACCTGTATATTTCATCAATTCATTTAACGGTGTAACATTTACGAGATTAGTAATAAAGGTATCTCTACCTTTGTGCATGGTAATGGCTTCGTACCGCCTCAAATATTCGCCTGTTTCCTTATCAACCAGGTTAGTGATCTCATCAAAATAACCTGTAGCTTTCAAAGCCTCCTTTACATATTCATTTGCTTTTACATTGCTGAAAAGTAACGGTTTTAGTGAGTAGTCATGTTGTTTAAGAATTTCAATAGCAGTGTGGCAAAGCGGTAATTCAACAATCGCCCCGCTTGAATTAGCTGTTTTTTGCGCCCGTTTTTTATACACTGGTGAGGTATCCCTATTTTGTATAAATCGGCTATCAAAGCTCTCTAAATCACCCCACCTCATTCCTGTGAGGCAGGCAAAAGTAAAAAGCTGCCTAATTTTATTAAGGCGTTCATTGTCAAAATCATAATCGTAAAGTTTATATACTTCCTCTACCGTTAGCGTTACTTTTGTGCTGGTAGTATTTGGTAGGTTTTTCTTTACATATTCTTTTAAAAATTCATAATCTTCAATGAATTTATTTACTTGAAGATATTTCAGGAACTCTTTAAAAATATCAAACCGCTTCCTCAAAGTCTTAGCGCCATGATTCCCTTTGGTTTTCAAATGGTGTATTCCATCTGGGGTTTCAACGCTTTTAGGTGATTTAGTTTTTAGCCAATAATGTAGCTTCTTTAAAAAGGATATGTCTATGTCAGCAATTTTCAACGTGGTTGCATGTACCTTTTCAAAGTCAATAAGAATATTGAAGAACGATGTATAATCTTTTAAACTAATTATATTTCCATTAGATTGTAAATCCAGCTTTTTGTCATCATGGAACTGAGTGTATAGATCAATAACGAAAGCAGACCTAACTACTTGCTTGTTGGTACGGTGCTTAGTTATTATTTGTTCAAGTTCCTCACCAGTTAAAAAGATTCCGTTAACTGCGTTTTCTTCTAAAATATCATTGGCTTGCTTTATTGCTTTTTGTAATATTGCATGGCGGGACGTAAAATCTTCTACGTCTGCGCTTAGGGTTTGTCTTTTATAGTCCCATTCTATAAATTTACCATTCTTAGATTTCTTTTTATTTATAGTCACACCAGTTGGTAATTTCATTGTTGTACCCTTATGATAATAAACAACCACTGAACCGTTGTTAACCGTTAAACTTGCAAGCCTGGTGCCTTTTTTCGCCATAAGTAGATATTGTACTGCAAAGATACAACCCTGTAGCAAAAGTGTAGCAAAAAACGTATAACAAGAATCATTTTGAGTGGTTAAAGATTGTTACCTAAATCTGCTGTAATAGCGTATTTACCGCACTTATTAACAGATTTTTACTAAGTTGTTAAGTGAAAATAAGCTGTGGTAGATTCCTGTCTCCCCGACTAAAGAAGAAAAAGCTCAGCAGCAATGCTGGGCTTTTCTGTTTTGGCCATATATCTGCTCACCTTAGCTAATTTATTTGCTTTCCTCTCTTTTGCCTTTCAATTTCCTTATCGCCAGCGTAGCCCATATACTTCCTCCCAAAACGAGTAATGAACCTGATGATTTAATATCAGGGTTCGCTATAGCGGATATAGAACTAAACTTCACTATAAACCCAATAATCATTAATAGGGTAGAGATTACGATTTGTATTTTCAAGTTCATGATTCTGTTTTTTTCAAAGATAATAGCTGATATGAGATACGAAGGTCACCTTTTTTCGGGAGGTTAACCCATGTAGAAAGAAAAAAGCCGCATTGTGCGGCTTATATAAATTCAGAGATGAAAGAATGTTTTATTATATCGGAGGAAGTTACCTCAGATCCACTACTTCCACACCCGCATGTTCTTTTTGATTCCAGGAAAAATAGGTGTCCGGGAGGCTTGGGTTTTGGGTAAGGTTGCTGAGTATGTATTGTGTTTGGTTGCCGTTTTTATCAAAAGTATTTACGGACGATACCATGGAGGTTGCCTTGTCTACGTATAGGTCAATTTTAGAGATCTTTTTGGTGTTGTCTTTCGGGAAGAGTTCTATGAGGTCACAGTTCTTGCCTTGTTCTTTTTTCTCGCCTTTGTAGGTGTATTTATAATCTTTGTCGTAAGCGTTGGTGAGCAGCTTTGCAGGCGAGATAGATTGCTCGCCCTGGTTTGGGGTAGATATCTGCACTTCTTTTGTGTCTTTATTATAGGTCCAGGTGGTTGTGTTATCACAAATGATCTCTTGTGATCCCAACTCTATGTGATATTTCTCTCCTTTTAATGATAGCGTACCTTTTTTTGAATCTTTTACTTTTCCGCCGGTAAGGTTAAGCACAAAATTCGCTTTCATTGATTTAAGGCTTTTTACTTTTTTTGCCACCCCTTCCAAAATAGCCTTGGCCTTGGCATCATTCTGCGCTGTTGCCTGCTGTGCAGTAAAACAAAAACCTAGCAGGAATATTGATAATAATTTTCTCATTTTCTAATTTAATTGTATACAAACGTTTTTTTAGTGGCGCGAAGGTAAGGATTTATTGTTTGATTGGGTTACCCGTTAATCAGCTTAAAAATTAACCGGTTAAAATGTAAAGAGTTTTATTTATACTAATCTAAGGAATGTAAAAATTGTTCCAACTCGGCTTCTGTTTTAAAATATACCTCCCTTGGTTTGCTGCCCGCGGCAGGACCTACTATGCCGGCGGCTTCGAGCTGATCCATAATACGGCCTGCACGGTTATAGCCGAGGTTTACCCGTCGTTGAAGGTTTGAGGTAGAGCCTGATTGCATTTGCACTACTATACGTGCACAGTCTTCAAATAATTTATCCCTGTTAGTAAGGTCTACTTCTTTAGCGCCTTCGCCGTCTTCTCCTTCATATTCAGGCAGCTCAAAAGCTGATGCATAGCCACGTTGCTTGGCTATGAACTCTACTACATTCTCTACCTCAGGTGTATCTACAAAAGCACATTGCAGGCGCAACAGTTCGCTGCCATGCGATACAAGCATATCCCCACGGCCTATCAGCTGCTCAGCACCACCGGAATCAAGTATGGTGCGGGAATCTACTTTTGCAGAAACCTTGAAAGCGATACGTGCGGGGAAGTTGGCTTTAATAGTACCTGTGATCACATTTACCGACGGGCGTTGTGTGGCTATGATAAGATGTATCCCAATGGCGCGCGCAAGCTGTGCCAGGCGGGCAATAGGCATTTCTACTTCTTTGCCTGCGGTCATTATCAGATCTGCAAACTCGTCAATTACCAGCACGATGAATGGCAGGTATTTATGACCACGTTCCGGGTTAAGGCGGCGGCTGATGAATTTTTCGTTGTACTCTTTAATGTTACGTGCCCCTGCTTCTTTGAGCAGCTCATAGCGGTTGTCCATCTCTATGCATAGAGCATTGAGTGTATTGATCACTTTCTTGGTATCAGTAATGATCGCTTCCTCTTCGTTAGGTAGTTTTGCAAGAAAATGTTTTTCTATTGTGCGGTATATAGATAGCTCCACTTTCTTTGGATCTACCATGATGAACTTCAATTGCGATGGATGTTTTTTATAAAGCAACGATACAAGTATCGCGTTTATACCCACTGATTTTCCCTGCCCTGTAGCGCCGGCCATAAGCAAGTGCGGCATGGTAGCAAGATCCACAATGTAATTCTCATTATCGATCTTTTTCCCCAGTGCTATTGGCAGGCTCATTTTATTGTTCACAAATTTATCGCTGGCAATGAGCGTGCGCATAGATACGATCTGCTTGTTTGCATTAGGTACCTCTATACCTATTGTGCCCCTGCCCGGTATAGGTGCAATGATACGTATGCCAAGTGCAGAAAGGTTGAGTGCTATATCATCTTCCAGGTTCCTGATCTTGGATATACGCACGCCTTCAGAAGGTACTATTTCATACAAGGTTACAGTTGGCCCCACTGTGGCACTGATTCGCTGTATCTCAATACCAAAGCTTCGAAGCGTTTGAATGATCTGTGTTTTGTTTTTCTCCAGTTCTTCTTTATCAAGTGATATTGTTTCGGTTGCGCGGTCTTCGAGCAGATTTAGGGTAGGGAATTTATAGTCCGGCAAATCGAGCTCGGGAGCGTAAGGTTCATTGCTGGCAATTGCTATGTGTGAGCCGTGTTTGAGCGCGGGTTTTTCTTCCTGCTGTATTACTTCAAATGAAAATTCAGGATCGGCAGATTCAGTGTTTGGTTTATCAACACTTGTACCGCCATTTTTTTCTTCATTGTATTTTTTATAGTCTTCGTATTCCTCATCTTCCGGTTCTTCCTCTGTTTCTTCCTCTTCTTCTTCATGGGTTGCTTCTTTCTCAGCAAGGGTCATTTCCCACTCTTTGTTACCATTGATATTGCCTGTTTCATTTATTGAAAAAGGCGGCTCGTCACTTTCATTATTTAATTTATTTCGGTTATTTTCTACAGGTACAGGTACTGCTTCAGCCTGTTTTGTTTCAGGTTCATTGAATACCGGTTCCGGTGCCAGGGCTGCAGCCATTTTACTAGTGCGCTGTTTTATACGGGCAAGGAAGGGCCGTATGTCAAGTGCGAATATTACAAAAACAAAAAACAAGACAGTAGACAACAATACCATGCCTGTACCCCATAATCCCAGCAGTCCGTTCAGATATTCTACTGCTACATTTCCCAGTGCGCCACCTAATGGGAAGGTTGGGGGAGTAGAAGTAGCGACGATGGATAGAAAAACGAAAATTGGTGCTAAAAGTATTAGCAGTATGGATAACCATCTCATGTACCGGAGTAGGGGCAACACTCGTTTACCATATACAAGTGTCATACCGATGGCAGCAATGGTCATTCCGATGGCGAGGGAAGCTACCCCAACGCTTTTAAAAACCAGGATATCTGATAATAACGCCCCGAGGCGCCCACCCCAATTGGCTACAGGCGAGTGATCCCTGAAAAGGTAATGTAAATTACTGCTGCTGGAGCGCAGATTGTCTTGGTCAATGCTCCATGTGAAGCAGTAACTTATTATGGAAAAGCAGGTAAAGACACCTGCCAGCAGGAAAAAAATGCCTAAACCTAGTCTTATCTGGCGTTTCCTGTCAACGATCATCAATGATGTATCGTTTATAGGAGGCGGTGCTGTTTTCTTATTTTTGTTGGTATTGGCCATTTTGGCGAGTGAGTGTAAAAATACAATATTATAAAAGCAATAAAACTTATTTAGTTTTTGTCTAAAATTTATTTTCGTATTATTGCGAAATATTTTATGAAATTTTTGCTTTTACAGCAGTTTTTTACGGGAAAGCAAACGTTTTTTAATATTTTGACGTCTATATTTATATAAAAAAGCAAATGAACCGTTTTACCACTTCGTTGCGGAAATATCTACATATGAAGGCATTATTTGCTTTTTCTATATTATTTTCATTATCAATCACTTCTTCAGCCCAGTTAGTATTAAGTAGTAACAAGACAGCGGCTATACTGGCAAGTGCGCTTGCAGGAACCGGTGTCACTATATTGAGCCCTACTTTAACTTGTGCCGGTAATGCCAATGCTACGTTTACTACGGGTGCTGTTAGTCCTTTAGGGATTCCATCAGGTATTGTGCTTACCAATGGTGACGCCAAGGATACACTTGGTGGTTTTGGCGTTGGTGATCCCTCCTCTGTTTTTGCAAGTACCGGTAATGGCACTCCCGGGGATCCGCTTTTAACTGCTTTAGCAGGTAATCCTACGTATGATGCATGTATACTTGAATTTAATTTTAAACCCGCAGGGGATACCATTAAATTTAAATATGTTTTTGGTTCTGAAGAATATACAGACTATACATGCTCTACATTTAATGATGTTTTTGCTTTCTTTATTACCGGCGGCGCGTACACTACTGCTACTAACCTTGCATTGGTGCCCGGTACAAACATTCCGGTTGCAGTAAATAGTGTTAACTGCGGTGCAACCGGAGGATACACAATTGGTGCGTGCAATGCAATGGGGGCAGGATCTCCTTTTTGTGCTTATTATGTGAATAATCTTTTAGCCACAAGCCCCGCATACAATTACGTGACTTACGATGGCTTGACAACGGTTTTACAGGCAATTGCAGCCGTTAGCCCGTGCGATACTTATCATTTGAAACTGGCTGTTGCTGATGCAAGTGATGATATTTTTGACTCGGGTGTATTTATCGAAGGCGGTAGTCTTACTTCCGCAACTACTACTGCTGTTACAGCAACAGGTACAAGCGGTCTTCCGTATTGCATTCGTGGATGTGCCCCCGGCGATTTTGTTTTCACAACTCCAGTTGTCCAGGATACCAACATTATAATCCATTATATTATTACTGGTAGCGCTGTAAATGGCTATGATTATACTACAATTGCAGATAGCGCCACAATTACCGCCGGGTCATTATCAACGATCGTTTATATCAATACATTGCCTGTTACTCCTGTTGGCCCTAAAGTGGTAACATTGGAAATTGAAGTTCCCAATCCTTGTATCCCTGATTCCTTTACTATCGGAGCTACAGCTAGTTTGACGATCCTCGATTCGTTCAGTTTTCACATTCAAACTCCTGACACATCTATCTGCGACGGTTCTTTTGTACACATAATAGCAATAGGCGACACAATTTTCGATAGCATCCTTCATTATGAATGGACACCAACAGGTACGCTGAGCAATGACACCACACTTATTACCAACGCCACACCTACAGTTACAACTACTTATACACTCACTGCTACTACTGCCGCCGCGTTAGGCTGCGCTCCTGAGCATCATACGATCACAATCACTGTGTATAACCCTACATTTGACAGTGTCACCGTAACCAATCCCACAGTTTGCGGATATTGCGATGGCACAATGACGCTGTGGGGTTTGCAAACGGGTTTCCCGGATACTCTTTTTTATACTTATAATGGTACCGCACAACCGCCGTTGCCTATAGTCGTTGCCTCGGGTGGCACAGTAACCATAACCAATTTGTGTGCCGGCATTTATTCCGGTATTTACGTTAAGGCAGGTATCTGTTATACAGTAACCAAAGGGCCTAAGAATATTATAAACCCACCACCGCCTGTGGTGACAGTTGATTCTCCGCTTGTAAAAACATGTGTTGGTATTCCCGTGCAATTACATGCTTATGTAACACCTGGAGGGGTAACTTATTTTTATACGTGGAGCCCGGCAACTAATTTGAATAGCAATACAATTTGGGATCCTATAGTTACCCCTACTACTCCCGGAGATATTGTTTATACAGTAACTGTAAACCCCGGAGCCAACCCCGTATGTGCCAGTACAGCAACCGTTGATGTGCATACTGTGCCTAATAACTTCATTTTAAATAATCGGGATACAGCTATTTGCCTTGGTGAATCAATCCAGGTAAGTATTTCCGGTGGCAGCCCTGAATTTACATGGTTATGGACTCCGTCCGCCGGCGTGTCAAATGTTAATATCATGGATCCGCTTATCACGCCTACGGTTAGCGCAACGTATATAATAACAGCTTCGTATGCGCACTGTCCGAATATGGTTGATAGCTTCCATATAGAGGTTGACGTACCCGCACCTACAGTTACTTATTCCGACACTATTTGCCTGGGCCTGACATTCAGTGTAAACTTAACGGATACATCTGCAGGGTATTATCATTATCAATGGGCTCCGCCAACATTCATCAGTAATGACACGCTGCCTAATCCTGTTATTACACCTACAGTTACGGGGAATTATTCATGGACAATTACCATACAACCCCATGCAGCAGCCTGCGCTATAATAGATGTAGTTAATCTTCTTGTTATCCCCAATTCTTTTACGGTCACACCAACAGATACTGCTATTTGCCGAGGTGCTTCTGTGCAGGTACTAGGTACGCCATACCCCTTATTTAACTATAACTGGTCTCCATCGGAGGGCATACCGACACTTAACATAATTAACCCGCTTATAACACCGGATACATCAACTACCTATATTGTTACTGCAAGCAATGTCCATTGCCCGGATATGCGCGACACTATAAGAATTGACGTACAACCTAACCCTACAGCATATATTGGAGGTAACCATTTCGTATGTGAGTTTGATACCCTGCATCTCAGTGCTTTCGTATCTCCAATGTGGTATCAGCATTATAAATACCATTGGACGCCAGCACTTAATTTTGATAATGATTCTTCATCAACTGTTGTTTTTAGCAGTGATACGAATGTAATGGTCATATTCACGGTTGCGACAACAGCAGGATGCTATGCAGTTGATTCAGCACATATTACTGTTTATCCGGGCAACTTTGCTGCTTTAACTCCAAGTGTTATGGACTTTTGCCCACATGATTCAGCAATTTTATCACCTACCGGTGGGGTCTCCTACAGTTGGTCTCCGTCTATATATTTGAGCGATAGCAACGCAATACAACCGGTTATTAACCCCGTTACATCACAAGCTTATACGATCATTGCAACCAGTCAGTATGGTTGCCTTGATACATTAAGCTTCACGGCTATAGTACACCCTGCAGCAGTATTATATATTGTTGATTCTGTGACGTTATATCCGGGTGAAACATACCAGATCAGTCCACAGACTAATTGCACAATTTTTACTTGGTTCCCTTCCGCCGGACTAAATTATTCATATATTGGAAACCCGGTTGCGAGCCCGGCGATTAATACCAAATATATAGTTTATGGTACTACAGAATGGGGGTGTGTAACCAAAGATTCAATAAATATTTATGTGGATCCGGAAACGCTTTTGGCCCTTCCAAATGCCTTTACACCGGGCAATGGGCCAAATAACGAATTTAAAATTATTAAGCGAGGCATTGCTAGTTTGAATTATTTCCGTATTTTCAACCGTTGGGGGAACCAGATTTTTGAGACAAATAACATTGATCAGGGGTGGAATGGTGATTTTAATGGTGTTCCCCAGCCTCTTGGTGTTTATGTGTATGAAGTGGAGGCGGTTACAAGTACGGGAGAAATATTTAAAAAACATGGAAACACGACTTTAATAAGGTAATTTTACAACGATAATTTATACAAATGATGAGGAGAAATATTATTACTCGTTTTAGCCTTGCAGCCGCTATCGCGCTCTCAGCGCCTATCGTCACTTACGCGCAGGATATTCACTTCACGCAATTTGACATGGCTCCGTTGGTTATAAATCCTGCGTTCACAGGCAATTTTGACGGGTCTGTAAGAGCAAGTGCTATCTATCGTAATCAATGGGCCAGTGTTACTGTTCCATACGTTACTTTTGGTGCAGCTGTAGACCTTCCTGTGCTTGTGGAAAGAAATGGTGATTATCTTGCAGTAGGCCTGCAGTTATATAAAGACCAGGCTGGTGATGGTAATCTCTCTAATTTTACTGGTTTGGCGTCTATTGCTTACAGTAAATCACTTGGTCAAAGTAATGATGTAAACAGAAGTACTTCCCTTACTGTAGGTCTTCAGGGTGGATATGCACAGGAAAGCATAGACTTATCTAAATTATATTTCGGAGATGAGTGGAGTAATGGAACATTTACTCAGGGCACATCGCAGGAATACCATCTTGGCATCGGCAATTCTATTAATTATTACCTTGTAAATGCAGGGCTTGCCTTATCACACGGTGGCCAGAAATTTAGTTATACACTTGGTCTTGCTGCAAACAATATCAATCAGCCTAATAATTCTATTGAGAAAAAAGCAAGTAGCACAGATCTTCTTGATATGCGCTACACAGGTGAGGTAGGAGCTAATTGGATTGTAGGTGAAAGGCTTAGCTTACGCCCCGCAGTGCTTTACCAAAGTCAGGCAACTGCTTCTGAACTGATTGCCGGCAACGAATTTCATTATCAGGTAGGAGGAGAACCGGGGTATGAAAATTTTTCAACAGCAGTTTTCCTTGGCGGATGGTACCGGTCAGGTGATGCTACAATGATTACAGCTGGTGTCGAATTCAAGGGTTTCCGTATCGGGGTTTCATATGATTATAATATTTCTAACCTCAATACCGCGAGCAATGGTAATGGTGGATTTGAAATAGGTATTAGGTATATTGCACCAAATCCTATGAAATTTGCAGGTAAAAGAACCATTCCTTGCGCTCGTTTTTAGTCAGAAATCATATTAGTAATTATTGAAGGGCTAAAGTTTTTTTTCAAAGCCCTTCTTTTTTTTAAAACCAATTTATACTTTTATATCCATTAACAACGCTCACGCACATGAGAAAAAATTGGCTGATCCTTATTTTAGCAACGATAATCGTTAGTATTCATTACAATTCAAATGCCCAGTCTAACAATAGAGAGAAATACA
>CAIRZD010000081.1 GCA_903882965.1 uncultured Bacteroidota bacterium
CGAAAAACTATATTATTATTATTTTATTTAATATAAAGTTATTAAAAACACCCGCCTGCATCATGGATAGACAGTTAAAAAGCTGAATTTGGATGGGTAATATCAAAAAGAAAATGGAAAATTCAGTTGTGCATCAATCATATTTTAAAACAAAAAATACCATTCGCCGATTCATGGGTATTAATAAGTTACTATCAGCTTTTGAACAGTAGTTGTTTGTTCAGATGTTAGGTAAAGCATATAAATGCCGGCAGGCACTCCGGAGAGATCGATCATAAATTCAGGTGCATTAAAATCAGAACTATAAACTTTTTCTCCAACCATATTATATACCCCAACGATGCAAATTTGTTGACGGAGATTTGTTCTGACCTTATACAGCCCCTTGGATGGATTAGGAAATACTTTAAATGATATTTCAGGTATCTTTTTTATATCCGTTACTGAATCTGTTATTTTTATTTCACGCACTCTGTGGTTGCCATAATCGGCTACAAACACATTACCGGATGAATCAACGGCAACCCCCTCCGGCCAGAATATCTCTGCAAGTGTGGCAGGGCCATTGTCGCCACTATATCCCTGCACGCCATTGCCGGCAATAGTAGTAATGATACCGGTAATTTTATTTACTTTCCTGATCCGTTCGTTGTAATAATCTGATATATAGATATTGCCGCTATCATCCAGTCCAACCGCCGAAGCATCATATATTTCTGCCAGAGTTGCAAGGCTATCATCTCCTCCATAACCGCCAGTGCCATTTCCTGCCACAGTTGTTATAATACCCGATTGGTTTACATACCTGATGCGGCTGTTATAAAAGTCTGCTATATACACAGCCCCTGATTTGTCTACAGCAATCCCTTCGGGGAAATTTAATTGCGCATTTATTGCCAGGCCACTGTCACCGCCAAAACCCGTTATTCCATTTCCTGCAAAAGTGGTGATAATACCATTTGTATCTACTTTTCTGATACGTTGGTTATCCTGGTCTACAATATATACATTCCCAAAACTGTCTACACCAACATCAGCCGGTGACCATAATTTTGCAGAATCAGAAGTAGCAGGCCCACCATCACCACCAAAACCAAGTGTGCCGCTTCCGGCAAAAGTGGTAATGATGCCATTTGTATCTACCTTTCTTATCACACTGTTATATTGGTCTGCTATATAGATATTGCCATAGCGGTCTATAGCTACACCGGTTGGGTTGGCTAACTGAGCTGATGTAGCCAATGCGGAATCTCCACTATATCCATATGTATAATTTCCCGCCACAGTACTGATGATACCAGCTGCATTTACCTTTCGCACACTATTCCCTGATTGATCTGCAATATATATATTGCCATGGCGGTCACTGGCAACACCTGATGGCGTTTTTAATTTAGCTGTATCGGCAAGCCCCCCATCACCGGTACAAGCAGCAATACTATCGCCTGCCAGAGTAGTTATCACATAAACCTGTGCACTACAAAATACAGGCAGTATAATAATGCCTGAAAAAAACAATATTAATAACACTCTTTTTTTCATCTCTATCTGATATAAATATACGAATCATAAATGTAGCCGTCAAATAATACTGTATGTTGATAAAAGGTCACTGATCTTGTTTAATATCAAAAAAAATGCCCGGCTGGCCGGGCATTTTTTTTGATATTTTTATCTGCTTATCTTATAAGTGTACAATCACCTTTTGCTTCTACCGTATTACCACCACAATCATACTGTATGAAGTAATAATAAGTACCTATATCCTGCGGCACCCCGTTAAAGTTACCATCCCACATTGGGTTTGAATCAGCACTCTCAAATACCGTCTGGCCCCACCGGTTAACGACACGGAAAGAATGGAATTTGTGATATCCATTAAATATAGGCCGGAAGAAATCGTTATGCCCGTCTCCGTTCGGAGTAAATGCATTCGGGAATAATACCGTACAGCATGCACTCGGATCTATCTGCTGCGTAGAAGTTCCTACACACCCAAACGGATCACTGACAATCAGGGTTATATTGCTTTGTTCTTCTTCTACCTTGCCCCATATCTGCCATTTGTTATCATTATTGAAGGCATGTACCGGCTCCCAGAAATAAGAACAATTATAGTTCTGATAATTAGCGATAAATAATACACTGTCTTCAAGACAAAGTGTACCGTTTGTTTTGGTTTTAAATGTAAACGTTGCGTTAGGTGATGCATGCACTTCTATAGTATCATTAGTGGGCAACGATCTGCATCCTTGAATAGTAGTAGCTGCCACTGTAATGATATGCGATCCGGTATCATTCCAGCTAAGGCTATATGGCCCGCCACTGTTTGAGCTGGCCGCTACAATATTTACTTCAGTTGAATTTAAAAGTGGCGTACCATCAATATACCATGAGAAAATTGATGCACTGGCAGATTCGTTTGAAAGTGCCAGGCTTACTGTGTCACCCAGGCAAATATTGGGTTTCATATAACTGGTCGTTGACGGAAGTGGGATTACTGATATTTCTATCGATTTAGTTGAATCGCACATACCATTAAGCTCACCCACTGTAAGGTATACAAAATGCTGGCCATAGACCGTATCGAATCTTACCATGATCGTGGAATCAATAGCGCTTCCGCCTACAATACTGGCACCTAATGGTAGTTGCCATTGGAAAGTACCAAATGACAGAGGGGTAGTACCAAGATATTTAAATGACAGTGTATCATGATCGCAAACCCATGGGTTACTTGCAATGATAGAGAAACTTGGTTTGTATACTATAGTGTCTGTAATTGGTGCCTTATTGCTTTCGCATCCTCTTACGGTCTGGGTTACATACCACAGTGTAG
>CAIRZD010000082.1 GCA_903882965.1 uncultured Bacteroidota bacterium
ATTGCCTCGTCAAAAGTCAAATCTACCGCAACCGTAATATCATACTTGTCCTGCTTCTTTTCAGCCTTCTTTGTTGGCGTTTTTTTCTTACCTGACATAAAAAAGGTAGTTGCTGTATGTTATAGCAACTACCCTCAAATTTACGGAATTTGAAACAAATTATAAAACAATTATACTTGGAGTAAGGCAAACAAGAACGATAACAGACATGTAAATCCAATAGCCTGTACTGTAAGGAGGGACACTAACCAACAATGCTTTGTTGTCGCCATTGTTTACACTAACCGTTTCTTTGTGGTTGATTGCCTCCTTATAATACCAACTCGCAGATGTTACATTTACATTGTGCGTTCCTTGCGGCACATTGGTTATTGTAACGCTTTTTATCCGCCTTTTTTTGTCCCAAACCATGTTACCATCCATCGTTACGGCTGCTCCCTTTATTGATTTAGATGGCTTGATTTTTACTGAACCTGTACCATTGCTGCTTGATTGAAACGGCACATAGTAGTTTTTAGCGCACGAACTTAAAAATAGAATGCAACAAATTGAAATACCTTTAAATATTGAGTGTTTCATAAATTATTTTTGGTTGTTAATATAAAATGCAAGTAAAAGATTCATTATACCCGCCGCTGAATATTGGGTTGAAATCCCAAGTATATCCCGTAGGATTTGACGTTATATGAATGTCTTCTCCTGCAATCATAGAGTAATATCCTAGACCGTATTTCATACCGTCATTAGGAATTATTATATTGATTGTATTTAGAGGGCTTGAGCCGTAATTAACGTAAATAGTTTGCGTTGATAGTGAAGTGCTATTGTCTTGAGCTTCAAGAAAATACAATGATGGGTCTACGTCTAAATCTACAGATAATATACCGCTACTTGGGAATGTTTTAGTTGCGCCCCAATTAACTTGTGAGCCTATTTGCGTACCGCTAACTGTTGTCATATATGTGTACGCAGTATAGCTCATTGTGCTATTATAAGTACCTGTATAGGAAGCACTCCCACCAACAGGTATGGTTAAGTTAGTGCCATTTACGGTAATTATTATTGGGGTATATGCTTTATTGTTGTATTGAATTGAGGTTGTAGCAATAGTTCCACAGAAAGTCCCTGAGTAACCCGTTGGGCAAGAACAAGTTCCCCCATTACAAGTTCCCCCATTTAAACAAGTAATACCCGAACATGGGTCTGAACTGCTTTTTTTGCATGCGCTGAAAATTACTGCGCTAAATAAAATTGCCGTCATTACGGCTGTCATAAAAATTGTTTTTGTGTTTCTCATTTGATTAATTGGTTTGAATTGTGAGCAAAAAAATAGCGTAACTGAAATTCTCGTGCTACTCAAGGTCTACCACGACCTATCCAACGCAAAAGACACAGTTACGCCGTACAGCGTACCATAAATCATTTGTTGCGTTGGATTGCTAGTTTAAAGTGGTAGTTCTGAGTAGCAAACGCCTGTCTATTGGGTACTATTTTTGATTCCTACATAAAATATTCTTTAGTGAACGCACAATATACAAAAACTTTCAAATGACAATACCCGTTAAAAACCCACTTTGTTAATGATATACTATATCTAAAGGCTATTATTATCTTTATTCCGTAACACAAATCTGCTAAAATGAGTAAGCCATTTAAGGAAACAGAAATATCAATAGAGCCTGAATGGTTAGAAGACTATAAAGTGATTGGGGTGTTTTGTGTTGAAAAATCCATGTTCAAAACATTCGTGGAATGTCAAATAGAAATTGAAGACCTGATAGATGCAGGAAAGCCAATACCCGCAATAATCGCTAAACGTTTTTTTGATATGCTCGAAAGAGAAGATTTGATTGTTAATGAGAGGAAGAGAAAAGATTGGAGCATAAAACAAAAAGAACACGTTAGAACCACAATGGAGTACTTCAGCAAATACAAGGATTATTTATTTTCAGGACATTACAAGGAATTACACAGGCAATTGGATTATTTATCCATTTTTACAAGCAATAAAATAGCCATGACAGAGCATGACGTTGCATATTCATTTCAGGAAATGATTGCAATCTGCATTCATAGCTATGTCGTACTAGGCAAAGATTTAAACCTTGACAGGGACGGAACCATTTTATATTTTTTTGAAATAATTGATGAGTATTGTAAAAAGCGAAACGTTATCAAACAATCGAAACCATATTCCAATTATAGAAAGAGGGTAATTGCAGCCTATTTAACAATGTTTGTAGCGGGTATCCCATTATGGACTGATGAAAATAAAGAAGTATCAGTTAGAATAAGTCGTGGTAATTATCAGAGGAAAAGCATCTTAACTCATTTCAAAAAAACAGACTTACATCAGGCAACACGCACCGCTTTTAATGATTAAAAAAAGGTGCAAGTTACCCCGCACCTTTAATTGTATGATTTGACATTCCTGTAAAATTACAAAAAATGTTTTATTA
>CAIRZD010000083.1 GCA_903882965.1 uncultured Bacteroidota bacterium
ATTAAAAATAGTATGACCTTTTACAAATACCACGGCACCGGCAATGATTTTATCTTGTTTGATAACAGGGATAAGGAAATAAATCTGTCCACAGGGCAGATTGCATTCCTGTGCAACAGGCATTTCGGTATTGGCGCCGATGGCCTCATGCTCCTGGAGCATGCAGCAGGCTATGATTTCAGGATGGTATATTACAACTCCGATGGCCGCGAAAGCACCATGTGTGGCAATGGTGGCCGCTGTATCACAGCCTTTGCAAGGTCGCTCGGCATGATTCATGATATGGCCCGCTTTCTCACCATCGATGGTGAGCATACAGCTACGATCAACGAGCAGGGAATCATCAGCCTCCATATGCAGGACGTAAAAGATATGGATATACAAAATGGCTTTACCATTTTAAATACAGGCTCTCCGCACTATGTCGCCTGGGTCAAAAATGTAAAAGCCATAGATGTATTTCATGGAGGCCGCGCTATACGGAATCAGCCGGAATTTCAACCCAATGGTATTAATGTAAATTTTGTGGAGCTGCATAATGGCAGGCTTTCTGTAAGAACCTACGAAAGAGGGGTAGAAGATGAAACCCTCAGTTGCGGTACAGGCGTTACAGCGGCAGCTATTGCAGCCACCTGTAATGCCATAGGTAAATTTAAAACTGCTATAGAAACACCTGGTGGCCATCTTGAAGTTTTATTCACAAAGCATACGCCTACATCTGCAACTGATGTAGTGCTCATTGGCCCTGCTACTTTTGTATTTAAAGGCGAGGTGGAAATAATTTAATGTTTAAGCTGTATGTATTATAGATTACACTTTTTGGTTTTAACTTTTAACTTTTAACTTTGCAGTGAACATTGATTATCTCATAATAGGACAGGGTATCAGCGGCACACTCCTCAGTCGCAGCCTTATTAAAGAAGGCAAAAAAGTTATTGTCATTGATGATGGTGACTCATCGTCATCAAGCAAAGTAGCCAGCGGTGTTATCAATCCCGTTACCGGCAAGCGGCTCGTGAAAACATGGATGATAGATCAATTTCTACCTTTTGCATGGAACGCTTACCGGGAGATAGAAGATGAATTCAGTATATCGCTGATAACTAAATGCAATATTCTCGACTTCCATTTAACTAAAGATGCCGCACAGCTTTTCAATGAAAGGCCGGAAATTGAAAAGGAATATTTACACAAAGCAGATAACGAAGATAATTGGACCGAATATTTCCGTTTCAATTATGGTATAGGCGAAATTGATCCATGCTTCTTGGTGAATATAAGAGTAATGTTAGGCAATTGGCGGGCGTATCTTGCAGAAAGCAATTCCCTGTTACAAAATAAATTTAGTCTTGATGATTGTACAATAACAGAACATCATGTTTCCTATAAAAATATTTCGGCTAAAAAGCTGATCTTTTGCGATGGCGCAGTTTGTTCAGATAACCCTTATTTCAATCGGTTGCCCTGGTCAAAAGATAAAGGAGAAGTATTAATTGCATCTATTCCTGGATTGCCGGCAAATAATATTTATAAGCAAGGGATCAATATTGTTCCCTGGCAGGGTGACCTGTTTTGGATAGGTGCTACCCACGACTGGAAATTTACAGCTATGCAGCCCTCCGCTTCCTTCCTGAAACAAACAGAAGATCATTTGAATTACTGGCTAAAACTACCATATACCATTATTGATCACCTTGTTGCAGCAAGGCCCGCAAATGTAGAACGCAGGCCATTTGTAGGCTTACATCCTATAATGCCGTCAGTGGGTATATTTAATGGTATGGGTACAAAAGGCTGCTCTGTGGCGCCATATTTTGCACACCGGTTTGCAAAGCATTTAGCGCATAACAGTCCTCTAATGCCGGAAGTAGATATAAAAAGGTTTACAAAAATATTAAGCAGGTAATTATCTGCTATTCATGTTCACATAATTCTCTATCGGCTGTCTTTTGGCTATAGAGCGGGCCAGCGTCATTTCATCAGCATATTCCAGTTCGCCGCCAAAGGCAATACCCCGTGCTATTGTGGTAATAGTTATGGGTAGGTCTTTCAGTTGTCGGGCTATATAATACACAGTTGTATCACCCTCTATAGTAGGGCTAAGCGCCATGATAATTTCACTGATCTCTTTTTCTTTTACCCTGTTGTGGAGCGTGGAGATATTGAGCTGGTCGGGGCCAATACCATCAAGTGGGGAGAGTATGCCGCCAAGTACGTGGTAGAGGCCGCTGTATTGTTGCGTACTTTCTATGGCTATAACATCCCTTATAGTTTCTACTACACATAGCTGACTGCGGTTGCGGCCGGGGTTTACACAGATCACGCATACCTCGCTGTCAGAAATATTATGGCATTCCTTGCAAAACTTTACGCCGTGCCTCATACGTGATACCGCACCGGTAAATTCGTCTACTTCCCCGGTGTCCATACGTAGTAGCTGCAATACCATGCGCAGTGCAGTTTTTTTACCAATACCGGGTAACTTCGAAAATTCCTGAACCGCGTCTTCTACAAGCTTTGATGAAAGTATCATTAAAAATTAAATCTCGTTTTCAACAAAATTACCCCATTTTTATATCATTATGCATGTAAAAATGTTTCTGCAAGATTATACATTCCTGGTTCGAATTTGGCAATGGCAAGTGCTCGTTCCAGGTATGGCGAGGCAGCAGGGTTATTACGCATGTTTTGGTAATCTTCTATGCTCCGCCATTGTGCATACATGGTCACTTTGGTTCCATCTATACTACGATGCAGGCTTGCGGAAATAAAGCCTTCTATGTGTATGATACTTTCTTGTGTTGCCATTGTCAGCAGGTCGATGAGTTCTTGCTGGTCTTTGGGATCAACTGTGAATATATTGATTAGCGTCAGGAAGTTGTTGTCTTGAGATATCGTGATCATCATTTTTTATTATGTTAATTATAAATAGATAAAGCCCACCTCTGCGTCTTTCCCAAATGCTTCTCTAATTCTTTCGGGGTGCGTGTCTGTAAGTATCACCTGCCCGAAACCTTCACCCCTGATGATGCGCAGCAGTGCTTCCATCCGGTTTTGGTCCAGCTTTTCAAAAATATCATCTAGCAGCAATATAGGCAGGTGGCCCTGCGCCTTACTGAGGTAAGCATACTGAGCCAGTTTTAGTGCAAACAAAAAACTTTTCTTTTGCCCTTGTGAGCCAAATTGTTTTAGCTGCAGCTCATTGAGCTTGAAATCCCAGTCATCTTTGTGTATGCCTCTTAATGTGCGTTGGTAGCGAAGATCGTGTTCCAGGTTTTGTGCCAGCCATTTTGCAAGTGGCTTTTGTATAAGGTCGCTATTGTATGTAACCTGTACGGCTTCTTTCCCATCAACAAGACGGTGATAAAAATCATTGAGTAGTGGCAAAAAATCTTTCAGGAATTTCTTTCGTTGCTCAAAAATGTAAGTGCCATCTACTGATAGTTCTGCATCATAATATTCGAGTTCGGTATTATTATCTGCCGGTTTTAAAGCTTGTATTTTCAGCCATGCATTACGTTGTTGCAGTATTCGCTGGTAATGCATTAATTTTTCTAAATATTCTCTGTCTACCTGGCTTAGTATGCCATCTATCCATTTCCGCCTTAGTTCGCTATGCTCTTTTATAAGTTCGATATCGTCAGGTGCTATCATTACAGCGGAATAAATTCCTATATGATCGGTGATCTTTTCATATTCTGCGCCATTGTTATATATTTCTTTTTTGCCTGCTTTCCATTTACAACTAATCACCTCTTCTTTTCCTTTCCGGTCAAAAACACCGGTAACCCTGAAGCCATCCATACCATTTTGCACACTGTTTTGCTGGTAAGCGCTAAAGTAGCTCTTGGTATAGCATCGGTAGTATACGGCATCCAGCAGGTTGGTTTTACCACTGCCGTTTGGCCCTGCAATGCAGGTAACGGGAGCCGGAAACTCGAATGTTACAGACGAATAGTTGCGAAACTGGAGTAATGTTATTTTATTTATACTGTTCAAAGCTGCAAAAGGAAACAAAAGTTTTTATAAATTCGCACAAATTTAAGCAATAGTGCAAACTCCATTCGGTAAAGAAACATATTTGTATTGGTATGAGATCATGCTATTGATGCGCCGGTTCGAAGAAAAGGCCGGGCAGCTATATGGTATGCAAAAAATACGTGGTTTCTGTCACTTGTATATAGGACAAGAAGCTATTGCTGCAGGTGCAATGACCGCAATGCGCGATGATGACAACCTCATTACTGCTTACCGCGATCATGCATTGGCTATAGCAAAAGGTATATCAGCCAAGGAGTGTATGGCGGAATTATACGGCAAAGCTACCGGCTGCACGAAGGGGAAGGGCGGTAGTATGCACTTCTTTTCTAAAGAAAAAAGGTTTTTTGGTGGTCATGGTATTGTAGGGGCGCAGATAGGATTAGGTGCAGGTATTGCCTTTGCTGAGCAATACCAGGGTACAGACAGGGCAACAATTTGCTTGTTTGGCGACGGAGCGGCAAGGCAGGGGATGTTGCATGAAACATTTAATATGGCTGTATTATGGCAGCTGCCTATAGTATTTATTTGCGAAAATAATTACTACGCAATGGGTACATCGGTAGAGCGTACATCCAAAGTTTTGGATATATATCGCCTTGCTGATGCCTATGATATGCCGGGAGACAGTGTAGACGGAATGAGCTGCGAAGAAGTACACAAAGGTATGGAACGGGCTATTCGCCGCGCACGTGAAGGTGGGGGACCTACCTTTTTGGAAATAAAAACATACCGTTATCGCGGGCATTCGATGAGCGACCCGGCTAAATACCGCTCTAAAGAAGAACTGGAAGAGTACAGGGAAAAAGACCCGATAAACCAGGTGTTGAAGACAATTACGGAGAACAACTGGGCTACTGAGGAGCAGATAGAAGCGATCAATGAAAAAGTGAAACAGGAAGTGGAAGAATCTGTGAAATTTGCAGAAGAAAGCCCTTGGCCGGATGATAATGAGCTTTATAAAGATATTTATGTGGATAAGGATTATCCGTTCATTACGGATTAAAAACTTAATATTGCTTTAATTAGTATTGTAATAATCAAAAAGTAAACAATAATTTTTTAAAATAATCATGGCAAATTCAGCAAGAAACCAACCGGGTGTAGAAAGAAGCACCCCGAGCAGAGGACAGGAAGACCCAAACCCATTAGATACGGTGCAGGTGTTTTATGAAAAAAACAAAAAAGTACTCAGTACTGTTACAACAGTTGTATTAGGTGTAATTTTAGTATTCTTTGCATATACTAAATTATATAAGGGGCCAGCTGAAGAAAAGGCAGCAACTGCGCTTGCTATGCCACAACTATATTTCCAGGCAGATTCTTTAAATATGGCGCTTAACGGTGATGGTAAAAACCTCGGTTTTACTAAAATAGCCAAGAAATATGAAGGTACGGCAGCCGGTAACCTTGCTCTTTATTATGAAGGCGTTTGTTTTTTGAAAATGGGCGATCCTAAAAGCGCTATCAAATCGCTTGAAGCATTTAATGGTAAAGGAACAATGGTTGCCTACCAGGCATGGGGCCTTATCGGTGATGCTTATATGGAAAGCGGCAATAGTGCCAAAGCAATAGAAAATTTCAAAAAAGCCGTTGGTGATAAAGATGATGTTTTATTAACTCCGATGTACTTATACCATTTAGGGCTTGCATATGAAGCAGGCAACCAGGCCAACGATGCAAAAGCGGCATTTATGCGTATCCGTGATGAATACCCCCGCAGTTTACAGGCGCGTGATATGGATAAAGAACTTGCCAAACTAGGCGAACTCAATTAAATTTTTTCATTTTCAATTTATTCAATTCCCCTTTTTACCTTTATGGCGAAAAGGGGATTTTTTTATGGCGCAATCGCACAATAGCTTTAGCTTACTTGATACGCATTTATTAGAGCAACTGAAATTGCCCAAGGTAGCTATTGTACATACAGAATGGAATGATAAGATAGTACGTGAACTTGTAAATGGCTGTGAAAGTATCATTCACCGTTTTACAGGAGATATTATTGAAAATATGGCTTTGCCGGGATGCTTTGAGCTTCCTTTTGGGTGCCGTATGTTATGGGAGCATTATAAAGACAAAGACGAAAAGCCGGAAGCTATCATTGCATTTGGTGCTGTGATACGTGGTGGTACCCCTCATTTTGATTATGTCTGCAGGGCTGTAACAGATGGTATTCTGCAGCTGAACCTTACCTTACCAATACCAGTAATTTTTGGTGTACTTACACTTGATACCGAAGAACAGGCATGGGAAAGGCTGGGTGGCCCTCATGGCCATAAGGGAGAGGAGGCTGCGGTTACCGCATTAAAAATGATAAGGAACAGCAGACTTAAAAGCGGTAGAATGTAGCTTAAATTGCTATTGCATAGTAAAATGCACCTTTTCGCCATTTATAATACAATAAGGTGGTTCAAATCCGGGCATTGAAGTAGCGCGTATGTAACGATCTATCTTTTCTTTATCCCAACTAAGATCAATTACCTTAATAGCAGACGCTTCTTTGCGGAAGTGCAGGCTTGTGCCAAATTTTGGGATAAGTAACTCCTGGGGCACAGGTTTATAATTGCCATTGACAATGTGTGCAAGCGTTTGCTGAAAGAGATTTAAAGATGCTGTGTAAGTAAGTTTGTAAAGGTCATTCACCCAGCAGTTTTCCGGTATCGGAAACCTCTTTTGAAACAAGATATCACCATGGTCTATTTGAGTGTCTATTTTATGTATCGTGGTGCCGAATTCTTTTTTATTTTCCAGGATGGCAAATGAAAATTGGTTGGAGCCCCGATACTCAGGTAATGGTGCCATATGCAGGTTCAGCGCTATTTGCGCTGCTTTGTTTATATGTTCCTGCTTTAGCACCTCATGATATTGTACAGAATACATGATGTCACAATCGGGCAGTTGTTCCAGACTGTTGATCAATGGAATGTTTTGCTCCCCGGCAAGTACATTTAGGTCATGTGCATTGCCAAATTCTTTGCGGGCATGGGTTAGGACTCCGGCAATCTCGATATTCAATGTGTCTTTTTGAGATATCAGGTAAGCCATGCAATCATAGCCTATAGGTTTAGATCCGAGAAAAACGATTTTCTTTTTTTGCATAGATATTATGCTTCAAATTTAATGCAAAGATGCCTCTTCTTTATTTACATTCATCGTTATACCTTAAAACAAACATTTTAAAGCTTGTTTCAGGAGTATTTAATTTTAAAAAACAATACATTTATCTATTTTAGCACAATAGATGCAGGAGCGCAAAATACTTATTATTACCAATAGGGTGCCGTATCCATTAAAAGATGGGGGGAACCTTGCTATGGATGCGATGATAGAGGGGTATCACAATGCAGGGTGGCAGGTGTATCTATTGTCTATGAATACCTCAAAACACCATATAGCGCATACTGCACTGAAAAAATTATTCACACATTTGCATGCATTCGAGTGGGTAGATGTAGATAACAAATTGAAGAGGACTGACATTTTAAGAAATTTTCTTTTCAGTAAGCAACCTGAACATGCCGGCCGGTTTTATAATGAGGCTTTTAGACAGAAACTTAAAAATATTCTGACTTCCTTTAGGCCGGATGTAGTACAGGTGGAAAGTGTATATCTCACCACTTATATGCAGGATATAAAGAAAAATGCGGGTGTAATTACTGTATTGCGCTTGCATAATGTGGAGTACCAGATATGGCAGAGTTTAGCTGATAAAAGTAAAAACCCCGTAAAGAGATTGTACCTTGAAAACCTGACTAAAAGAGTAAGGGATTTTGAAAGAGATGCCTGGAAACAGTATAATCTTTTACTGGCGATTACGGAGAAAGATGCGTCTGTAGTATTACGATTGGAAGAGATGGCTAATGTTACTGTCGCACCCTTTAGTATAGATGTGCAGAAAATACAACCTCCCGATGGAAATGAGCGCTGGGTGGGTTATCACATTGGAGCAATGGATTGGATCGCCAACCAAAGTGGTATAAGATGGTTTCTGCATCACGCATGGCCCATGATACATAAAGCCTTGCCACGATTTGAATTTTATTTTGCAGGCAGGAATATGCCTGATGAGTTTAAGAAAATGAACATTGATGGTGTTTATTGCCTTGATGAAGTGCCTAGCGCTGAAGATTTTATTGCCGATAAGAAAATACTTATTGTACCTCTTTTATCAGGTGGCGGAATAAGAGTAAAGATACTGGAAGCGATGGCTGCAGGCAAAGTGGTTATATCTACTTCAACAGGCATTAAAGGTATAGATGCAAAGCCGGGTGAGCACTACTTAAAGGTGCATAAACCCGAGGATTTTGTAAAGGCTATAAAATGGTGCCTCAATAATAAAGAGGCCGCTGAAAACATGGCTATAAAGGCCCGAACGCTTGTAGCGGAAAAATATGAGAATAGTAAAGTGATAAAAAAAGTGATCGATGAAGTTGAGTCATTGCTGGGCAGGAAGAAGTAAACGTTATAAATTGTTCTTAGCTTTTAAATAGATTTGCCAAGGATTGCCCGCGTTAACATTTTATTTCCTATTTTTAATAATAACCTTTTTATTGGAACCGATTCTCTCCATACAAAATATATCAAAATCATATGGTCCTATACAGGCGCTAAAGGATGTGTCTATTGATGTGCCCGAGGGTAGTGTGTTTGGTATACTTGGACCAAACGGTAGCGGCAAGACCACTATGCTTGGCATTATCCTTGATGTGCTGATCGCGAAGTCGGGTAGTTACAAATGGTTTGGAGGAATGCCTAATGATGCCGCCAGGCGGCAAATAGGCTCACTATTGGAAACACCGAATTTCTACCACTATCTCTCTGCATTCAATAATTTAGAGATTACCGCTGCTATCAGTAAAAGAGGTAAGGATGATCGTATCCGGGTATTGAAACAGGTAGGGCTGTTTGATCGCATGAATAGCCGGTTTCAGACCTATTCACTTGGCATGAAACAGCGGCTGGCTATAGGTGCAGCCCTACTTGGCAGCCCCAAAGTATTGGTGCTTGATGAGCCCACCAATGGGCTTGACCCCGCAGGAATTGCAGAGATCAGGGAACTTATACGCAAATTGAATAAAGAAGGGCTAACTATTATTATTGCAAGTCATTTGCTTGATGAAATAGAAAAAGTATGTACCCATGTTGCGATATTGAAAAAAGGTAACCTGCTGCTCAATGGCCCTGTAAATGAGGTGCTGCTTAGTGAAGACCAGATTGAAGTAAGAGCAGAAGATGCGGTTGCGCTGCAACAGGTGTTGCAAGCCATGAGCGGGATCAAAAAAATAAACGTAGCAGATAACACAGTGCAACTTACTTGTGAACCGACAATAACACCGGTGCAGGTAAATGAATTTTGTATTAGCAAGGGGATCGTTCTATCCCATCTATTGTTAAAGAAAAAGAGCCTTGAAACCAAGTTTATGGAGCTTACTAACGACAAATAATTTATGTTTGGATTGCTTGCCATAGAGTGGCTGAAAATTAAGCGTTACAGTACCTTTTGGGTATTGACCGCGCTTTTCCTTATACTGCTTCCATTATGGAATTATGAGATTGCGAATGGCGTTATAAAAATGGGCGGGAGTGGTAAAAAAGGGATGAATTTCCTGAATACCCAATATTCTTTTCCACAAGTATGGGGTAACCTTGGATGGTGGGGAAGTATATTTATAACGTTTATTTCCATTCTTGTAATTATTATTACTACCAATGAATATGGTTACCGCACTAACCGCCAGAACATAATAGACGGATGGAAAAGGATGCAGTTTTTCAATGCCAAAGTGTTGCTTGTAGTTGTGCTTTCGTTTATGGTTACTTTATATCTTTTCCTGCTTGGGGGTGTTTTTGGCAGGGTATATTCCGGTTCATTTTCCGGATTATTTAATGAATTTAAGCAGGTATGTTATTTCTTTTTGCTATCACTGGATTATTTGGGGTTCGCTTTATTTATTTCTATATGGATAAAGCGGAGTGGGCTGGCAATAGGACTTTTTTTATTGTATTCATTGATCATTGAAAATATACTGAAGGGTAGTATCAATTATTATGCAGATACTCCCTGGGGAAATCTGCTGCCATTGCAGGCCAGCGATGAGTTATTGCCTTTCCCAATGTTGCAAATGGCAAAGGCTATGATGGCTGCTACGCCTACGTTATCCATGACTACCTATGCATGGGTGGCAATAGGGTGGTGCCTGGTATATTATTTTGCGGGGCGTGCTATTTTACTTCGCAATGACTGGTAATTATAGGCTAAATAATCGTCAGAATATTATAATTAAGAAAAAATTAAAATTAAAATAATGAAGTTATCAACATGCTTTTTTGATAATTATGCCATGTTTTAACACATATCCTTTACTACACGCTATTATTATTTCGCAATGTTGCTTAAATTTGTAAATGCTTACAGGGAAAGAACTCATTCTGGCAACTAAACCATTCGCTAAAGAAATACGGTGGAAGAGCTGGTATGTTACTATTACTTCATTTATATTGCTTGTTGGTTCCATATATTGCACAATGCCTCTTATGTGGGATTATTTTAAAGCACATTATGCAATGCCGCCCTCTGCCGGCATTATTTTTCGCATAATTGCCAGTGTTTTTACTGCCATGATGTTATCCCGTTTCTTTATCATTTTTCATGATTATCAGCATCATACCATTTTGCGGAAAGCTCCGCTGGCAAATGTGATCTTCACACTCTTCGGCATTTACATGATCACCCCGCCGAATATTTGGAAACGTTCCCATGATCATCATCATAACCATAATGCTAAGTTATTCAGTGCCAGTATAGGTTCGTTCCCTATTATGACCCGCCAGAAATTTATGGAGGCCAGTAAAAATGAAAAGATGGTATACCTGGCTATCAGGCACCCCATTAATATGTTCTTTGCTTACTTTACCACGTTTATGTTTGGTATGTGCATACAATCTTTTTTAAGCAGTTTTCGCAGGCATTGGGATTCACTTGTAGTATTGATAGTGCATGTGGCAGTGGCTGTGTACCTGTTCATTCATTTTGGATGGCTTACCTGGTTCCTTACATTTTTTCTGCCATTCTTTCTTTCGCAAATGCTGGGGTCTTATCTTTTTTATGCCCAGCATAACTTCCCGGGTGTGGTTTTCAGGAAGAATGTTGAGTGGAGCTACACCAATGCTGCGCTGGAGTCTTCCAGCTATATGAAACTGAATCCGTTTATGGAGTGGGTTACAGCTAATATAGGGTATCATCATGTGCACCATTTGAATTCAAAGATCCCGTTTTATCGTTTGCCAGAGGCGATGGCGGCTATTCCTGAACTGCAACAAGCCAAGGTGACCACGCTCAAACCCCACGACATTGCTGCCTGCCTGCGCCTTAAAGTATGGGATGCCGACCAGAACAGAATGATAGGGTTTGATGAAATGGACCAATCATCTGGCTTGGTGAATGGGTAGAACCAAGCCCCTATAGGGGCAATACCAATATAGGAATTATTAAGTATTATTACACTAAATTATTCTCTATTATTGTATGGGACTATTCAATACATTCTCGAAAAAAAATCCGAAACCGTATAAGCAGGATGCTTATAATGCAAAGTACGACCTGCTATTTTGTGACGATATAGAATTGTATAAATCTGAAACAAAATCATCGGGATATCCATGGAATATCCTGTTTGCCAAAAATCCGGATATCGGTAAGCTAAAAGTGATAGCCGGCACCAGCACTATTGATAGCAGGCATAAAGTACTTGCGTATAATATGCTTCTATCCCAAGGAGTAGTTATGAATAATAAAGAACCACTGGGTGTGATAGTAGAAGTGGCGCAACCGGCAGGGCTTGATGTAATAGCAGCATATAGTGATGGCACCGTGCGTTATATAAATCATACGGGAAAAATGACTGCATGGGAGACAAGGACAGATGCTGTAGATCAGATCATCAGCCGGCTATTTGCAGATAGTGTCACCGTGATTGATCAGATAGAGCGACTGGATCTAGAGCGGAAATCTTTTCCGCAAAACGGAAGGATAAAGCTTACGTTTTTAGTATCGGACGGGATGTATTTTTGGGAAGGGCCTTTTGACCTGATGCATAAAGATTCTCTTGCCGGGCCGGTGATAGATGGGGCTACTAATTTGCTGACTCATTTAAGTTCTAGATAATCCCGGATAAAATCACTGATTTAGTTCATGATTTCTTAAGCTTAAACAGATCAATCATTCTGATGGTAAAAAGGATAATTGTTGTTTGTATTTTATTATTGCCTGCCTTATTAAGTTATTCCAAACAAGGTAAGGTAACCGGGAAGGTCACAGATGACCAGGGAAAACCCGTGGAGCATTGTGAAATTAAAGCGGTTAATGCTAATTACGTTACCAATAGCAATGCGCGCGGTGAATTTTCCCTTGCATACAATACTGATTCATCGCATTCATTGATCGTTTCGTGTTTTGGATATAAGACGGAAGAAGTGCGTATTAGTGATGATGTGCTTTGGGTGGTGTTAAAACATAAGCTTAACAGCCTGGATGATGCAGCGGTGGATGCCGACCATAACCCCGCTAAAACAAAACATGCAGTACTAGGGAAAAAGCACCTGAAGCAAAATGGTATATGTAGTGAGATCATAGGGTCGGAGATAGGGATATTTTTGCAAGGCTATGCGGAGCAGCATGGGCTACTACAGGAAGTATACTTTTACATTGCTAAGGATGGGATACCCAATTCAAGATTCAAGGTGCATGTGTATAGTGTGAATAGCTCTTTTATGCCAAAAGATGAACTGCTTGATAGTACCGTGATCATACACGCAACCAAGGGTGGTGAATGGGTGCACGCCGATATCAGCTCCCGGCATATACCGGCGGGTGGAGGGGTTTTTATCTCTATGGAGTGGCTTTCGGGAGCGGGGAATAACCCGCTCATGGTTGGTGATGATGAACACCCGGAGCAATGGCAATTTAATACACAGGTATTAGGTATGACCAAGAGATTTCATAACAACGCTACAATGAGCTATACCCGCAGCAATATAAACCATGAGTGGCACCCTATGGACCTTAGACCGGGCCAGCAGCAGCAATACCTGAACCCTATGATCTACGCGACTTATACGTATCATTAACCACCAACCATGTGCAAGCAATTTACTGTTGGTTTGATGTTGATTTAAGGCATGTTTTGTGTTCCTGATATTTTAGAGCAGTATTGGGATAATAGAATTTTTAAAATAAAATGCCACACTATTTTTAGTTTTTTTTATAATGTTGATTATAAATTATTTATGATCAATAGTGTCGCTAAAATGTCCCGTTTATGTCACAGTGCGGGATGTGCATAATTATTGCAAAAGAATGTGCGATACCTCCGGCATCGTATTCGGATCTCCGGTGGTTTTTGCTATAGACTTTTGATCCCTCCAGGATCAGCTGCTTAACTTAAGCGTTAGCTGATGATGCTTGTTTTTTTGTTTCCAGTATGTCAAAGAACTTATTTCAAATGGCTCAATGGCTGAATTGCTCAATGGCTTAATTAATGCCCCCTCGTTACCCCCTTCGCTGAAGCTCCGGCCGTTAAGAATTGCTATGGTGCCTGAAAAAATCCAGGCGAAAAGTAAAGTTAGGAGCGGGATTTGAGCTTGTTTAAAAAGTGTATACACCTTTTAAATTTTCGAAAGCGTAGCTTCCGAATGTGAGGAAGCGAGGCTTTGTCTAGTGGAAGGTTTAGCTTGTTGTTATGCTATCAGCGGGTGTGCTTTGAATACGTTCACAGAACGGTTTTTATTTTCAGTTCCTGATGCGCTATGCTAACATCAAGGAACAACACGTGGGTTTATTGCAGACTGTTGTTGCGGGCACGGCGGCGGCGGATTATGCTACCGGTTATTAATGATACGGTGCTGCCGGTGAGACCAAAGGCCAGTATCTTAAAGGGAATAGCCGCGCCGGGATTTTGGTTGACAATACGGTTGCCATCAAAAAATGCAAGCCATGCAATGAGCACAATGTCGCCGATAACGATAATATTGTTGCAAATAAACCTGACTTTTCGTTTGTTCATTGACTAAAAATAGCAAAAGGTTTTGATGGGTGCAAGCGGCAAACATGCCGGAGGTGGAGGAGGGATGCATTTACTGGCGTTACAAACGCCATACCGTAGCATCCGCGTTACAAACGCGGACGAGTGAGGGTCGGGGGATGTTTTACTGGCGTTACAAACGCCATACCGCAGCATCCGCGTTTTAAACGCGGACGAGTGAGGGCTAATTTGGATACATTTTCCTTAAGTATAAATCCAACTGTTTGGCCGAAGGGTAATATTCAATATCGCATTTATCTGATTTATAACGGTATTTTCTTCTGATATCATACTGGTCAGGCTTAGAAAAGAAATACGATTGTCTGAATTTATTTGTATATATAACAAGCCCTTTTGTTTGTCGTATAGTGGTTTTTTCTTCAGGAAACCCATAGGTGACAATAAGATAATTGGAGTCGGCAGGATCAGCCACCGAATTTTCGATAATTGTGCCGTTTGCGTTTAGGAGTAAGCCTTTGAAATGTTGTTTTTTTATTTGCACAATGTTTGTATCTACAAAGTAATAAACAGGACAATAAGCAAAGTTGTCATTAAAATCACTGACCATTATACCCCTCATTGCTATAGCTTCCCTTGTTACGTTTTCTGCCTCTTTATTTTTGCCTGTTTTCTGTAAATATCTTACTCGGTTTTGTTCTGAACTTATCTGAACTATAATTGCTTTTACAGATTGTGCATATATAGGCACGTTTGCCAAAAACATTATCGGTAAAAGAATTCTTAGCGGTTTCATTTTAAGAAGATATTTGGATATGAAGATATTGAAATATTTAAAAGACCTAAAATGAAATATTTTCATGTTTTACCCAATAAAAAAACTGCAACAGATTGCTCCGTTGCAGTTTTTCTGTTTTAAATGTTTACATCCCCCTAACCCCCTTCGCCCACTCACAGTGGCTATCGCTAAAGGGGGAATGCTCATTGCGAGTAAGTCCTTTAAGCGGGGTTTTGGGTTTAATTATCGTGCTATATTCACCGCCCTCAGTTCCCTGATTACGGTAACTTTTATCTGGCCGGGGTATTGCATTTCTTTCTGGATCTTGTCGGCAATTTCAAATGATAGCTTGTCGCTTTCGGCATCGCTGATCTTGTCGGCTTCAACCATTACGCGTAGCTCACGGCCTGCCTGTATGGCGTAGGCTTTTTCCACACCATTGTATGCCATAGCCAGGTTCTCCAGGTCTTTGATACGCTGCAGGTAGCTTTGCATCATTTCGCGCCTTGCACCGGGGCGGGCACCACTGATGGCATCGCACGCCTGTACTATAGGGGATATGATGTAGAGCATTTCCATTTCATCGTGGTGGGCGCCTATGGCGTTAACGATAGAGGCATGCTCACCGCAACGCTCAGCTACCTTGGCACCAAGGAGTGCATGGCTCAGTTCTGTTTCTTCATCAGGTACTTTGCCAATATCATGGAGCAGGCCGGCGCGTTTTGCCAGTTTCACCACTTTCTGGCCCAGTCCCAGCTCGGCAGCCATAAGGCCGCAAAGGTTGGCGGTTTCCTTAGAGTGCATCAGCAGGTTTTGGCCATAAGATGAGCGGAAACGCATTTTACCTACCAGGCGAACGAGGTCTTTATGCAGGCCGTGAACACCCAGCTCAATGATGGTGCGTTCACCGATCTCCATGATCTGCTCTTCGAGTTGTTTCTTGGTTTTTTCCACCACTTCCTCAATACGGGCAGGGTGTATACGGCCATCCTGAACGAGGCGCTGCAGCGACAGGCGGGCTATCTCGCGGCGTAGCGGATCAAAACAGCTAAGTACTATTGCCTCGGGGGTGTCGTCTATTATAAGGTCTACACCGGTTGCTGCTTCCAGCGCGCGGATGTTACGGCCTTCACGGCCTATGATCTGGCCTTTAATTTCATCACTTTCGAGGTTGAACACAGTGATCGCATTCTCAATAGCCTGCTCAGAACCAAGGCGTTGTATGCTTTGGATAATGATCTTTTTAGCTTCCTTAGAGGCATTTACCTTAGCCTCTTCCATGATGTCCTTAACATGGGCCATGGCGCGGGTGCGGGCTTCTTCCTTCACCACTTCCATAAGCTCGGTTTTGGCCTGCTCAGCAGAAAGGCCGGCCACCTTTTCAAGGCGCTTCACGTGCTCTTCATGGTGCTTATCAAGGTCAGCACGCTTGATGTTGAATGCTTTTATCTGGTTGTCGAGGCTTTCCTTAAGCTGTTCATTTTCCTGCACCTGGCGCTGTACGGCAGAGGTTTTGTCATTAACAGCCTGTTGCTGCTGTTTTAACTTGTTTTCACCTTCTACTAACTTCTGGTTGCGTTGTACAACTTCTTTTTCGTGTGCGCTTTTTAATTGGAGAAAATGTTCTTTAGCTTCAAGTATCTTTTTCTCTTTTAAAGTTTCGGAGTGAATTTTTGCGTCTTCAATGGTCTTTTTTGCCTGTATCTCAGCTTCTTCAAGCTCTTTTTTCGTGTTTTTGGCAAAGATCATTTTGCCCAGAAAGATACCTATTAGTAACGCCCCTATCGCGGCAACGACAGCGGCTATGATCGCGGTTGATTCCATAATTTTTTGTAGCTTTTATATTATAATTGTTCATGATAGCCTCCTATATATTTAATTATAAAATATTTTGGTTGGGCATAGTTTTAGCGTGCTAAGTTAACGAAACATTTCGGTTTTGAAATACGGCCCTATAGATATAATTAAGTTATAAGTTCCACCATCGCTAAAGCCTTGGCGGCCAAGCGAGAGTTATAAGTCGGGTCATGCATTTGTATTAATGTGTTGTGAGTAATGAGTTGAAAAGGTGTTAGGCTCATTTAATGGATAATAAGGGGCTTTTAGTAATTTTAATGCATGGTTTTAGCATATGCATATTGTAATGTACCGGTAATGCCGATGAGGAGTGAGCCATCGCACAGGGCAGAGCAGGTAAGCCAGGTATTGTATGGCGAAAAAGTGGAGATACAAGAAGTCAATAATAAAGACTGGGCAAAAATATGCTGTGCCTGGGATGACTATGAGGGCTGGTGCAAGCTATCGCAGCTAAAGGTGGTGCAGAAAAAAGAATACCGGAAAGAGACCAAGTGCCTGAGTGCCAATCATAACGGCAAACTGATAATGCCGGAAGAGGAAATGCTGCTGCCGCTGGGCAGTGAGCTAATGAGTATGAAGGCAGGGAGCATGGTACCGGTGAATGAGCCAGGAAAATTTAAAGGAAAGAAGTTAAACATAAAAAAGACCATTTTCAGCCCGGAGTTATTAAAGGCTGCAGCAATGAAATACCTGCACGCACCTTACTTATGGGGTGGGCGCAGCGTGGCAGGCCTGGACTGCTCAGGGCTGACGCAAATGGCTTTTAAGCTATGCAATCATAAATTGCCACGAGATGCCAGCCAACAAGCCGAGGTAGGGGTGCTGGTAGACTTTCTGCAACATGCTGAGTGTGGCGATCTTGCTTTTTTTGATGAAAAGGATGGTAAAATAAACCATGTAGGTATACTGCTGGATAACCAAACCATTATCCATGCCACCGAATCATCGGGAAGGGTAGTGGTAGACCGTATAGACCAGGGTGGCATCATCAGCGTTTCGCTGAAGCGGCGCACGCATAATCTGAGGATGGTGAGGAAGATGGTTTAATTTAATGGCTCAATTGCTGAATGGCGCGATGGCTCAATGCTCATAAGATCTGGTGGCCGAATTGCCGAGTGGCGCGATTGCTGAATGCCCATGTATTCATTGTATATTTCTCAATGATTCAATTAAGTATATTTGAGTCATTATTATGACTGTTCCTGCAAATAAGAGTGACAAAAATAATTTCTGGCTGCACATTGGTGTGCTGATCGTGGCCGTAATGGTTGCGTACATGAAAATATTTCATGCCGGTTTTATTGCCTGGGATGACGGTGAGTATGTACTCCATAACAAAGATATCAGCGGGTTTGGGGCTGAGCAGATATCGGCATGGTTCTCGAATTTCTACATTGGTAATTATCATCCGCTTACTATGTGCTCCTATGCCATAGACCATATTATAGGTGGGCAGGAACCGTTTATTTATCATCTTACCAATCTGTTGTTGCATACAGGCAATGCGATCATCCTCTATCTTTTTATTAATAAACTACAACCCAATAAGACTATAGGATTATTTGTGGCGTTGATATTTGTGTTGCACCCTGTGCAGACAGAAAGTGTATCGTGGATAGCAGAGCGAAAGACGGTGTTGTGTGCTTTTTTTTATCTGTTGGCCATGTTGCAGTATACTGCTTATGTGCGAGTGCCATCTGCCAAAAGGTTTGTGGTTGTGATTTTGCTGGGCGTGTGTGCTATGCTGTCGAAAGGGGTAGGGGTGGCATTGCCGTTGTCGCTGATAGCAGTAGATATATGGCTGCAACGGGATATGAAGAACAGAAAGGTGTGGCTGGAGAAATTGCCGTTACTGGCACTTAGTATAGTAATAGGCATAGTGGCGATAAAAGCGCAGGCCGCGGAGAAGGCACTGGGTATGCATGCTGAGAATGACGTGTTCAATACGATCATGTTTGCGGCTGATGCTTATGTGCAGTACATAATACACTTGTTTGTGCCGGTAAATCTTTCGGTGATCTATCCGTATCCGAAGGAGGTTGGGGCGTTGCAATATTTATATTTATTGGGGGCTATTGGTGTTGTGGTGCTGGTAATTGTATCTTATCGCAGGAAGTGGTATATACTTTGTGGCGGTATCGTTTTCTATACGGTGAATATTGCGTTGGTATTGCAGTTTGTGCAGTTTGGAGAATGCCTGATGGCAGACAGGTATTTGTATATAGCGGGTATAGGGATAATTTTTCCGGCTGTTTATTATTTGTATAATTGGGTGCAGAAAAAATCAAAAGAACTTACTGCTACAATAGCGGGCGGAGCTGTAGCAGCGCTGCTGTTATGCATGACCTTTTTGCGCAATGATATCTGGCTTTCGGATCTTGGGTTTTATAGCGCTATTCTTGAGGCTTTTCCTAATTCTGCGGTAGCACAATACAGTGTGGGGGCATTATACATACGCAAGGGTGAGTATGATGAGGCTGAGGCCCATGTAGATATGGCTGTGCGGCTGGACCCTAACAATTATAAAGCATGGTATAATAAAGGGGTGCTGCATATGCGGCAGGGTAAGGCAATGGAGGCACTGGATGCATATAATAAGTGCATAGCTATTAAGGAGTATACAAAAGCATATTTTAGCAGGGCGATGCTCTATGAAGGAACCGGGAAGCCTGAACTGGCTATAGCAGATATAGACAGGGTGCTTGCAGACCAACCTCAAAATGGCAGGGCATATTATATAAAGGCAGATTGCCTGGAGCAACAGGGCGATATAAACGGTGCAATGGATAATTATAACAAGGCCATTGAATATGAAGATAATGAGCCGTTGTTTTATATAAGGCGTGGATTAGTGTATGGCAAGACCAATCAAATACCATCTGCAATGAATGACCTGAATAAAGCAATGTCATTAAAGCCGGATGACGGGGAAGCATTGTATTACCGGGGCATTATAAAAACACGCATGGGGCAAAGCCCTTGCGATGACTTGCATAATGCAGTGAAATATGGATATAAAGAAGCGGCGGAAGCGATCGTAAAGTTTTGCGGCCACTAACGCCCTGATTCGTAATCTGAGCGGTCTACATCAGTCCCTCTTTTCTTACCTAAGATCAGGTTGATTGCAATACATAGTATTAATGCCCCTGCTGTGGCGCATATGATCTGATTGATAAGCGGATTGTCGGTAAAAGAGAGGTAGTTTTTGAACAGCATGCTGCCTAACCAACCACCGGCAATACCTATGATAATGGTGACGAGGAGGTTAAACCCTCTGCCCGGGGTTATGAGCTGGGCGATAAGACCAGCTATAGCGCCTATGAATAGCGTTACAAGTAATCCTTTATTGTCATGGATAAAACCATCCAAAGAAAATAGCATGAGTTGGTGCATAAAATATAGTTTGTTATAAAACTAGAAAAATGTTTTATAAGATGCAAGCTTTTATATATTTATTATGCACTTATGGATGATAAAGGGAATTCAATTGTAAATTCAGTTCCTTTATTTACTTCACTGGCAACGCGGATCTTTCCTCCTAAAGATTCTACGTGGGTTTTTACCATGAAGAGGCCCATGCCTTTACCTTCTGCCGCACCGATATGGAAACGCTTGTAGAGTTCAAAAACCTGGTCGCCGGTTTTATTAAGATCTATACCCATACCGTTATCCTTAAACACCAACAGGATATTCTTATCATTCTTTTGGGTTGTTATTTCGCAAATTAGCGGCACGCCGGGCTGTTTATATTTTATGCTGTTTGAGATAAGGTTGTAAAAAATGCTATTCATATAATTGCTTACCGTATAAAATGCATCAACATCTTTAAAGCAGCTATTAATGGTAATACCAGGGTGGTTTACGATTGCATCGGTATTGGCAATTATATTTTTCAGCAGTTTTGAAAAGTGTATTTCTTCTTTGTAGTCACTGACGGAATGTTTTACTTGTGTTACCTGGTTAAGGTCGATAATTACATTGTCAAGTTTTTTCAGTGATCTGCTATATCCATGCAACAGGAAAATTTTCTCATCAATAGTGAGTGTTTCCCGCTCAATAAGATCTGTAATGCCTAAAAGGTTAGCTAAAGGAGCGCGCAGGCTGTGCGACACAATGTAAGAAAACTGCTCGAGGTCGATATTACGTTGTACAATGTCGGCAGTCATCTTTGCACGTTCGGCTTCCGCATTTTTTCGTTCTGTGATATCATATCCGATACCGAGTACAGCCCGCCCTTTTTGCCCGGCGGGGGTAAAGGGCACCTTGGTTATTGTATATGTCTTTTTTTCACCGATATGGTTTGTAATGGTAGCCTCAGGCATTATTTTGATTTCATTGGTAGTTATTACTTGCTGGTCACGCAGGAGAAAATCTTCCGGATTATTCCCGTTGGGTATCATTTTTCTTATTGTAGAACCTATTAATTCTTCGGGGCTAACACCATAAATGGAGGCAAAGGACTTATTAGCAAAAAGGAATTCACCGGCAAAATTCCTTACGGCAATTGTTTGGGGCAGGAGGTCCATAATGAGGCGCATATTGGCTTCTGATTGTATTAACGCCTGCTGTGTTTCTTTTTTTTCAGTAATATCTTCACTGATACCTAATACAGCTTTCTCATTGGTGCCGGCCGGGGTAAAAGGTAGTTTTGTAAGATGGAAATATCTTGTTTCTCCGGACCTGGTGATAAATGAGATTTCAGGTATTACAATAGCTTTTCCAGAGCGGATAACTTCCTGATCTCTTGTGATGTATTGATTAATATCGTTTTCAGATGGCATCATGTCATTAATCAAACGACCAATCATTTGCTCGGGTGTAAGGCTATGTAAATCAGCAAATTTTTTATTAGCAAACAAAACCTTCCCTTCATAATCTCTTGTGGAAATGGATTGTGGCAGCAGGTCCATAATCATGCGTAGGTTGGCTTCTGATTGCATGAGCGCATGCTCTGATTCCCGGATATCTGTAATGTCATGAGATATCCCATGAATACTAATGGGCTTGCTATCACTGTTTAGTTCAAACTCGCCACGTGTATATACATATCTTACCATTCCGTCCTTGCGCACTATGCGGTGGGTGAACGTTGTGGGGCTTAGGGTTTCATTTGATTCCCCGATACTTTTTAATGCACTATCCAGGTCGTCAGGGTGAACGAAGGATAAGAAAGACTCGAAAGATTGCTTATTCTCTTCCGGCGACAGCCCGAATATCCTGCATGCTTCATCAGACCAAGTGGCGACTCCCGTTTTTAGATCAAGCTCCCAACTGCCTATATGTGCTATGGTCTGGGCCTGCTGCAAATGCCGGGTGGTATGTTTGAGTTTATTTTCAGCAGTAATTATTTCTGTTATATCCTGAACAATGCCATATCGCATTATTGGGTTGTGATCATTGTCAAACTCATATTCAAATTGCGCGTGTACATGCCTCACCTCGCCATTGTTTCTAATGATACGGTGCTGATAGGAGTTGCCTTTTAGATTGGCCTTAGAATCACTGATTTGCCCTAATACATATTGCAGGTCTTCGGGGTGGATGAATGTTATGAATTTCTGGAAGGACTGTATGTCGTCGTCTATGGAGAGCCCGTAGATACGATACATTTCATCGGACCAGATTAGTTTATTTTGAACAAGATCATGTTCCCAACTGCCGATGTGTGCTATTTCCTGTGCTTGGTTGAGCCGCTGTGTGGTATGCTTTAGTTTATTCTCTGCCTGGGTTCTTTCGGTGATGTCATTTGCGATGACGAGTATGCATCTCTCATTTTCGTAAACAATTGTATCTAAAATGATCTCCACGTAAATGACCGTTCCATTCTTTTTTTTATGTTTCCATATGCCAATGTTACCGAAATGGCCCCTGGTATGGTCGATTGACATGTACCGCCCTTTTTCGTCATCCGGCCGGATGTCTATAACATTCATAGAAAGGAATTCAGAGTGGCTGTAACCATAATGGTTTATTGCCGCATTGTTCACATTCCTGAACTCGAAAGTATGCTCATTAATGACCCACATTGGGATTGGGCTATTCTCAAACAGGTTGCGGTATTTTTTTTCTGCAGTAATTATCTTTTTTTCAGCAAGCTTTCTGTCTGTAATATCCTGCATAAGCCCATTGGTGCGGATGATCTCTCCGGCATCGTTACGGGTAATGAACATTTGCGCAGATATATATACAGGGTGGCCACCTGGTGTGGGTATAGCCCTGAAAGAATATTTCACATGTTGAAAATGCTCCTTTGCACTATCAATGGTTTTTATTACATGCGCCAAGTCATCAGGATGAATTTTTGCCATCAGGTTTTGTGCAGACGGAATGACTGCACCTATGTCATAGCCAAGAATATGATAGATGCCATCAGACCAATAAGACATATCATTCACCAGGTCATTTTCCCAACTGCCAAAATGAGCAAGCTCTTCGGCTTCCTTCATCAGTGTTTTTTTCTTAATTATATCATCGAGTTTTCTTTGATTCTCTATTTCGAGTTTTGAGTTGTTTACTGCGTTGATAATGGAATTTGGCAGTCGGCTGAGCCTGTCCTTAATGATGTAGTCGCAAGCACCTTTCTTCATTAGTTCCACTGCCAGTTCATCAGCGGTTGTGCCTGTAACTATTATGCAAGGGGGCTTTATTTTCAGGCCTTTTATAATGTCCAGTGCAATACTGGCATCAAATTGAGGCAGGGCATTATCGGTCATGATCAGGTCGTAGCTATGCTGCTCCAACTTGTTTATAAAGCCTTGCTTGTCTCCGGTTACTGTCAATTCAAAATTCAAACCTGATCGGTCAAGTATATCTTTGATAAATTCAGCATCCTCTGTGCAATCGTCAAGAAGTAATAAGTTCAGTTTTTTTATCAAAACCGGGTTTTTGTTTAAATTTTATTGATAAAAT
>CAIRZD010000084.1 GCA_903882965.1 uncultured Bacteroidota bacterium
AATTGAAAATATTGAAACAATATTGTTACCCTTCCAAATATTGCATTCAACTTCTGAGAAATAGTGCTTCGAGTCCCCACTACTCCTAAACTCTATGTCTGAAATCACGAGTCCTCGCTCTTCAAATCGACTTCGTCGTTCTTTGATTACATTTTTGATAATTGAGATACCTTGCTTTTCAAAGTTGTTCATAACAATTAATGATTAATATCTGGGAATTGCCCCCAACCTGGCGCGAGGTACTGTCATCAAAAGCAAGCGTTTTTGAACAATAATTTTCTATAAATTTGTTTTGCGAAAGAAGGCATACGTTGATACGTTGACGGATGATCTATCTTGTGTAGCCCTGGTTATGCCGGGGCTACTTCATTCTGACCCTGTCGGGTCAATGCGAAAGAAGGCTCCGTATCCTCATTTCCGAATGTATTTACCCGGTTTGAATTAAATGCCTCATTCTTTTTCCATAAGGTATAGATTAGTACAAGTAACTTTTTCTGCACCGCTACATAGGCTTTCATTTTCTGATGATGTTTTTCAAGTATCCGTTCGAAAAACAGCTTGAAGGTGCTCACCTCATAACGAATCATGTTAAATGCCGGCATATGCAGCGCACGCCTGATATGGCTATTACCTTTTTTGGATATGCGGGTCTTTCCCTGATGATTTCCTGACTGGTTTTCTACTATATCGTAGCCTGAATAGCTGACCAGTTGCGCTATCGACCTGAACAAAGCAAAGCCATTGGTTTCTGCAAGAATAGTAGCAACGGTTATATTACCAATGCCTTTGATCGCTGTTATAAGCTGCACCTTTTCAGCTATTTCCGGCTTGCTGAAAAGGTGCTTTTCTATTTCAGCACTTGTTTCCAAAAGCTCCTTTTCTATTGTGGTAATCAACTTTTTAAGCTGCTTCACTACTTTCTTGTTACTGTAAATACTGTGCTCATCAGCATGCAACTGGTTGCTTATATTGGTTTTTAGTTCCTGCAGGCTTTGATGATGCCGGGTAAGCGCCCTGAGCGTATAAAAAAACTCATCCATCGGCTGCCACAATTCCAGGCACTGTTCGGCGCCCATGCGGGCCAGTCCAGCGGCATCTATCTTATCATTCTTGGTTTTAAGACCTATTGCCTGCAGATACTTCTTTGCTTTGTTAGGCAATACAACGGCAATTTGTAATCCAGCCTTAAATAGGAACATAGCACAGAATTCATAATATACCCCCGTAGCTTCCATTACAATAGTCAGCGGAACATTTACCTCTCTCCTATGAATGCCGAGCCACAAAAGCAGCTCTTTAAACCCCTGTTGGTTATTAGAAAATTTGCGGCTGGCCTTTACTTTTACATGCTGATTTGCGTCAATAACGGAAAGGCAGGCATGAAAATCCTTTTTAGAAACATCAATGCCAAGTGAATACTTTAACATAAGAAGTGGGTTAAAAAGTAAAAAAATAACAGAACTTTTTATACAGCCTTTTCTCATAGTTTTATGCAGGATGACAGCAGCTACGACTGTCTCCTTAAGTACTGTTCAGGCTTAGTAAAAAGAAATTAATGGCAGGTTTGTCTCGCGCACAACATCCAATTTGGTGTCTAGTATGAACAGTCAAAGTACTGCCATTAATCCTGTTTGTTTATCTTTTACAAAGATATGAGTATGCAGCGCTGGCCTGCGGGCTGTGTACTCGTGTCTAACTAAAAACACCG
>CAIRZD010000085.1 GCA_903882965.1 uncultured Bacteroidota bacterium
ACTTTCAAGGGTTTCTTTTTTATTTGTGGCAGAATTTGTGGCATTTTTTTCAAGCACACTTAATTCTTTGAAAGCCTTTACAGCTTTACATGTTATTTTAATTTTGGAATCAGTAGCAGTTGTTTCATCTAGTTTTGGATCAATGAAATCATTGTAGTTCGAGTTTAAATACATGCACTTATTTTCCTTTTTCGTCCCATGAGGATAGAACACATATTAATTAGCCGCAATAAATATTAGATTTACACCTTTACTTTTTGAAAAGCCTAAATATTTATGAAAGTATATCTTATTAAAACGCCAGAATGTGAATCAAAAACAATTCAATCCGTATCGGATTTCTTGACTTCATTTGATGGTCCTTTAGAATTTTCATTTTCAGATACAGTATTTGACATAAAGCAATTCCCCTTTCTTGTTTATGATGAAATAAATTGGCCCTATTATAAAGAAGACGAATTTGACATTGACGACTTAAACCTTATTCTACGCAAGATGAGGCTCGATAAGGAAAATGTTCAGTCTTCTGAAAAGGTATTCTTTAAGGATTTGTATTCTATTTGCGATTTATATAGAGAAAAATTCAATGTTGAGGCGGATAGTTTTGTGGTGCTTTTAACTAAGTATAACAATGAGTTCAATTATTTTAGCTCGTTTGATTCCAACAAGAATGTTTTTGTCAACGTTAACCATTGGGACTTTTACACTCCGAATACAGACGCAAAGTATCCTATAGCATACCAGATTGTCGAGAATATTCTGCGGTCACTAATGAATATTGAATTTGACCCAGAAGCGTTTATGCAGTTTTTTCAAGAAAAGGAGGCGGAAATACACTCGCAAGAAGAATTGGATATTGTTTTGACAAGCTACAATCAATATGCGCATTATCTACCCAAAGTTTGCATGAATGATTTTTGCAGTTTCAAAAAGCAGGTGATTAATAAACTTCAAAGCGGCAATATTTGTCCTATTTGCCTAGCAAAGATTTATGAAGAGAATATTGATTCAAAGTTAATGCTTCAGGTTGTATCAATTTTCAATGGTATTAGAAGTGAGTTTATGTTCAAATTATCAGGGCAAACATTTTTTCAGTTTAGTCAAAATAAAACCTTACCGCCTTATCCGTTAATTGTTGAGAAGAACAATAAAATATTCATCAAGACAAAAACAGAGCTGATTGAAATCAGGTTAAATCCTTTATGCAAGATGCTCTACTTGTTTTTACTTAAAAATGAAACTGGAATACGAGTTAAAGATTTAATCAGTCATAAAGATGAATTTACCCAGCTATACTTGAAAATACGCCCTGGTAGAGAACTCGATAAAGCTGGAAAAAGTATTGATGATTTAGTTAATCAAAAAGGTGACTCTTCATTTAATAGCCATAGAAGCATAATCAACAAAAGGATTGAAGAGCTCCTAAATAACTCTGGTCTTGCAGACAATTATACTATTAATGGAGATAGAGGCGAAGCCTATTCAATAAAAATTCCGAGAGACCTTGTTGATTACAGGTTTTGATTTCTGCAAACTTTACAAGGTTGTAAAGTTTCATAAGGTTGTATTAATAAATTGATTCATATCTATGTTCTATTTTTGGGGCTCTTTAGCAGGCGCTTTAGACTACAAAAATGAACATTAAAATGAAACACAAAAATACGATCTTTTCTACAAGCTTTTACATAAGCTTCGAAAATCTTCTTACTGGTTTAATCAACCGAAATTCCACCTTACTTTCTTGTATTAGAAATGTAGCACTACCTTCTTTCTTGCAATCATCCAATAAGATGGTTCATGTAATCCGTTTACAATTCCCTCCAAGTTAGAGTCAGCCTTTTCCCAGTTCCTTACTGACAATATTCTCAATACAATTTCAATTCAAACGAAGCATTAAATGGCATTGTTCAAGCGTAGCTATGTTCAAAAAAAATAGAAGTGACTTGTTTAATAATTGAACAAGTCATAGCACAACCGAATAACATTTCTTCATTATAAAATTACTACCAGTGATAAACACTATACGCATTAGCATAGAAAAATGCAAGACACGCCCAGAATATTATGAAATATATGGCGCTCCTACTGATTATGAAATTGCATGTAAGGCTACACAGTTAAAAACTCACGGTCAGAGTTCATTGATAAACATTACTCCGGATGAAAATGACAGTGGTATGTATTGGAGAAATGATGGTGAGATAAGATGCCTGGCTGCTAAAAAATTGGCTGATGAAGGTGACCCATCTTGGTTAGAGCTTAACGCTATTGTTGTTGTTCCTAACATACCTGTTAAAGCTTTAATTATTTCGCTTAATACAACAAAGCAAAAGTCAAAAAAGCAAAGGTGTGCAGAAGCGATGTATTTAATAGAGCAAATGCCACTGGCTCAAGGCAAAGAAAACAGAATAGCACCGGCTACGGGTGAACAAATTGTAGGTAGAACTAACGCTTGGATTGGTGAGATGGTTGGGTTGCCTGAATATGCAATTACAACTTTAAGAAGCGCATTTCAGTTCAAAACAACTGACCCGGCATATTATAATAGTCTTTTGAGTTGCGAATTGGATAGTTGGGCAGAAATGGGAAGGATGATTTCAAATAAGATAGAACAAATCAGAGCAATGGTAAATGATCTTGATCAGCATCCGATTTATCAAACACCTTCCGCACTAACACCGCAACCTCCAAGAATACCAGCAAATGACCAAGATACTTTTAATGATACTAAGCCTGAGCCGCCTCAGAACGATGAGATTGACAAAGATGTTGATTCTGAACCACTCCCTACAACTGAAATAGAAGAACCTCAACAGGAAGAACAAGATAAAACCGATGAGTCTCAACAAAAGCCGCTTTCACAACCTAAAGCAACTGCATTAAAGGAACCAATATTTCAACCAAACTTTGAACAATTATTTAAGCAGTATGATCGGTATAAGTTTTTCTGTTGGGATAGCATTACTATGCCCCAAGTAGGAACACAAACGGTACAAGAGGTTAATGTGAGCCCCCCATACTGGGCCTTAAAAGACTATCTAATCAACACACTTGGCAATGAAGTCCTAAAAACTGACTACATAAAAAATATAGCTGCTTATTTTTCTAAAGAGCTAAAACGAGTACTTAAGAAACGTGGAAGCCTGTTTTTAAACATTGCCGATACAATAAGGGATGGTGAATTACAAACAATACCACAGTTATTACTTGCTGCATTGCTAAATGATGGATGGCATTTGGTGGGTGAAATTATCTGGCACAAACCAAAATTGCCCAATAACAAAGGCGCAGGAGGGAAGATTGTTCGATTACAGCACAATACGGAGGTGGTCTACCATTTGGTACAAGAACCTATTGACAAGGTGACTGGACTCTGTGGTTATGATTATTATCCTTTCATTGAGTATTCTGAAAAGCCAATCCCCGCATTAGTAAAAAAACCAGTAGTGAAAAATAAAGATCACACTAAAACAAGGCAAGGCTTTATAAATCCACCTATGGGTAAAAAGTTCAAAAATAGGTGGACAGAAGATGATGGTAAAAAAGCTTTTGAGACATTTTTGAAAAGGTGCAAAGGAGAAAATGAAATCATTGGCGGTAACGGGGGTAGCAGGTCAAAGGAGATAAAAGATTTCGATCCAGATTTTGAACATGTAGCTGTCATGAGCGAATACTTGCCAGTAATACCGATACTTGAGTGCAGTAAAAGAAATGATATTATTTTAGATATATTCGGTGGCAGCGGTACGGTAGGATTATGCGCAGCCAAGCTAGATAGACAAGCGATACTTTTTGATGTAGACCCAAATAATGTTCAACATGGATTAGGTGAATATGCCGCTTGGTATAAAAAAGCATACGGATGCGAACCACAACCAGCAAGAAACAATGGAGCTACTTTAATAAATCTAGATAGCAGCAATGAAGAATCTAAACTAGTAGCCTAACCTATAAACACATGAATATTACCAGCCAAATAAAATCTCCCAGAGGTGAACTCCCAGCTTCGAGGTTAAGCGTTATTAAAGCTTTTGTTTTGACAATAATTCATTTCAATAACAATAAAAAATAATGACAATGCACATGAAGTTAATCAATTTGCTGCCCGGTATAAACATGGTAAGACAGTTTTTATCAGATGATAAAAATAATGGCGTAAAGCACGCCTATTATGTATGGGATTACAACCAGAATGGTGTTTTAGCATTTGACACAGAAGCACAGTTTCAGCTTAATGTTGAGCGTTACAAGAAACAGGATGTTCATTTTAGCAAACTGCTAACTGTAGAGGCTGCAACGCAACGGAGTATGGGTGTAACGAAAGCTACTATTCATGTTTTCAGGGATGCTAATCCAAATTCTGTTCTCACTGAATTTGAAATAAATGGAGTAGTGCAACTCGACTATTGCGGTGTTGCTTTTGGCTACATGCCTGCAAGCTGCGAAATGACCGTTATTGAAATTGAGTTGTAATGACTCTATAACCGATAGCCCTATCATTATTGAAATTCGCAAACAAAAAAGGAACTCATGAAAGTTGAAATTGGAAAATATTATACTGGCAGAAATGAAGCAAAAGGTTGCTCCAAATCAGTATTTACTGTCTCAGAAACTGCGCAGGTATTGGGTATTACAGAAGAACAGGTAAAGCGGTTGATAAAAACTGGTCAACTATCTGCAACATTGCTATTCAATCACTTCTACATTGTTATTGGTGAGCTTAATAGATATTTAAAAATAGTCTCCAAAATTGAATAACAGAATTTAATGCAATAGAAGTTGTGTTCTAACCCTACCATAACCTATAGTCTGATCACTACTAATAATAAGATAGAAATTAAAACTACATAAACTGATACTCCATGTCCAATATGTTTAACATAAACTCAATGGTGTTCATGAACGTTTTTGAATTAAAGGAAATAATTCGTGAGACAGTTGAAGATGAATTAAAAAAGGTTCCTTACTATGGCCTCCTCAATGAATCAGACGAAAACATGACGCTTGAACAAGCTGCTATTCACTGTAAAGTATGCACTCGCACATTAATTACAAGGGTTAAAGAAGGCAAACTTGCTAACGGCGGCACTGGTCGTAAGTATCTTTTTAAAAAGAGTGATTTAGATGCATTTGCATTTAAAACCAAAAAGAAATGAAACTTAACAAGTACATACGAAACCCTAAACATGAGGGCATTACATCCATCTATTTTACAATAGTATGGTGTTGTAACCGACTCATATTGCAAGCCGGTGAAAGCATCCACACTTGTGAGTGGAACAATAAGAAGTTTGAACCTAAGCAGAACTCTGATAATGCAATGTTGATAGGACGGCTGACCAAGTTGGAGCAGAAGATTCGTTGTGCATTTGAGAAACTAGAAGACGAACATGGCATTGATAGCATTACACCAATTATGTTGAAGAATGAAATATTGAAAAAGAGTAAGGCTAAAAAAGTAGAGGTTGAAAAAAGCACTAAGATGTTGTTCGGTCAGTTAATGACATCATTGATTGACGACACTAAGACAGGCCGTAGATTGTCAACTAAAAAAATGAAAATTAAATCAGGCAGTATAAAGCCTTATGGAAATGTAAAGTTAGCATTCGAACAATTTGAGCAAGCCAGTCGGCGTAAATTTTATTTAGACCAAATCAATCAAGAGGTACTCGATAAGTTTGAGACATATTTGGTAGAGGAAAAGAAACTGGCGCTCAATACCAAAACGAAATATTTACAAAGGTTCATGCTCGCTATGAAATATGCGCAACAAAAGAAATTAATAACCAATGAAGCTTTATCCAACTTGAAGATTACAGTGCTAAGAGAGGAAAGCGATAACATTTATTTGAACGAAGAAGAGATAAATGAAATGATGGATTATCGAAATCCAGAATCACCAATGCATGAATATATCAGAGATATGTTTGTAATCGGTTGCTGGTCGGGACTTCGCCATAGTGATCTCTCAATGCTGAGTCAAAAGAATTTCATTGAATCTAGGATACGAACCATACAGCAAAAGGTTGGAGAAAAAGTAGTGATACCTATTCACCCACTTGTTAAGCAGATCCTTGCAAAGTACCCAGATGGATTGCCAAAATGTCCTTCTAGTCAAAAGTTCAATGAATATTTAGAAGACATAGGTAAAACCATCCCTTCATTACAAAAAGATTTTGAAAAGCGCACCACCAGAGAGTATAAAGTTGAAACAGTAATCTACAAGAGATGGGAGCTCTTGACAACTCACTGTTGCCGTAGGAGCTTCTGTACGAATGAAATACTCTATGGAACAAATGAAACTATCATTATGGCTATATCAGGGCACAAAAGCTTTGCAACATTCAGAGCATATGTAAAGGCTACTTGTGATCAAAAAGCGGATTTGTTGCAGCAGGTTTGGGACAAGAGATATGAAAAATAATCTATTTATTAATGATTGTTCTCTAAATGGCGAAAAATCAATACGGAGCGATTTGGTCAATATTTTTTTGAGATGAGGCACTTGTGTCAGAAATGAAAAAGGTTCGACCAGATCGCTCCGTATTGCTGCAATGAGGCATTATAGGATGGTGTGTGTACGATGAATTTTAAAATAGAGGATCATATTTGTAACAAGTGCCCCATGAACCTATATTCGCATATGGATGAAATTAGAATAACCTTTACAAAGAAAGACACCAATTATCTCGTTTCGGTTGGGAATGACTCCCCGGAGGAATGTGATACCAGAGATGGTGGTTGGGAAAAAATACATGAACAAATCAAGGACATTGACTTTTCAGGAACTTCTGTTTATATTAATAATATGCCGGCTGTATCCACTGAGCAAGTGATAAAGTTGGTTAAGAATTTATTTTAAAATCCAAACTTATGTCAAACGAAGAATTAGCCAAATTAGATTTCCCATTAGCTACGATGAAAATGCTACACTCTACAACAGCTATGCTCAGAACTGTATTGCAAAACCAGATGGCGATTATGAAGGCATTGAATATTTCAGATCAGAATCAACTCACTGTTGATATGAATCAGCTACTCCAGGAGAATTTGTCTATTATAGATGGCGACTTAAAAAGGCAGGTCCCGGAATCGAATTACATACAATACCCGAAAAATTAGCTATAATCAAATTGTGCTGTAGCTATCTCTTGAACTGTATCGGCGCACCTTGCCATCAGCAAGGTTGACATTTAGAAAGCTACCAGCCCAGATGGCACCGGTAACTGGTTTACCAACGCTAATAGTTGCATAATTATCTCTGGAGCTATACAGATGCACTCTGTCACCCTGTATTTTTATTACTCCGAACGCTATGTATTTAGGATCCCATGCCATATAAAATGTGTTTATTAAATTGAAAAAGAAGAAGCCCTGTAAATTAGGACTTCTTCTTTGAAATGTATGTTTCCATGTAGTTGATGCTGGTATTTAGAAACTGTAATTCATTTTGAATTAACTGCCTACGCCAGTCTTCATCCGTGCCAAGCAATTTCCAATATGTATCACGTACTCGTTGCTTAAGCTCCTTTAATATTGAAGTCTGATTCATTTGGCAAGATTTAAAGCCCAGTATAAGTTCTTAATAGTTGGATTATCAACCTTGAAGCTTTCAAGCACAGCGATAGCTTTTTGCTTATCAACTGCAGGTACTTCTAAATGTCCATTGTAACCGACTTCACCTTTCACGAACCGGGCAATAACCTCATTTTTGCTAAACAGCTTTTTCAGAAACTTCCTATGCATGTGATAAGAGCATCCTACAAGTGGCTCGAAGTTCAGATCCTTACGCTTGCTTTTCTTTTTAACAGGTTCAGCAATTACTTCTTCCTGAGCAGGTAATGTGTTTTCTTCTGGCAGACTAACCGGCTCAATTGTTTCAGCAGGTTCAGCTTCAAGAATTGTTTCCTCAACTGGTTCTGTTTGCGGAATCAGTTCCGCATTAATAGGATCGATAACTTCCGCCACCTCTACAATGTTTTCGGTTGGTGAATCAATTGGTTGCTCTTCAATGACCTTTTGGACATCTTTTTTTGCCGGAGCCTTCTTGACTTGTTTATTGTTTTTTGTCTGTGCTGGCTTTGCCGCAATCTTGTTGTTCTTCTTTGACATAATTGGTTTGTTTTAGAAGGCTAAGATGGCGGGGTAAAACGGATAAACCCCATAGATCTTTTCCATGGCTAGCGCCGGTTTGACCTATAGTGTAATTTCTTGAAGAACAATTCGTGGGTTCTTTAAATCCCAGTTGGCATATATAAAGCGTGAACCAACTGGCGATAAACAATTATTATATTTTCTGTCGTCAATTTCTTATTAGTATCTGCTTTTACAATCTCTAGTGCCATTTCTAGCAACTGCATTCTCATATCTTCTTTCATATACCTTTTATCCAAAAAAAAGAAAAGGTTTAAACTATTTTATGACTTGAATGAAACCTCTAAACCTAATTTTTGATAAGCCATTCTTAAATAATCAGCTACATCTTGATAATGCTCTTCAAACATTAATACTTGGTCGTGTCTTAATATTTTTGGGAAATCTAATCGTCCAGCACCTTCAACAATTATCTCAGCCTCCATTTTCTGCAAATGATGCGCTAATGACAAGCGTTCTTTAATAGCGTTAATTTGCTGAATAACGCCCGGATACAATCCTTCAAATGCTTTGTATAAAGCACCACCTTTCAATGGCTCGTTTGTAAAGAAGAGATACTTATACAGCAGGTTCTTTACTTCTTCTTTTTGCTTACCCATCTTATCCATAATTCTTTGATAGAATTTGCCAGCACCACAATCATTTTTGTAGGCTTCGTTATCAATCATTGATGCAAGCAATAATGGTTGCGAATTAGCTATATCAATTGATTTTAGCTTTCTTTTATTTAATAGTAAAAATGGTAAAGCAGTTGAACTTAAACTAATCAGTGAATTATAAAACCTGCCTTCGTCACTCACTTTAAACCATAAATTGCCAATATTCTGTTTAATTGCTGCATTGGTATACCTCATGATGCGTTCAGCATCTAAATACCTGTCTTTCATTACGGAGTAATTAATTTTAGCACCATCTTTGAATCCAGTTATTTCAATTGGTTTTTTACCAAGATTAATTCCGATATTTTGATTCAACCAATTAATGTAAGCGACTAATTCAACCTTGGTTCTGTAACAATCATTAATTAGCTCGGCATATTGCGGATACAGTTTTAACCAATAACTTTTGTTCCTGGTATTCTTCGTTAGTAGTTTTAAATCAATCTCTATAAGCTTAAATTCACCTCTGATAACTGACCTATTCACCCTGTATGACATTGGAAAGTTGCCAATTGAGAATTTATCGTTGATCTCAATCAATGATGCTGCTTCAAGAATAGCTAAGAAGTGTGAATAGCGGTATCTGCGGTTATTATAGATTACTGTCGTTTCCTTTTTGTCAAGGCTTTTCGTTGAAATGCTGGTGAAGTAATGCAGGCTTAAACAGGTTGCGTCATTTAATTGTGCATCGTAAATCAGATACCATAAATGAACACATGCTTTTAATGCTTTTTGTTTTATTGTTTCAGGGGCTTTATGGAAATGTATACCAATACTTATTTGGTGGGTCAGCTTATTGATTAAGCTGGTAGGAATGTAAATCTTCATTCATTGGTTGCTTTTTTATTTGGTGGTTGTTTTTAGAAAGTGAGGTAGATTTTGCAAAATCTACCTCATTGCAACCAACAA
>CAIRZD010000086.1 GCA_903882965.1 uncultured Bacteroidota bacterium
TGTTTTGAAACAAATGAGAGGCACATTGCCATGAATTTTAAATCTTTTCTGGTAATATTTGGATTGCTTGCAGTAATTCCTCTTGCTGGATGTAATACAGTCCAGCCTGATCTTATTGTGACCCATTATAAACCTATACTTCCTCCACAACAATTTTTTAATTGTAATGTGCAGAAACTTCCAGAGAAGTTTACATCCAACAAAGATGTTGCTATTCTCCTTAATAAGGTCTATAATGATAACGTTCGTTGCAAGAACAGTCTAAATGCCATCAGAGCATATAATGACAAAGCTGTAAAAGAATTCGGTAATTGACAGTAGTTTTAATTATCGTCCTTATTCTTCTTTTACCTATGATGATTGATTTCTAAGGATATAATCATGTTTATTACATTTGATGGTGTTGATTGTGCCGGTAAAACCACACAGTCTGCTATGCTATATAATCACCTAGTTCTTCAGAATATTCCTGCATATCTTACAAAAGAACCGGGTGGTTCATATGCAGGTGCCAAAATTCGTCAAATTCTTGTATCAGAAGAATTAGATGAAACCGAGAAGCTTTTTCTTTTTCTTGCTGATCGTGCCAACCATGTCAGAACCGTAATCAGACCGTCTTTAGAGGCTGGTAGGGTAGTTATTTGTGACAGATATCATGATTCTACTGTTGCTTATCAGTTTCCTCTCCTTGACGGTTTAAATCAATCTACAAAGGATGATCTTAGGAATATTGCAACACGAGGTCTAGAGCCTGACCTTACTTTTATCATCGATCTTCCTGCCGAGGAAGTCCTTAGACGTATGAAGACACGAAAAGATAATAACATCCTTGATAAGGATGATATAGAATATTACAGGGGAGTTCGTAATGTTCTAAATAAAATTTGGGAAAATCAAGACGAAAATAGAGTTATTGTTAAAATTGATGGTATGATGGGTATCGAATATATTCATCAGGCTATTGTGAAGTGGTTTAATCATTATAGAAAGGTATAAAAATGTCAGTTACTCATGTTGCTATTGTAAGGGATCATTCTGCGTCTATGCGTCCTCTCGTTAAGGGAGCAGCAAACGACTTTAATCTTCTACTAGAGGGTATTAAAAAAGAGCGTAATATGTCTCATACCATCTCTGGTACGATTGTGGGTTGTGGTGTAGCAGGTTATGGATTTAATAAGTCTGCTGCCGTAATCGAATCTAATTCTGATGTAAACAACATCAGAAATGTTGGAACATATGATGCTAATGGTGGTAATACTCCGCTATGGGAATCCGTATGGCTTGCTATTGAAGCTCTAGAAAACAAGGAACGTGAACGTTTTAGGTATTCTCTCATTAATGAAAACATAGCCTATCTTGTTATGGTTATTACTGATGGTGAAAATAACGTCAATAATGTACGTGGTGAGGTACTGGCAAAGCGTATTCGGGAGCTACAGGCAACCGACAAGTGGACATTCGTATTTCGTGTTCCTAAGGGATATTCACGAAATATTACCAACGTCGGTATTCCAGAAGGTAATATTATGGAATGGGAACAGACAAACGATGCTCTAGTTACATCTACTGTTCAGACTGTTGCAGCAACGAGGTCATATTTTGATGATCGTACTCGTGGTCTTACATCAAAGAGCAACTTCTATACTACTGATTTAACTAATGTTTCTATCTCAGAAGTCAAGAAGGAACTAGAAGATATCACAACTAAGGTTCGTTCAGAGCCTGTTTGGTCAGCCGATGCTGGTGGTCAGATTCGTGATTTCTGTGAAAATCATTTTGGTGAGTATATAATCGGTCGTGCATATTATCAGCTTATGAAGAGTGAGAAGATTCAGCCTCAGAAGGGAATCATTATCAAGCATCTTAAGTCAGGTAAATATTATGGTGGACAGAACGCCAGAAGTATGCTAGGTTTGCCAAACTACGAAGTAAAGGTCGTTCCGGGTGATCATCACCAGTATGAAATTTATGTTCAGTCTTCAAGTGTTAATCGTAAGCTTGTCGCCAACACTAAAGTTGTATATTGGGGTTAATCATGGATAAAAATATTTTTGTAAAAAATCTTAGTCGTATTGTGGCATGTTCTTATACTGCTGCCTTAGCAGCAGTAGATGGTGATAATGAATCTTTTCTTAAAGCTAGTGCTTATTTTAGGAATAAAATAATAGAATTATTTGAACAGCTTGGTTTCGATAAGGATGAGATGGTCGAACTTTTTCTTGCAGAAATTGAATCTATAAATAAATAAGAAATATACGAATGGAGTGCATGTGCAGCCGGGGATGCTGCCGCCGACTTGAAATCGGCTGGAACCTGAAAGGGTCAGGGGTTCGATTCCGCCATCACTCATAAGCACTCCCGTTTGATAAATAGCAATAGTAAGTCTATTATCAAACGGGAGGTTTAGCGTTTTTGTATTATACTGTTTACAAAATTACAAATACTATTAATGGTAAATTTTATATAGGTAAACATCAGACTAAAAATCTAAATGATGCTTACTTTGGTTCTGGTAAAATACTTAAGAGAGCCATTAAAAAACATAGTATAGAAAATTTTACTAAAGAAATATTAGAAATTTATGATTCTGAGGCTAAGATGAATTTAGCCGAAAAGATTCTTGTTGTTTTAGATCAAGATATTTCATACAATCTTTGTGATGGTGGACATGGTGGGTTTAGTTTTATTAATAAAATGGGATTAAACGGTCTTAAAAATTTATCAGAAGAAAATAAACATAAAGCCTCATTATTAGGTGGAGCAGCAGCTAGAAATAAAACTATAGAACGTAATAAAGCTTCTAAAGGAATAACAAAAAATACTTCACATATAAACACACCTGAAGTTATTGAAAAAAGAAATAATACATTAAAAGAAATTGGTCATCAACAAGGTCCTAAAAATTCACAGTTTGGTAAACCAAGAAGTGAAGAAACGAAAAGAAAAATTAGCGAAACACTTAAAAAAAGGAAAATATAATGTCTGGTATTTCAAAAGAA
>CAIRZD010000087.1 GCA_903882965.1 uncultured Bacteroidota bacterium
AACTTACCATATTCATGTATCTTTTCATTATTGCCTATATCATTTATAGAATCTGTTATGGATAGGAATTCTTTTATAGGTGCGTATTTTACTTTTATAAGTTTGCAAGCGACCTCGGCTATATCTTCGGTATCTGCGGCTATTGCGGCTACTATTTCTCCAATATACCTTGTTTTTTCCACCGCCATTGCTGTCTCATCCTGAGAGATTGGGAGCACGCCAAATGTAATAGGCAATTCTACACCGGTTGCAATGTATCTTACTCCTTCAAGCTCTGAAGCGGCTTTGGTATCAATCTCGAGTATTTTGGCATGGGGATAAAGGCTTCTGAGGAATTTGATGTGCAATGCATCTTTGATCTGATAATCATCTGCATAATCAGCTAACCCCTGGGCCTTTTTTGCGGCCTCTATATAAGGGCGTCCAATGCCTACCGTCTTTTGATCTGCGGCAAGTAGTGTTGATCTGGTGTTGGTAATGATATTAGTATCGCGGACCTCTTTGGCATATTCTGATACTGCTTCAATGATCTTAGTATAACCGGTGCACCTACACAAATTACCGGAGAGGGCCAGCTTGATCTCATCGATCGTGGGATCGGGGTTAGTGTTGATAAAATCGTGCGCTGTGATGATCATTCCGGGGGTGCAAAAGCCACATTGGATGGCGCCCTTCTCGACGAATTTCTGCTGCAGTTTATGCAACCCGTCTGAGGATGCGATGCCTTCTATAGTGGTAATATTGGCACCATCATAGCGCAATGCGGGTGTAATACAACTTAATACGGGCTCATTATTTACTAGTATTGTGCATGCCCCGCAACTACCTTGTGAACAGCCTTCTTTTGTACCTGTTAGCCCTATTATGTTGCGGATGACATCAGACAGCATTTGGTGCTCACCGACAACGACTGAATGTTTTTTGCCATTTACGTAAAAGGTGGCTTGTTTCATAGGCTAAAAAATATAGCAGCAAGTAATTGATTTTTCTGTTGAATAAATATGATATTAATCAGATGACCACATGATGGGTATCATCACCAGAGATTTTGTATTTCATGGAATTTTTGAATTTATAATGTCGCAAAAATGTCTCAAAATGTCATAAAATGTTTCATATATGCCGCAGGCTATTTCTTGAAATTATATTATGCCGGCCCTTATATATTTTTGTTTACGCCCTGTATGATGTGTGGAGTGATTCTTATTTCTGAGATTTTGATCTTTTTGAGACAGTTGCAATAAGATCACCCGGTAAATATAGGAATGATGGAGTAGCCGCGGATAGAAGTGTATACACTTTTCTTTTTCAGGCGGGGGCATTCTTTGTAATTGTCTTCAGCCGCCAGATATAGCGGTTGTTGAGAGCGGAAGGGCAGGGTGTATTCTAAGTTGCCTTCACTAATGGAAATGGGCTAAGCGCGTAACATCATTTCCCTACAGCTTGCATATAGATCAATGCTACATTGAAATGAATGGGTTCTATTTTTTGTGTTGTGGGGTTTATCATGTCAATTTTTTCTGCCATTTGGCCAGCACACATGCCCATAGCATGGTTGTCTGTAAATTTATACCCCAGGTAGGTTATGAAATTATATTCTTCTTTTGCCCAAAGGGAAACGTATGGTTTTTCGCAGGTACCATCTCCGGAATAAAGGACCCCATTAAAGAATTGCTGTATCCTGTTCATATATTTATCAGCCTGCGCCGGATCATTTTTTTTGCGGTAACAATACATCATCTCCCTGTTTAACGATGGATTAAGGGGATTAGTTGTCAATAATTCCCAGCCCTTTTTTATTCCGGAATCTGCGTTATTATAAGCAATAGCCCTCATCTCAGATATATCGCTATACTTAAATGCGTTGTAGGTATTTTGTTTGGAATAACCTATCATCAGCATGTACATTTCATCCGGCTTCAGTGTTGTATCATCTGAAAGAAACCTTTTGAGCAGCGACCTGTAATTATATTTATTGCCGGTTTCATCGATGAGTGTTTTCAGGGAATCGAACTTTGTAAGTGAATTGTAATTTTGTTCGTCACCGAGTTCTCTAACCTGTGTATGCCCAAAATCTCTCTTGCGGTCATCTTCGTTTTGCAGTGCGACATAATTATTTACCGTAACCAAGTATTTATTTATTTCCTGATCGCCGGGTGAGAGCGAGGAGCCCTTATCAAGCATAACCTTAGCCTCTTTGTATTTGCCTTGTTTGTCGCATAAATACTTGCCATAATCTTTATAGACCATTGCAGTTGTAGAATCATATTTCAATGCCAGCTGATAATATTTTTCGGCACGAGGGATCTCTGAATTGATTGCAGATAAACCATTTGCGTGATCTAAATAGGGGATGGCGCTACCGGGATTTTTTTTAACTTCTTTTTCAAATTTATGTTCTTCTCTTTCCAATATCTTTTTGTTCTCCTTATCAGTTTTATCATTTTTCCCAAAACAACAGACTGAAAGGAGAGACAAGGTTATTATAATTAAAGATTGTTTCATTTTATTTTTAGATTAATCATCTTTTCTTTTTAATGATCTTTGCCTGATACCCGCCCCTATTATCAGTGCAATAACTGATGAAATAGCTATCCAGGCCCAAATAGGAAAAACCGGTGTATCTCCTGAAGCATAGCTGTGAAGGCCTTTAGAGAGATAATAGTTTACCCCAAAAAATGTCATGAGCACGCTACCATAGCCTAGTACGGTGCCAACATTGAAAAAATATTCACCTCTCCATTTTGATATGAGGCGAAGGTGTAGCACAATGGTATATGTGATCACGATAGCCAGTGCCCATGTTTCTTTTGAATCCCAGCCCCAATATTTACCCCAGGATTCGTTTGCCCATATTCCACCCAGAAATGTGCCGATGGCTGCCATAAATAGACCGATCGTTATGTTCATCTCGTTTATGTAGGAGAGCTCTGAAGTTATTGAATCGAGCCTGCGATAATTTTTTTCATTTTTAAACAAGTAAATACACATATTTATCAAGCCGAGTATGAAGCCGAGACCTAAAAATCCATAACTGATAGTCAATGTTGCGACATGAATAATGAGCCAGTAAGATTTTAATACCGGTTGTAAATGTGTTAATTGAGGATCATAGTCGCTATGGCTAGCTGTCATTAAGATAAAGAATGACAATAAAGTAGTTGCTGCGAGCGTGATCTTTGAGTTGCGGATAAAGCAAAAACCTGCCAGTAGCCCTCCCCATGCAATTAGTAACAAAGCTTCATACCCGGTACTCCATGGCGCATGGCCTGTAAGATACCATCTGAGTATCATGCCGTATGTGTGATAAAGGAACGCAGCTGCCAATAAGAGTATTGAAAAATTAAGAAGGAAGCGAATGACCTTATTTTTCTTAGTACTCAAAATATCAATAAAAGCAAGAAGTAATAGAATCATACTTAATGTACCATACCAGTCTCTCAGCTTTACAAATATTTTAGCTTTATTGTAACTCACTTCATAATTGATCATTGTTACTGATGGTATAATTTTGGCGGTATTATTCTGGTGTTGGATACTGCTGATGTAGCCCAGTATTTTATCAGCTCTTGAATAATCCCCGGATCTTGTAGCCTTATATATTTCCTGCAGGTACAGGCCCATAATATTTCTAACGTTGAATACACTTAATTGGAGATCCTGATTAAGTATTTTAAGACCTCCGGCCAATGGTATATTAGCGAGCGAGTCGTCCCAACTGATCCAAGAATTATCTGGAGATATTTGCGAAGGAAATATTTTCAACATACTACCTTCAAAAGCCATCATAAATACATTTGCCCGCTCATCGACCTTAATTATCTCTTTATCAAAAGCATTTTGGTCTGCTTGTTTTTTACGGAATGTTTTTTCAGCAATATCTCTTAATTTGTAATTGCCTGACTGATCGAAGAAATCATTAAATGAAGCATAGCTGCCAGTGACACCGATAAGCTCCTGTACTGATTTTTCGCGGATATAAATCATTTTTTGCTTTCTCCAGAATTCGGAATTTACCTGCATATCCAGTAATATCTGCATTGCTTCCATTTTACCGGCGCCTTCTATGTCGAATGCATCTTTCTTTGAAATTTTGTGGAGCACATCAAATGCAAGGGTATGTACCGGTTCAAAACGTCCGTCAATTGTTTGAACTACGATATGACCAAACTTATCAGCCTGCTCAGGACTCACATGTTTTTGCTCTGAATTTTGGGAATAGCTAATGTTGCTCAAGCAAAATAGCATAGCAATCAAAGCAATTCCTGCCTTTCTTTTTTCGCGAATATTCCTGATCAGTTTCCTTAATAGGAAGTAGCGTGAATTTTTATTAAATAATGTGAATACGAAACCGAGGCCCATTAGTAAATAGCCTAAATAGGTTACCATTGTTCCGTTTGAATCATAGTTTACAGATAATATTGTTCCGTTTTCATCAGGATCGTAAGAGGTCTGGAAAAACCTATAACCGCGATAATCCAAAACGTTGTTCATAAAAATTCTATGTTCTTCATTTACGTTTTTACTTTTATCTACAACAGTTACCTCACTTGTGAATGACGACGGACTATTAGAACCGGGGTACCTTTCAAGTATAAACCTATTGAGAAAGATAGAGAATGGTATGTCTATTTCTTTTTCTCCATATGCCATTTTGAGATTAACACCATCAATTCCGGCATCCTGGTATGCAGAAATGTAGCCGGAACCTCCTAATACCTGGGCCTCATGTTTCTTGCCATTGATCGTTACATCCAGTATCAGTGCATCAGGGCTTGCTTCGCTATTGCCGGCAATTAAATGTTTTTTTGCGTTTTTGTATGCTTGTTTAAATACAAAGACATTTCCCTCAAACTCGTATAAACATCTTTGTTTGAAATCAGTCTCAATATCTCTTTTGATTGTGTCTTTTAGCATTGCTGGCATGGCGGTACGGTTAATTTCATACGGTGTATTAATAAATAATTTTCCGGCTTTTTCAGTGATCTTTATTGCGTCTGTGCGTTGATTATTATTATAAGCTATTGCAAAATTCCCGAAGTCTTTTATTTCGCCGTCGCTAAGGAATGTTGTTTCCCTGCCATTTGCACCGGGTACTACGATCGCAATCATTGATTTGCCGCCGGTTACATTCTCCTCGATAGAATCTGTTGCTTTTTTGATAATACCATGGTAAACGAAATCAACAGTACCATTTTCTGATGTTTTTATGCTGAAATGAAATGGTGTATTTGCAACCTGACTTATGTGAACCGGGACATCGTAGGAATATTTGCCGCCTTTATCTTCAATTGCAGCTCTCAGGTATTGCTCAGAACTATACATTGTATTTGCGGATTCTCCTTTGCGGATATGCATAGTGCCGTTAAAGCCGGTATATCTTGTTATTGCAGCGCCGATAATAATTACTACAAAGGCAGTATGAAATAAGAAAGCAGACGCTTTTTTCCAGCTAAGCAGGTTGTATTTTTTTATACTGCCGATATAATTCAATACTAATAACAGCAGGAGGAATTCAAACCATTTTGCGCTATAGACCAGGTGCTTAGCGGTTTCGGTATCATATTTTTCTTCTATGAAAGTAGCACTGCCAATTGCAACAGCAAAGATGAGCAGGAATACTATGGTTGTCTTTGACGAGAAAATGAGATCAAACAGTTTTTTCATTTTATGGAGCAGTTTTGGATTTAAATTAAATAACAGCAGGTTTGAGCATTACTAAATAATCACTGATAATACTTTTTAGCGCTAATGGTTTTAAAATGGCTATTTTTCTTGCGCGCTTATCAATGATCTGTTCTTTTTGGAAATCTGATAATTGCCTGGACACTTGTTCTGAAGTAGTACATGCCAAGCTGGCAATATCGTCCCTGTTAAAGTATTCGGGTAATTCGTTCTCAGAGTTTAAGCCGAAGCCAGCGTATAGATAATATAATACACTGGCAATTTTTTCGCGTAAATTCATTTGTGAAATACACATCAACCGATATGTAGATTCACTATGTTGATTAGAGAAATATAGCATGAGGTCATAGAGTAACTTGGGGTTTATTTTATATAGTTCTTCAAGTACGCTATTTTCGAAAAAGCAAATGATCGAATCGATCTTTGCATCAGCGCCAAACGTGTAGAAATTATTTTCATATCCTGCATGACCGAACACTTGCCCATTATTTGCGAATCTTACTATTTCGATATTACTCTGAGGCCTTAGAATGAATTCTTTAACCATGCCATCCTGAACAAAATAGAGCCCTAAGATGGGATTACCCGCACTGAAAACGGAATAGTCTTTCTTGTAAATTGCCTGATATTTGTCTTTTTCGACAATATCTGACCATTCGCTGATAAGGTTTTTCTTTATCAGACAGTTGGTATTTGGGCAAATATCACAGCTAATTTTTTTCAATTGTTGGGTTATTACTTGTTATATTCTAATTCAACTATGACTACCTTTTTAGCAGTGATTTATTACACAAATTTATAGTTGGTGGGTGCTTGTAATAATGAGTAACGTCATGATAAAAACTGATAGTAATCATGCTTAAATGAGCAATGTAAAAAGGGCTGGCGACGGCATAAAATCGCTGTAGATACTTGTAAAATGGCTCTTTTAGAAGGATTCAGGTTTGGAATATACAAATGCCATTCCATATTGGCCTGTTTTACAAGCGGTGTATTTTGACCGTTGTATCATGGCTAATTTATCAATAGCATATGCGATATGCGACTATTTTTTAGTGTCAGGGATCACTGTAACCCGCTCATATTTTCTTTCTGCATGACAACCCGGAGCGCATGATCCACCATTTTCTGTACTTTGATATTTTAAAGGCATTTCCCATGTGCCAAATTGGGTTTTATCATTAATGAGGTGGTCGTTGTTTGAACCATGCGGATTGTGGCAAATAACACAGCTTCTTCCTTTTTCGCCATTGATATGAACAAAGTGAAGGTTCTTATCGCCATTCCTAAAACCAGTGGCTGTAGTAGTAACCTGTTTTTCTATGAGCTCACTTTTGTGGCAATTAAAGCACAGGGCAAAACTTTCTTTGCTGGCAGGTGCATAAGACCCGGATGGGAATGCTTTGTTGAGCAGGAATGGGTTTGAAGAAGCATGTGGGTCATGACAACCTACGCAACCTACTTTTTCTATTGCACCATGTATATTTTTGCTTTTTTGCAGGATCTGGCTAATATTGGCAACTTTTCTTGGCCCTGTTGTATAAGTTCTGTCATGGCAACTGAGGCAAAGGGTTTTCACGTCTTTTATCAAAAATCTCTTTTCATTAGAAGCATGTGGTGAATGGCAATTTATGCAAGAGCGTTTGTCGGTTATTGCTCCATGGACAGTTGTTGACTTGTCAATTTTCTTTTGCATATCATCATGACAAGAAACGCACAGGTTTTGGGTGGTCAGGTCAAGCAATTTTTCTTCGTTAGAGCTATGTTGGTTATGGCAATTAAGGCAATTATTTTGAAATGGAGGATGGACATTAGGCATTTTAAGTTCTTCGGCTTGAGGCTTGTGGCATTTTGTGCATAGTGCCGGTGGTTCTTTGATCAACAGTTTATCAAATTCTGATGTGTGTGGTTCATGACATTTTGCGCAGTCACCTTTGGCTACGGGATCATGTTTAAATCTTTTTTGAGCAGACTCCAGTTTATGACATTGCGCGCATACTTCACCGGTAGGATTTATTTTGAGTAAATAACTTTCCGGAGAACTGTGCGGGGTATGACATGCGAGGCAATTTCCTTTTTGAACAGGGGAGTGAACAACCCTGCCTGTGTTATTTTCGTCATGGCATTTATAGCAGAGCGCAGGAATGTTGGTAACAAGAGTAAATGTCTGTACATTTTTCTGTGGGTGGGGCTGGCCATTGCTTTGGTGGCATTTGTCGCATCCTCGTTTTATGGCATCATGCACTACATCCTGGCTTATTAGGTTGCCATGGCAGGCGATATTTGCACAGCCATTTTTACTGGTATCTATCTGGCAGTTTGCTTTAAAAAATGTAGCAAACAGTATAATTAGTATTAAGCCTATTTTATTCCACATAAATGTTAGTATTTAAATTTTTTAATGATTTGAACATACGCGCCCAAATAGTCCATTTTTTGATTTTCGAGATAGATCCTATCATAGGCATCCAGTCCAAGCACAAATGTTAGTTTCTTAATTACGGTTGAGTACTTGGCCCTCATGGTATAATAATCGAGATTGATCTGCTCTCCTTTCTGCGATTGATAGCCTATGTTAATATCTATTTTTGATTTATTGTCAATTGAATAAGTAAACATGCCATTTAGATCTCCATATTTTCTGGAGGTTACTTCTGTAGGGATCTTGTAATCGCGGAGATTTGCGTTAATTGAGAATATAAATTTCTCTTTTATTTTTCCTTGCCAAGTAAAAAAGTATCTCATCATTGTGTATGGAACAATGTTACTTTGATAATCATCGTATTCTACTCCAGCTGTAGCTGATTTGTATTTAACACTTGCACCATAAAGGTTTTCGGTGAGATAATTCAGGATCAGAGCATCAGCATTGTGAATATTTGAATAGCCGGCAGTGTTAGTTTTAAAATACACATTGAGTAGATTGCTAAAAATGGAATAGTTAATAGTGAAATTATTGAGGTTGATATTGTAGTTGTAGGAGCCGGGCTGCCTTGCAGAATAGAAAACAAAAATATTAGCATTATTAGGTATCAGACCTCCGGGAATGCGCTGGATCTCGGTATAATTGCCAATTGTAGTTAATACATAATCAAGGCCGAGTTGGTAGATGATTGTACCGGTGGCATCTTTAATTTGTATACTTGAAGTATTTACATACGGCCTTTTTATCATGACGAGGTCTGATAAAGTATACTCTTCATTTGCTATGTTTAACAATGCATCTGAACTCATCATTTTTTCAAACTCCTTGTTGTAGCTATACATTATGCTCAATACACCATTTGCAAACGTTTTTTTAGTATAGTTGAGATCGATGCCCGCTTTATCGTTTATTTCATGATAAGAGGTCTCAAGATTATTATTATACTCATATGATATGCCTGAATGCAAGCTTTCAAATAGCTGGTGGGATAAGCGGCTACTAAATGCATTTTGCTGCATTTTTTCAAAGTTCTGTGCCAGATAGCCGTAATCATAGGTTGAATTAAAAGTGAGGTTGTAAGGTAATTTGTACAGAAAATTTTCGTTAGCCCGAAATTGTTTAAAACTATCAGATCCGTGCTGGTTGGTGCCATAAATGTTTGAGTTGTACTGAGAACGCCCGGCGGAATCTAAGAAGTAGCCATCCTGAAGTTGAATATTATCTGAAACATTTCTTATTGCATTCAGGTAATAATCCCGGCTGTAGTAATCATTATGTGTGTACAACCAATCATTCTTATCTCTTTTCCAGAATGATTTTGAAATCCTTGCGTTTAGATTTTTTTGATCATATAAATATTCACGGCCAGTTAATACTTCTTTACTAAACCAATTGCTATTATTATAAGCTATAGTAAGTGGCAGGAAATTATTTCTGTATGAAAGAGTGCCACCGTAAGTTTTACTATCTGTCTTTATATCTGTAAGATTTTCGCGGCTATCATAACTATTATCATAGTTAAGGAATGTGGTTAATGTTATTGTTTTTTTGGGAAACAATGTAGCTCCGAGATGAAGTTTGCTGGTATTGATCGCATTATAAATATTAGGTGAAACAAGGTATAGGTCCTGACGTGATTCGGGATAATAACCACCATCTACATTTATTGTTAAAAAACTTGGATCCCATATGTAGCTGTTCGTCTTTACAAATATCCCGCCATAGTAATCGGCTGTTGTTATTTTATTATTTATTCCGTAAGTATTTATATCACCTATGCCATAAAGCCCACCCACTTTAACCTCTCCGGACAAAGCAGTAAGATTCCATAACCCCAAAGACAGGATGCTATTTTGTGAATAGCCTACTGCAGGGAGTAACAGAACAATGAAAGTTATGACTCGTTTAAAATAACTCATTCCAATTTGATTTTAAAGCTTAGCTGTTGCTTCAATTATCTTTAATATAAATCTCTACTCGTTTGTTTTTATTATTCATTTTCATTTCGCCCGATTTATTTGTACTGTTTTCATTCGCAGGTTGTTTACTATTTTTAGTAATATTACCGGTTATCCGATTGTGATTTATTCCTTTCAAAATAAGATAGTCGATTACCGCACCGGCCCGGTCTTCTGCGAGAATGGTTTGACTTATGGAGCTGTCATTTGTATCGTTATAGCCCATTACAAAGACTTTAAAGTCTTTATTTTTGAGCAGGTAGCTAACTACATTATTAAGTTCTTTGTATGCCGCAGGGCTCAGTGTAGTTTTTGTTTGGTCGAAATTAATCGTAGCGATTAACTCGGTATTTTCATTAATAACCCCCTTTAATTTATATGCGTTGGTGGCATATTTGGTAGTGTTGTGGGAATAGATAATATTGGCATCAACATTTTTATGGTTGATTATCTCAATCAGCTCCATTTCATCGTCCAAGTATACAATTTGTGAATTAGTATTTTTTTGAGGAAGCTTAATGTGATAATATGGCAATGCATCATTCAATAGGAAATTACCTTTGGCATTCATTTTCCCTTCGCCAAGTAATTTGCCTGCATCATTCAATACCCAAACTATTGTGCCACTATTATATTGAAAGATCTGTTCAGAAATCTTGGGTAATGTTTTTCCACAAACAATATAGTTGCTTGCATTTGCTGAATTATTAGTGGCCTTAGCAGGATTATTGCCGATGGTATCTGCCTGCATATTTACTATTATTTTGCTTTTTTTAGTTGCAGCATCAGCTATTATTGTATCACCGGTTATATTTTTTGTACCAATAGTATCAGCAGCTCTGGCATTTTTCAATACTTCTTCTGTGCTTACGTTATTGGGTATTGTATTTACGATTATTAGCCCACTACGTGTAGTGTCGCGATAGATAGTTTTATTACTGGTAATTTGTTTGGCGGCGGCTGTATCTATAGCTTTGTTATCTCCCATTAATTCTTCTGTACTCTTACCGGAAGGGATGTTTTTAACAATAATCTTGCCTTTATAGGTTGCAGAGTCAGCAACATTGCCTGCGATAACATTGTTGTTTGTTGTGTCAGCTTTTCTGTATGGGCGTAATACTTCTTCTGTACTTATACTATCGGGGATTGTGGAGATAATAATATTCCCTTTTTTGGACGGCCCTATATGGAGGTCTTTATTGCCGGCCATACTATCAAGCAATGTGTATACCACGAGTTTTTTGCCATAACTTACTGTATCGGAAGTTTGAGTCGTGTGACTAACTGTTTCCGGTACATGCTTAGCAGTTGACTGATCAATGTTGGGTTTTACTTCATTGTTGATGGTATATCCAGTAATGAGCGTGTCTTGTAATAAGTGTGAATCATTAATGATTTCATGTGCTGTTTCATAAGCAGTTTTGTCAAAGACATATGTGCCTTTTTTGTTTTTTTCTATTACATACAGTAATGTACCAGTATTATCAATGATATTGATCTTACAATCCGGCATACCATTTTTAAATTTGAAAGTATAGTTTTGATCCGGGTGTAAATTTGCTACGTAGAATTTCCCATTGATATCCGGATGTGCAGTAGCGACAATTGCTCCTTTGCCGTCCAGGATATAGATCTCTGTTACATTGTTGACATCCCCGGGCACTTTGCAAAATACCTGGCCGTATAAATGCCTGTATGTTAATTCATCCATTAGCGCTATCCTGTTTGCATCTCTTGAAATATTATCTTTGATCATGAACCTGCTTTTACCTCCATGAGGATTATGGCATAGTGTACATTCTGCATCTTCAATATCGCGGTGAACTTTGTTAGCAAAAACTAATGATGAATTGTGACAGAACAGGCAAATTTGCTGTCCCTGGCGGATGAGTAGCTTTGGATTTTTTGATGAATGTTGATTATGACAATTCAGACAATTTCCTGATGCGACAGGACCGTGAACGACTGCATAGGTTTGATTAAAGTTTGTATGACATTTGAAGCAGAGTGCCGGCATTGGCATTAGAAGGCGTTTGTCGGGAGTATGGCATTGATCGCATTTTTTTTCCTGGTATGGCTTATGGACGCACATATCAGGCCTGTTTTTTTTCAGCACGGCTTCTCTCCTGGTTATTGCGTCTTTGCGAAGAGAGTCTTTATCAGTCAGGTAACTATTGAAGAATATTACTTTATCTACCCCATCAAAGAAGAATGTAAGTGTTTTATGCGTTTGTTGAACAGTGCATCCAAAAAACAATACGACCATTATTATACTTATATAATAAGCCGCATTGTTGTTGGTTTTATTTTGCATACTATTAAATCATTATTTTTTGGGAGAAATGGATCCATAGACATTTATTTTATCCGGGCCATATTGATTTGATACGATAATGAGATAGTTCAAATCGTATTTCGGGTCTACATACTTTTGGAAGAACTTATTATTATCATAATCAATTATCACTTTTGCGGGGAGCCACATATCGCCCGGGCCTTTATAAGGCCCACCAAAAAACATTAGTAATTGCCCTTTACTATTAAACATTTGGGTATTTTCAAAACCCGCGTCCACTACAAAAAGATTTGATTCCCTATCGCACGCTATTCCTTTGGGCCTAACAAACTGGCCTGTTCCGGTGCCATAGCTACCAATAGACTTAAGGAATTTGCCGTTGTGATCATATTCCTTTATTCTAAAGTCTCCGAAATCAGTTACGTATACAATATCCTGAGTAATAAATACATTAAAGGGAGAGTACAAGAATCCATCGTCTCCTGCGCCATACTGTTCTGCAAAATATTTTATCAACTGGCGTGTATTTTTATCATAGACATTCAGCCTATGATTATCAGGGTTTGTAACCCAAATTTCATTGCCATAAATCATTACATCTGTGGGCTTAAAATTTCCGGTGTCTGAAAATTTGTAGATGTATTTTCCTGAACTATCGTATAGTACTATTTCGCGGCGGCCCGGGTCTGCAACGTAGAGGTAATCGTTTGAATCTACGTAACAGTTTAGGGGTGATTTTAATTGCCCGGTACTTCCTGGGACAAAATTTCTGTATTTTTTTGTATTAAAGTCTATTATTTCAAGGCCACCAATTCCGGGATCACAGATATATAACCGGCCATTGCGCATATTCATTCCATAAGGCTTAACCATGTGTTGGACGGTTTCTGTTCCCATGAGAAAAGTTGCAAATTTTGAGCGAAACCCTAGATAGTCAGAGCCACTGATACTGGTTAAGTATTGTAACCTTGCAGTATCCGGTGGCGGAGGATATAATACGGCGTCTGTTATTTTGAACTTGCCTGGCTTATGCATAATCCGTGCACATGAATTGAGGAGTACAGTTATAGTGCAGATCAATATAAAGGCATAATATTTTTTTAAGTGTAACATTGGCTTTGTTTTACTTGTTTGAATATAATTTTCAAGTGTGTTAAAGATTTTCATGGCTAAAGAAGATATATGTTGCCATAATTTCCTTGTTATTATAAGTATTAATTGACTGTAAAAGTATCTTCAGGGCAATGCAATATTAATGACCTTAATCACCCAAAAACCTGACATTGTTCATATTATATGGAGAAATAGGGGGGTAACATTGTGCTAAATAAAGTATGAGTAAGTATTAATCATTATTAAAAATAATTTTCATGAAAATCACACCACTTATTATAGGATTATTTGCAGCAATTCCTGTTTGCAAATCATCTCCGTTCCCTGATGGAAAGCATATCAGCAATCATAAAGTAATTGTGGAAGATGTGATCCAGACAACTTCCTATACTTATCTCTATGTAAAAGAGAATGATTCATTAAAATGGCTTGCCATCCCTTCTATGCAGGCAAATAAAGGGGAAACCTATTTTTACTCTGATGGGCTACCGATGAAGCAATTTGAGAGCAAGGAATTGCACAGGACGTTTGATGAAGTTTTATTTCTTGGCGGTGTAAGCCAGGAACCCATAGGCAGTAATCAAGCTAATGTACCTAAGGACAAGGCGCATGCATCTATAACCCAAGGCACTAATGAGCCATATGTAAGGAAGGCTAACCAAGAAACGAAAAAAGATATTAAGATAGAGGCACAAAAAGATTGCATTACTATTGCTGAATTGTTTTCGAAGAAAGAGTTGTATTCCGGGAAAACAGTTAAGATAAAAGGACAAGTAACAAAGTATAGTCCGGAAATAATGAATAAGAACTGGATCCACTTGCAGGACGGAACTGATGATCATGGAAAGTTTGATTTAGTAATTACTTCTTCGGGCAGTGTTAAACCAGGTGATGTAGTAGTTTTCGAAGGGAAGATTGATTTAAATAAGGACTTTGGGTATGGTTATTTTTTTGAAGTAATGATGGAGGATGCGGGAGTAAAATAGCTAGTTAAGCATCATCGTATTTAGTCAGCAAGGCCGGGTTCTGATACCAGATCCCGGCCTTATTTTTTTGATTGTTTGCTGAATATTGCTTGATGAGTTGTAACTATAAATATACAAATTACGAGAGGCGCAATTGGATCAGAGTGGTACTGTAATTTGTATAAAATGGTAAATAGCAGGAATCATTAGTGTAATAATATGAGAGCAATATAACTGCAAAGCCGGTTATGAAACACTCTTTCCGTTTGATATGATAATGTTCCCTTGCTTTTTTGTTTTATTTATTATAAAGGCTTGCCAATAAATGATTGGCAAGCCTTTATAAAATAGCCTGTGTGTTATACGATAAAATTTATTTCAGCTGCTCTTCCTCTTTACCTAATTTCTTGATTTTGATTATCAACATCACAAGATAAATAAGCGTACCCCAAACGACAATTACAATGCTGTATGCAAGAAATAGCAACCAAATAGGGGAGTGAAAACGGGATGCCCATAATGCAGTTTTTTGGAAGAAGTCTTTATTGGCCACAAATTTTGCACCCCATGGAACTGATTTTTCAATTCTAAGGTTTCCATACTGGTCATTGTCTTCGACTTTGGCTACAAGCACGATATTCCCGGTTTCATTTCCTGGTATGCCTATCTTTTTGAATTCTCCTTTCACTTTTCCTGTAGAGTCAGTTGTATAGCTTTGCTCCTCACCAATCTGGAGATCTCCTCCCAATCGTTTAATACCAAGTTTTATATCTACGCCTTTTACCGGTACCCAATTGTTCTCTTTGTATTCACAAAGCGTTGCAGTTACGTTTTTATCATCAGCTGTATCAATTATAATCCTGGCTTTTGCAATGCTGAGCTCTGTATTTGTTTCATCAAATTGTTTTGTTTTGTCAGTAATAGCAATGAATGTATGGTTTGGAGATGATTTCCATATTTTTTCCAAAGCGGGAGGGATGTTGGTTGCAGCCTTTCCTTTCTCATCTGTAGTAACTTTGCCGATGAACCCTATACCTTTTCCTGAGGCATCTTTATCAAGATACAGATTTATTTCACTGCCGCTTACAGGCTGGAATTTGCCATCTATTTTAGATTTTGCAACAATGGTTAAATAGGGTAGTTCATTGTTATTTGTGAAATAGGATAAGGTTATTTTAAGAGGACTTTTCTCTGCCTCTTGCGCCTTAACGGGTACTGTTATAAAATTTATAGCTATAACAGATAATACTCCAATGCAGATATTAATGATGTTCCTTTTCATGTTGTTCAATTAAAGTTTCTTGGATTGGTATAATTGGAAATATTCTTGCAAAAATTGTGATTACCAAGAGCGCTCCTGCGAGAGAACCCAATGCTATTGCCCATTCATCGAAACTTGGGAAATAATGCTTATAACTTTCGGGTACGTTGTGCATTGGTAAAAAGGGGTGTAACAGGGTTGGTGTGACGATTAGAAATCTTTTGAACCATGCCCCGATAACAATCATTATACCACAAATAAACATAGGTAATGGCCTGCGCCCTTTTTTGAATAATAATATTATCATTGGAATGATCATGCCGCCCAGAATTGCAGACCAAAATATTATCGCAAACTGGCCTATAAATAAACCATTAAGAAATGCTTCTTCCGGTTTTTTCATTTTGAAATATGGTATGAGGTATTCATTTACATTGAAATAGAGATACAGCATACCTAACATTACAGTGATCTTACCCATTTTATCAAAATGATCATCAGTAATGTATTTTTCGAGGTTGTAGTACCTGCGGAAAATATACATTGCTACATTTACAGCACCGGCGCCAGCTAAAAATGCACCGGCAATAAAATATGCACCAAAGTTAGTACTATCCCAACCGGGGCGGTAGGTTGTAGCAAATAGCCATGATGTAACTGTGTGGATACTAAAGGCAACCGGCACGATAGCAATACAAAGAATATTGACTGCTTTTTTGCTGATCCGGAATTGTAAATGCGTTCCTTTCCAGAAGGAACCTAAGAAACTATATAATTTATAGATGCCTTTCTTTTCTTTCCCGGCAAGTAATATTTTCATGTCGGGCAGCAATGGTATATACAGAAGCAACAGGCTAATAAAAAAGTAGGTAGTAATAACGGTTACATCCCAGATGATAGGTGATTGAAGGCGCCCATATAAAAACAGATTATAAAATCTTTCAGGGCTCCCCATGTCAACAATAATAATTATTGCTCCGAAGGTAATAGCAGCGACCGCAATTATTTCGGCAATGCGTGTTAATGGCGTGCTCCAATGCACGCCTGATAATCTTAAAACAGCTGTAATCAGAGATCCAACCAAACTGATGGCAACGAAAAAAACGAAATTTGATATATAAATACCCCACGAAGCATAATCTCTCATTGAGGTTACGATCAATCCATATCTTAATTGTCGGTAATAGGAATACACGCCTACAAGGCAAATAATTACTAAAATTCCAACCCAAACCATTCCCCGCATTCCAAATTTTTGCGGTAAAAGGTCTTTAATGATCTCTTCATCGGTTAATGAAACTTTTTTCCGGCCAATAAATCCATTTAATGGATTTACAGCAGTTTTTTGTTCATTTTTTATTGATGTTGAATGTTCCACTTTAATTTATTTTAAGTGATTAAATTTATCCCTTGTCAATTTCAAGGCCTTTTTCGAATGGGAAGTATCTGGCAGCGGGTGGCAGATAATAGACACTGGGTTTTGTACCCAAATCATCCATAAGCTGGTATCCGGCTTTATCTTTTATGAGATCACTGAAACGGAATGTTTCTGCACCATTGGATACGCTGTCTTCATTTAAGTCGCCATAAAAGAAAGTGCCATTTGGACAAGCAGATACGCAATGCGGTAATTCACCTTTTCTTGCCATATCAGGGCAAAAATCACATTTACCAACAGTACCTACTTTTTGAGGCAGGCTAGTTTCGCATGAATATTGCTGGTGAGATAATTTCTCTGAAACGGTATCCGGTTTTTCCCAGTTGAAAACTCTTATTGAATATGGGCATGCAGCCATACAAAACCTGCATCCGATGCAACGATCGCTATCAATAAGTACGATCCCGTCTTGTCTTTTAAAAGTTGCATCAACAGGGCAAACCTTTACACAAGGGGGTTCATCACAATGCATGCAGGTAGTAGGCTGCCAGTAAGGAGCAGTATGTTCTCCTTCATCCATTGGGTATACTTTTAACCAATTGAGGTTTGAGTGAACATGATGCATATGATTACATGCAGCCTGGCATTTCCTTAAGTTTTTGCACCTGGAGAGGTCTATGACCATTACAAATTTTTTGCCTGGTATACCTTTCCGGGCTTCGGAATTTGATATAACCGGCATTTCAGGAACCGGCTTGAGGAATGCTTTATCCACTTCAATTATTTCACCATCTACCGATAAAAGTTTTACCTTTTCTCCTGTTGGTTTTACATCCCCATCTGCACTAGATTCAAATGGGCTTTTTTTTGTAGAACATCCTGCAAGAACAAGGCCGGTAGTTACGATGGAGGCAAGGAATTCTTTCCGCGAAGTGTTATTTGTGTCCATGAGTATTGATTAAAATAGAATAATGGGTTATTTACTTTTTACCCAATTCTGAAGTTCTTTATCAGATATTATTTTGGTGTTAGCAGCCAGTAGCGTAGCATCTATTTCCACCAGCGTACCATCCTGGGTAAGCATCTTTATTGTTCTGGTTTTTTTATTTTTACCGGGCTTGAAAGCAGCCCCTGCCATGGCAAAAATAGATAATACTCCTAACCAGCTAACTAGTTTTCTGCGTGTTATTTTATGATCTTCGTTTTGCATAAAACCTGGTATTAATTTGAATATTGTACTTGATTAAGATTGGTAATTTGTGGTTTTATAATCACATTTCGCAGAGGAGCTATTTATTTCAATAAACCGGGCTATTCTAAAAAACCACAACATGAATAGCCCGGAATTATTGATCATAACATCTACGAACCAGATTATTTTTTCAGTGTTCTTACAAAGTTCACTACATCCCAGATATCATTTGCCTCAGTCATTTTTTTCTTGAAACTTGGCATATCGTCCCTGCCTTCAGAAACTTTGTAAAAAATAGCTCCATCAGACTGGCCCTGAAAAGCTGCTTTTGAGAAATCTCCTGGTTCTGTTTTCAGCTCAGATGCTTTTGTGCCATCTCCGAGGCCTGTTTTTCCGTGGCAAGACTGGCAATGTTTTGCAAACAAAGCTTTGCCATTACTGATTGATTCTGCACCCTTTTGTGGGTTTGCTTTTGAAGCTGCTGCGGCTGGTGCATCCCATGCTTTTTTACCATCTGGCATAAATGAGAAACAGATGACTGAGAAGCCAACTACTGCGCTCATTAAAATTGTTCTTTTCATTTGTTTTGTTTTTTTGTTAGAAAATCGGAATAAAAAACTTGATTGTTATCTTTTAAATCGGCCTGTATTTTACAGAAATATTTGATGGTTTTTTTAGATCGAATGATGAACTGATTTCTCTTCTTTAATTATCATGTAAATTTAAACACGGTGTACTTTTTTTTTTATGACAATGCGCATTATTTTACATGATAATAATCATGTTTTTCAAACAATATTACCGATGCGTTTTGTCTATAAAATATTATCCTGAATATGATGCAAAATCATATGGTAAAAGGGTTTCAGAGAAAAATATATAGTCATAGATAACCTCCTTCACACCATTTTATCTTTCGTATATGTTTGTATTAGTATAATCTTGTTCATCACTCCTAATACCCATCTTTCTTGATAAAAATATTGAGCCATAACTGTTCAGTATTAGTGGCTTTAGTATAATAAAACAGGTCCCATCATTTTGATGGGACCTGCATGTGTTTAAACCTTATTTCTTACTTTTCAATCAGCACTTTAAAAGTTTGATTTACACCTTTTTTATTCTGTAATAATACAAGATATAAACCCGGTGTTACATCTGACATATTCATCTGCACTCTTCCAGAAGAGAAATTCATAGTTCCTGTATATACAAGTGCCCCAACCTGGTTCATTACTGAAACCTGCATGGTTTCATCAATTGCCACACTTTGTGTAATTGTAATATTACCATTGCTTGGATTAGGGAATAGAGTCAATACCTGTGGAACATTTGTTTCAGTTGCTACACCGGTTGCACCACCATGAGGTGTTGGGCAAACTATTACACTGATCGGAGCTGTAGAATAACAGTAGTTTGTATCAATTCGTGTGCTCGTACTGTAAATAAAAGGCACAGTATAAGTAATGTTTGCATTGCCTCCTGCTATACCTGTAAGCTGACCAGTTGCACTGCCAACGGTTATTACAGATGTAGCACTGCTTGTCCACACACCACCCAAAGTAGCATCTGTAAGTTGTGTAGTTAATCCTACGCACACTGCAGCAGTACCGTTGATGGGCGCTGGGTTACAGTTTACAGTTACGGTAGCAGTATTGATACAGCCCGTAGGTAAAGTATAGGTTACTATACTGTTTGCCGGGCAAACAACACCAGTCACTACACCGCCACCACTGATAGAAGTATTACCATTGCTTACAGTCCATGCGCCGCCGGGAGTGGCATCGGTAAGCGCAGTGGTAAGTCCCTGGCATACAAATAGTGTTCCTAATATAGCAGTTGGGTTAGGATAAACCGTTACCACCTGCGTAGCAATACAGCCTGTCCC
>CAIRZD010000088.1 GCA_903882965.1 uncultured Bacteroidota bacterium
CTGGCAGAAAGCACTATCTCTTGTAATAGGTGGCGCAGGCTTAGGCGTAATATAAATGATAATTTCAGCACTATCACTTACACAACCAAATGCCGATGTCTGTGTCACATAGTAATCTATCGCACCTGTATCTAATACAGACGGGGTAGGTGGAGTAGATAATGGGCCGGTAATACCTGGGCCATACCATGTAGGCGTACCTGCATAAGTAGCAGAAATCGGATTTGCACCACCCGGAAGGTCCTGGCAGTAAGTAACATTATTCGGAACAGGTGGTGCCGGTTTCGGATTAACGGTCACAACAACAGTCATAATGCAACCTGAGGATGAGGTATAAGTAATAGTAGAGGTACCACCTGCTACACCGTAAACAACACCTGTACTAGTATTGACAGTAGCTACATACATATTGCTGTTGCTCCAGGTGCCACCGGGTAAGGCATCGCCCAAAGTAGTAGTGAAATACTGGCACATGGTTAAGGTGCCTGTGATAGGAGATATAGGATCAACTGTTACAACAGTTGATGTATAACAACCGGCACCACCTGTATATGTAATGTTTGCAGTGCCGCCAGACACGCCAGTCACTACACCATTTGATATACCGATAGTTGCTACAGCCGTATTACTACTTGTCCAGGCACCGCCACCAGCGCCATCAGCTAATACAGTGGTGCTGCCCTGGCAAACGCTATCCCTGCCGGTTATAGCGGAGACTACTACAACATTTACAGTAGTGGTAGAGATACAGCCAAATGGGGTTATATAAGTAATTAGCGTGCTACCCGGGATATGCCCAGAGACTATGCCGGTTGTAAGACCTATTGTAGCTACAGCCATATTGCTGCTGGACCATGTTCCACCTGCAACTGTATTTGCCAATGTTGTTGTTCCGCCGGCACAGACAATCGTTGTTCCGGTTATTGCAGCAACCGGGTGAACGGTTACTATTATAGTGCTGAGACATCCGCCTGGCGTGGTATAAGAAATAGTACTAGTGCCACCAGCTATGCCGGTTACGAGACCAGTTGTGTTAACGGCTGCAATAGTAGGCGTACTGCTATTCCATGTGCCCCCTGCAACGGCATTACTAAGCTGTGTTGTAGTATTCATACACAATGATGCTACACCGGTAATGGGTGCAATGGGGTTGACAGTGACGACATACGAAGAGGTACAACCAGTGCCAAGCGGCGGGCAATAAATAGTGACTACACCCGGCGAAACGCCAGTCAGAATACCGGTAGTTGCGCCTATAGTAGCTACTCCGGCGGGATTGGCAGACCAAGTGAGCCCTGCTATTGAAGATGACAAAGTTATTGAACTACCCGCACATACTTGTGTGGGGCCGGATATTACCGGATATGGTTTTATAATAGCAATTGCCGTTGAGGTATCATGTATCCCGCCTACCGTTTTAATGACACGGTAAGTGCCTGTATCAGCCCACACAGACGGATATACGGTGAAGCTTTGAGTAGTAGCTACGGTAGTAGTGTAAGAGTTAGGGCCAACCCATACATAAGTAGCGCCGGTAGAATCTCCCGGGGCATTGAATATGAGAGAATCACCCAGACAAGGGCTGTTAACAGTAGCGCCATTACAAGTGCGAATGGTAAGGTACATAGTTCTTGCAGCACAGAAAGCCGGGTTGGTCCCTGTGATCGTGTATGTGATAATGGGTGGTAACGCGCCGAGGGAAATGGTATTGTTGACGCCGGTTGTAGTGGCAAGACCTGTGGAAGAAGTCCATGTCCATGTGCTGCCATACCAGCATTTATCATCGCCAAAACGTATGTTTACGGGCAGAATTGTCATGCCGGGATATAAGCAGGCATTAAATGTATCGTATGTTGGTGCGGGTGCGGCACCTGATGGTGCTATTGGTACACAATTGACGTATAGCTTTGGCTCAGGAAAAGCGCTGTCTATGCCTGTAATACTGTTGTAAATATATGCGTAAGAAATAACAGCGCTGTCGCCTGCTGCAATTGTGCCCAGGTTGTATATAAGCCCTATAGCTATATCCTGGTCTGCTGTTTCTGTATTTAATCCGTAATAAGTAGTGCCAAGAAAACCTGCTGTACCTGCATATACCTGATCTAACCCACCAGCCCCAGGATATGGTGCCCATGATTCATAGATCATAGCTTTGGCACGGCAATCTTTTGTGGCAAGCGCCATATAAGCCTGATTATACACTGTGCCATATGAGCTTACCATTACAGGATGATCGGCGGTCTCATTTTGGTGGGTTATAAAATTGTTTGTTTCAAAATAACCTGAGTATGTCTCATCATTATCCGGATCGGCTGTGCGCCAAAAATATACGCCGGGAATAGAAGCAGCTGTATTATTAATAAATGATGTGGTCATTACGACCCAAGATGCATTAGTGTCTACACGTGTAACTGTATGTATGGTAAGCCCGCTTGCAGAGCCTGCCCATGTACCAATAAGCCTGCGCTCTGTAGGCGCGCCGCAGAATACAGGGCCAGGAAGGTTGCTATAAGCAACATTACCGCCGGAGAGCGCGCCGGTATAACTTACGCCATAGGTGCCATCCGTATAAAACGCATCACTACGGGTGCCATTGGCTTGCATACTCCATCCTTCGAATGGAGTGCCGGGATATGTATAATCACCTATTAGTGGTGGAGCACCAACTGTCCAGCCATCATGCCCCCAGTCATAAACACTGGCAATGTTACTCCACCCAGTGTACGGATGATAACCTGCGGGAGAAGCACCGGCGCCAAAAGAGCCATCAAGTGCCTGGCCAATTTCCAGATAACGGCCGGGGAAATATATACTACCACCAACCAGCTGGGCAAATGAAGTACTGCTGAGTGCAAATGATAAAATGAAAATAAAAGAAATAAAAGAACGTAATTGTTTCTTCATAAAAACTATTATTAAAACGCGAATGTTTTTTGCTAAAAATATTAGGGAAATTAGCTTATAAATATACTTCCCATTTTCCTAAAAAAGTATTTTTTATATATTTTTTATTGTTTAATAAAAACACTAACTGAAAGTTAGTATAAGATAGGATTCTGGTACCAATGGTCTTATTAAGAAGACAGTTAAAACTGGAATAAGGTTGGGGTAGTATTTAATTACCAATTTGACAACTAGCATTATTATTAGTTATTTATGAATATTTCGAGAGAAGGTAGAAAATACCTAAAGATGACTTTAATCTTTCATGAATTGTTTTACAATAGCCCCTTTATCACTATTTAACTTAATGAAGTATATACCTGCAGGCAATGAAGTTAATTTTATATATGTTAGCGAATCAGTGATATTGCCATATATAACTGCCTGACCTAAATTATTATTGATCACAAAAGGCAAGTTCAGTGGTTGGCTTGTTTTAATAGTTAATTCATCAAATGCAGGATTAGGATAAATATCTATAGAATTATCAATTATTAAAGGGGTTTTCAATGGCGGGCAATTATTGACGGTATCGGATATTGTTACGAAGCAACCATTGGGTGTTGTATAGGTAATTATTGTTGTTCCTGAGTCTATACCTATGAGTATGCCGGAGGAAGAGCCTATGGTTGCGGTCGCGGATGAGCTGCTCCATGTACCCCCCAGCGTTGTATCACTTAAAGAAATAGTATCACCTGCACATACACCGGTAAGCCCTGAAATAGCCTGCAAATGATATGTAAAATCAAATTTTGCGAGGAATCCCTGGTAATAAGCTCCGCCGCCACCGCCTGTAGGATCAAAACTACCCGGGGTTGCAATGTTATTTGTACTGACCGTTTTACCGCATAGGTATACACATTTCCCATCAAAAGCACAACACCGGCCTTCATCCATACCATTGCCTCCGTAAAAGGTAGCCCAATTCAAATATCCGTCACTATCATTAAACTGAGCAAGGAATGCATCTTCACTCCCACCGCCATAAACCGGCTGCCATGCACATGAGGATACTATGCCGGTATCACTTGTGGTACCACCAGTAATATAAATGTAATTACCTGCGACTATAAGCCCTCCGCTGTTACAGGATTCAGTGCCGGGCCCACCATAATAAGTGGCCCATATACGTGAACCTGAAGGAGTGAAGGCAACAAGAAAATCATCGTATGCTCCTGCATTCATTGGTTGAAAACAACCCGGAGATGCTATGTTGCTATCACTGGTGGTGACACCATGCATGTATATATTGCCGTTGTGATCACAGCCGACCCCACCTGTATTTTCATCTCCGGTGCCACCATAATAAGTAGCCCATATCCGCTGACCTGAAGAATTGAATTGGACAAGAAAGGCATCTGTAGAGCCTCCACCAAAAGTGGGCTGATAAGATGAAGGGGTAGTGATATCGGAATCTATTCTACAATTAGTATACCCGGTGAGGTACACATTTTCTCCATCAGCATAGCTGGTACCATTAAAATTAGTATGCAAATTGCCGTAGTAGGTACCCCAGTTTTGCAAGCCTGTTGTGGCATTATATTGGATAAGGAAACAATCAATAGAAGTGTCAGCAGCCCCTTCATGTTTGTATGGCTTAAAAGTTCCCGGCGTTCCAACATTTGAAGTATCGTCTGTGGCTCCTGATGCATATACATTCCCGAATATGTCACAACAAACTGAGTATATTTCCAAATCAAAAGTTGTACCGTTACTTCCTCCAACATATGTAGCCCATTGCCGAGACCCGGAAGAGTCAAATTTTGCCAGGAAACCTACATTTTGGGTAACCCATATCCATGCCGGCTCCTGCGCGCCCGGAGTTGTGATATTATTATGGCTGAAAGTAGCCCCACCCATGTATACATTGCCTGATACATCACAAGTCACAGCAAAGCCATAATCAGTACCACTACCGCCATAATAAGTGGCCCATAACCTATTGCCTGATGAATCGAATTTCACTAAAAATGCATCTGCCTGACCGCCTATGGTATCCTGAAAACTACCTGTTGTAGCTATTAAGCCAGCAGTATTTGACCATGAAAAACCAGATGCGTATACATTAGCAAGTGCATCAGTGACCATACTAAAAAGCGGGCTATACCCTGTATCATTGCCATAGTATGTGCCCCATTCCAATGTGGGGTCAATTATGATAGCGCTATTTTTTTCTGTTTTGTAACTTAATATATTGCCGCTTATTTTATATGCTGATGCAATTTTATTATCTGCTGTGTGAAGTGTATTCGATCTATTGCTGCTGTAGCATATGGGAGCCTGCTCTTTAATAACACCCATTGGAGTAGTAGCCGTGATACTCCCATCTTCATTTATCTTTAAAGATGTCTGTCCGTTATATTCCAGCTTAATTTCAGCAGCATCACCCTTAGGCCCGACGACAAATTCATACTCTAAATGATCGCCTTTGATATAAATTATCCAATCAATGCCCGGGTAAATATTTTTGTAAGTGATCTTTTTATAAGTATGTGCGCGTATGCCGCTCTGCGGGCAACCAGGGATATAGTAATTTTCATAGTAATCGAGCGGTTCTTCTGCAATCACAAGTGCATTTTCGTTGACACCTATTAATGCTGCATCCATACGATATGTTGCCATATTACAAGTAGGGAGGTCAGCGATCTTAGATGATTGAAGCAAAAGATCAATATTGTCGTATTTGTTTCTTTTGGCTGATAATGCGTTTTTATTATTTACCTCACTCTTTGTAAATTGGTAGTGTAGTTTGCCGTTACCAATAAATATTGTGAGGCCGGATGCTTGTACTGCATATTGGATATCGTTTCGTGAATTCCCATTTTGATCTTTTACCTGCCCCTTATTTTCAATAAAGTAAATTTTATCAGAAGAATTAGAGAATTTCCCTCTTGCCTGAACGCTACCTGAGTATACAAATACCGGCAAAAACAATAGGAACAATTTTAGCGGATTCCACATAATGCAATTTAATGTATTTAAGATTGGTAAAAAAAATTATCCGCGCGCTAATTTGCTCTTGTGTGAATGTGGCGTTTGTATTATCTACATTGTTACCGAAAAGATTTTCACCAATATACAAGAGTACTTGCTCTTGTTATTGTTTAATTACCTTATCGTGGTAAGCACAACGTTACACAGATCATCCGGTAACCGGAAGGTATCAGCATGTGAGTAGTTCTGAAACGGGGATCTTTCCAATACTGTTTATTTGTTTCACAGGTATGATACAACTTTCTATTCGCTTATATTTATCATACTAACTCATCTAATATCAATTATACCAGTAGTTGGATCTGGTATAATAATAGTTACCACAGAGTTATTGAAAATGGCATTTCCTGGCTGATCCCAGAAGTTGCTATCTCAGCAATGTTATATTTCCCTGATGATGTTCTTTTTGTCCATCAATAAATGTTGCATCGATTACGTATACATATACGCCATCAGGCTGATCTACATTATTAAATTTACCATCCCATCCTCTACCATCAATAGATGTGGTCTGGAATATTAATTCGCCCCAACGATCGTAAATATTCATACTGAATGTTGCCAATCCTTTTGTGAGTAACTGGCGCGGGAAGAAGAAATCATTTATCCCATCATTGTTAGGTGTAAATGCATTGGGGATATCCATGTAACAATTATTCTGTACCCATATTGTATCAGATGCGTAACAATTGTTCATATTAACAGTAACATAGTAATAACCAGGAGCAACTACAACTATAGAAGACCCTGTTTGACCGGTATTCCATAGCCATGAAGCATTTACATTGCCAGCATTAATATTATCTGAGAGGATAATAGACTCGCTTCCTTTACAAATACTTGTGTCAGGGCCAAGGTATACAGCTGGCTGGGGAATTACTGTCACTTTTCTGCTAACGCTTGTATCAGGACATGCCCTATAATTTGCAGTCGCTGAGATGGTAAATACTCCTGTAGCATCAAAGCTATGCGATACCGGGTTAACATTTTGTATCCCGCTGCCATCTCCAAAATTCCAGATGATACCTGTATTGCCGAGGTTTGCATAGTACCCCGTACAGGTCATGTATGTACCCTGGCAAATTACGGTATCCGTGATCGCCATCCGGATCCCGCTAATAGTATCTACCTGTACTATTTGCGACGTAGTATCACTACATGGCACCCAGTCGGTAGCTATTAATTGTACCGTGAAAGTACCGGTATTAAGGAAAGTATAGGAGGTGTTTTTATTAGTATCAGTAGCTCCTGTTCCAAAGGACCATAAGAACACACCAGAGTACCCGTTTGAAATTGTACTTGTGTTAGTGAAAGTGATCAATTTATCCTGACAAATGAGATTAGTATCTTCTGTAAATGAAGCGAGTAACGGATGTATAAGCGATATTGACTCCTTTACACTGTCTTCGCAAATATGGTTATCAGCGATGAGTGTGATAGTATAATTACCCTGAGCATAAACATGTGTTGGGTTCTTAGACGTATCAGTTGTACCATCACCAAATGTCCATATATAATATAATGACGCGCCCGGAGCGGTAGTGGAAATATTATTGAAGAACACTGAATCTCCATGACAAGCAAAATGTATTGCGGTATCAAAATTGGCGACAATAGGAATAGAAGTAAGTGTAGCAGTGCCTGTAACGTTGTATATACAGTTATTGATCTTTACAGTAAAGCCGGTATAGGCGCCAACGCATAATCCTTGCAGCAGTATTGAACTATCGGCATGAGCAATAGTAGTGGTGTGTATAGTTGCTCCGCCATTAAATGAATAGAATACAGTATCGGTAGAAAATGGAGCAACCGAGTTAATAGTAATTGTACCATCGCAATACCCACATTGAGAAGGGTTGGTGGAGGCAGTAATATTTAGTGTGGGCGGTGGTGGTGCGGTAATTGTAAAAGGCCCTATAGCAGGGGTAACGCACGCCCCATCTGATGAAGTAATAGTAGCAATAATATTAGCGTAAGTGCCTGCACACAAACCGGTTATAGTTATGGAACCTGATGTATTGCTGGGAAGAATAACGGGGGGTTGAGCAACACCACCGAGATTATAAGTGATCGTATAATTAGTAGAAGGATAAAGACCGCTTAATACTATAGTACCGTCACATACGCCACAATAACTATTGTTTGTGGATGCACCAGTCATTGATATTGGTGGGTTCGTAAGTGTATAAGGCCCTACAGCCGGGGTGACGCATACCCCGCCAGAAGAAGCAATGGTTGCAATGATATTATTATATACCCCTGCACATAAACCAGTAAGTGTAATAGTGCCCGCTGCAGTGCTGGTAATAGTAAGGACAGGCTGAGACGCACCATTAAAGGTATAACTGATAAGGAAGGTTGTATTTGCATAAAGCCCCTCTAACTCAATGGTTCCATCACATTTTCCACATTGTGTGGGGTTTGTAGTTACCACGGGGGTTATAGCAATGGGAGGGTTTACAAGAGTATCTAATATAGGCGACGATGAGCATGTGCCTTGTGTAACAACAATGCTATAATCGCCCGCACAAAGACCCGGAATAGCTATAGTACCTGTGGCGCTAACGGTAGCGATAAAAGTTGGTGCGGGTGTACCATCAAAACTGTAATGAACAGTATCAGATAGGCCTGGCATTAACCCTGAAAGTGTAATAATACCATTACAAGCCCCGCACTGGGTGGGATTAGTATTGGCGGTTGTAAAAGTAACACCACCTGAAGGTGTAACCATGTAGTATCCGAATGAGGTATCGCTACAACCTAATGCACCGCATTTGTAGAGCGTAGCTGTAGCGGGGCAAACATGAATGCTATCACCTGTACCTATATATGCGCCTGTAGTAGCATTATACCAATAAAGGCTTGAGGTCTGATATGGCACCGGAGCATATGGTATTGATGCCACAGTATACGCAGTGCCACCGCCAATAGGTGTGAACCGCCATGCCTCATCAACACAGTTATATACCATAGGGTAATCTCTGCCGGGAGCTGCCGTTGCTGCACTTCCGGTAGCATTTTCCACACCAATGATAGCATAACCTCCATTCCATGAACAGTGTGTTTTATGCCCTACGTGTACTTCTGCAATATTGGTTGTTTCATAAAGTATTATCTGAGAAGTTGTCCACTCAGTGGTGCAAGAATACATAGCTGTGTGGCAATAAGTAGCCACAAATTTTCTGAAAGGTGCTACTCCATCTGTTGAATATGTAATTGTGCCGCCGGCAGGAATGTATATATCACACCAAGGACCACATATTGAGTTATAAACTGTAGGATTGCCCAGCAATGCGGCGCTTATTGTCCAGTCATCATACATACCTACAAGTGAAAGGTCAAAACAAATTGTGCCATTGGGGCCTATAAGGCAACCCGTATAGTTTGTGCCATAAAAATTATACGTAAAGCCTATAGGAATAGGTGCAAGCGCGTAAACATCATCAATAGTAACTCCGGCATCAGTAGGACTATCCCCTGTTAAATGAGCAGTCAGCTCTGTACAAGTGGTAGTACAATTAAGAGAATCACTGCTCGTAACTGTAACCTGAGCGTTTGCATTCCCAACACCGAAAAAAAATAAAATAACTAAAATAACACTTAAAAAGTAACTATTGCGTTTCATATCTGTATACTAATATCTGGATAAAAAATATTGCCTCTGATTTGCCTATTTTAAATAAAATCCTCAAAATACTTAAAAATTACACACTGCTCCGCATATCAAAGACAGTATTTTATTTAAATAGGTTAGTAAATTTATCGTTTTTTTTGAAAATGTACTAAATATTAAATAATGCATAATGCAATCAACTCTTCAAATGATGTCTTATTAGTTAATACCTGCATGCGTTTCATCAAAATAATCTTATA
>CAIRZD010000089.1 GCA_903882965.1 uncultured Bacteroidota bacterium
ATACTCCGTAAGGAATGAAATAAATCAGCTCTTTTTAAAAAAATATATCTTGCCATTTTCAAAGTATTGCTACGTTTATATTTTTATTCACTTGCATACAAAACGTATTATTCAAATAAAATACTAAAATAAAATATTTTTAAGGGAATATACTAAAGGTCATTAAGCAGGCTATTCAAATATCTATACCTAAGGCCATTCGGGTAGATATCTAAATGCATATCAGACCTGTAGCTTGCGCAAAAGAAGATAAACGGCAACGGGGCCGGACGCAATAGACTCGTGGTTATTATAACTTGTACGAGATGCTATCCATCTGTATAAGTTTAATCGTGTGGAAAATACCTGAAGTATTGATGTATGAAATAAAGGCACAAAATCCCGGGCGGGAATTTGCTTGTGGTCAGAGGCAACTAATACCTGGATTTCATGCTTTTCCCTGCTCCCGTCTTTTATATTTTGGGTCAGCAACCTGGATCCGTCATTATCCCTATGCACTAACATGCTTATCTTTTGATCAGCGTGTAATTGCAATACCTTTTTAATAGCGCCGGAAAAAACAACACAAAAAAAAGCCAGCAACAGCCATACAGACTGCCTGAGCTTTATTTTTATGTAATTCTTATGCTGCAAAATCAGAAAATTAAATCAAAATTATTGATACCATTAAATCTTAACCATCAATTCACTACAATACTTATTGAATAAGACAATAACTATTGTTTTTATTTTACTCTACTTTAATTAACCTGCACTACTTCATAAGCATCTTGCCCGTTTTGAGAAATAGGTTGGTAATATGTGTTATTATATAAAAGGTAATCTACTCCGTTTATTACCTGGTCTGAAGCCCCTTCAGGTATCTCATTTACAATCGCACCTATGGGTGCGGGTACTACCCTGAAAGAACCACCCTGACTAATATAAAACGTGCCTCCGTAGTAATAATATGTGTCATCCCCAACTTGTACAGTTATATATCCAGAAGGTAAATAACTCACAACAGCGCCAACCGGTGGGTTAACAACTGTATATCCACCGTTATATGGCTGGTAATAAACACCGTCGTCGTAATAATATTGCTGGTTAGCCCATGAAAACATGATAGCATCAGCAGTAAGCGCAGTAGCAAAAAATCCAAAAGGATGCCAGTATGCGCCCCATACATAAGGGTGATATGCATGGTAAGCATATGGATGAGAACCATAAGCATGGTGATACACACCTTCATTGCGTATACCTCCGCCAAATTGATGGTCATTACGGGGTTCAGGTGCCCTGAAAACGTGATTACCCTCATTGCGGCTGCCTCCGTTAAAACCTCTTACACCGCCGCCACCGCCGCCTCTTTCTACGCCACCACCACTAACTCTTCCTCCGCCGCCGCCACCACCTCTGGCGCCACCACCGCCTCCGCCGCCGTGGCCGAAACGCTGTGCCATAGTATCCTGAGGAATGCAGAATAATACCATACAAATAACACCTATTATACCAGCAAATTTCATTTTATTAAGCGTTTTCATGACTATAAATAATTTGATGTAAAATTTATTTCTTTACAGATAATGGAGTTAATTTTATTTTTTTTGCACTCTTTGGTATTTTGAATTCAAATATGCTGCCCGGAAGATTCGGGTTTATTTGCCAATCACAATAAGTAGCTTCAAATTGAGGATTCAGGGGTTTATTAGTGTATACGATCACCATTTTTAAAGGAAGGTAAAAGGCATCATCGGCTATCCAAAACTGGTAAGCTTTATCCTTAGTAGTACCTGCAATATGAAAGCAGTCCTTACCATCAACCTTTGTCATACCAAGTAATACAAGATTATTTGATTCCGCTAATATATCGTCTACAAAACCAGGGTAAAGAAAGTCAGCTACAGGGAATACAATACCATAGGTCTTATTCATATGGTCGATCATCTCAACTACTGTGGATGGAACATCTACTTGCGAATAATGGTTCTTATCTATAGAATAATAGCTAAGCGTTTTACCACTGTACATAATATACCTGTTCCCTTTATCACCTTCTGCCCGTAAAAGTAATTTATCAGGACCTCCAATATACAAATGCTCTTCATCCGAATGTTTTACCAACCCCAATGTCTGACTACTTACATCATAATTGGATTTTATTTTTACGCTACACGAGCTAAGTTCGCCTATCATAGCACTCATCCGATCGAGAACGGAAACAGCAACAGTATCTATTTTAGATGTTTGAGCCTTTACCTGGCTGGTTAGAAGGCAAATAAAACTAATTAAAAGGAACCTCATTTTCATGGTAAATCAATTTTATAAAGATTCAAAAGTGAATGTTTGACTATAAATCTTACTCAAAGCTAAATCAGTAAAAGTTAAAGAATACAAAAACCGTACCGCCGGGAGTTAGCATTAATAATATAATTAATTCAAATTAATGGGGTTGGGCCTAGGTTCACTTTTTCTATAGGGCTATATGGCACGCAATAGTACCAATCAAGTCGTGTGTATACCTGCGAACAAGAAATAACAGGCGAGCTCAAAATATATACACTTATTTCTTAGCCCCGGTAAATATACAAGTTACAGTATAAGCTGCGACTGTATTAGTTTCCATAGTGAGTGTGCCACCAGCGCTGAGGTCAGCCGTGCCACGAACCGCATATGTATTGCCACAATTATCACTAAATGGCTGTGAAGCAATAGTGAAAATATTGTCTTTTGCTATCGCGGACATTGATGTTGCCAAATAGCAGGCGTTATTACCACCAAAAGATATCCCTATATTTAAAGTATTGTCGCTACCCCCATTCCCAATGTAATAAGTTCTGGCACCGATGGTTGTATCAGGAACGCCGTATCCATTGTATATATTATAACACTCCTCAGAACCTACCCATGTGCCTATGAACTTTGCATTTACAGCAGCGGGCGTAGCTACTTTTGTGCAGGAACTCACTGTTAGCGTTGTAAATGCAATGATTAAGATTAAAACGACTGATATATTTTTATAGAAGCGAATGCCTGATTGTGTCCGTATCATACGAGTTCTTTGTAAAATTTGATGGTAATATACCACTAAAAAACAAAAATATAAATTTTAGTCCAAAACCTTATCAAAAATTAGCACTTTCAAAAAAAGAATGATACCCCAGTAACCCGGTAATATCTTTGCGGAGGCTTGTATCTTGCCAAAAAGACGAAGTTACAATGGTGGCCAGAAAGGCGCTATTCATTCCATCAAACCTATGATCTTTCGTACTGATTAAAATCATGCTAATAACTGCTGATGATCATTTGAACATGCGGTGACGATGAATAGCTTTGTTATATGATTTTAGTGATAAAAAACAAAAACTACAATCAATACATTCCTACCTTTTATACAACTAATGATATACTTTTCCTTCCTGAAAGCCCGGCACTTCTGCCGAGCTTTCGAATTTATACAGGCTGAGATAAATCTGTTGTTGATCTGATGTCGATTTTCTCTGTTTGGGTGGTGTAATTTAATATTAAATAAATCGAAATGTAATTATGCGATTACTCCTGACTATTGAAGATGACCGGTAGGATTTACCAGTTGATTTTTTTGTGGATTTAAATTGATCACAGATACCTGTTTGGGGGGGAATCTGTTATAAAGTAATAGTGCAGGGCTTATAGTTGCGTAAAGAAAATGTCGCAAAAATGTCCGGAAAATACCCAGCGTGGGAAGTGCATTTATGTCAAAAGCTCTTGCATAACAAAACTATAAGTCAGAAAATACAAGCCTGCTCATTTTACCAAAATATTCATAAACGTCTATGAACCAGTATACTATACTTCGCAATGCTGTAAGATGCATAAAATATGCTGTAAACCAGCGCCAGCAAAGGCCAAGTATTAAAAAAATAATCTAAATTTACAGCCCGATAACAACCTAATATCATTTTTGAAAAATAATTATCTGTCGCTATGCTTAACAAAGTAATAATAATTGATGACAGCTTATTTGACCGAAGCTTAATTGAACGATTAGTCAAAAAATATTCATTCGCTGACAAAGTAACGAGCTATAATGATGCACGGGATGCCATTGAATATCTACAGCTAGTAAAGAACGAGCCTGTTGAATTTCCGAGTATGATATTCCTGGATATCTATATGCCGATGATGAATGGCTTTGAATTCCTGGATAAGTATATGGAACTTCCTGAGGGAGTACGAGACCTTTGTACTGTGATCATGATCTCATCCACCTTCAGGATTGAGGATAGCCAGCGCATGAGCATATACCCTGCGGTAAAAAAGTTTCTTTACAAGCCATTCTCTGCACAGATGCTTTTAGAACTACAGGAGCTATATGTGCTGAATTCTTAAAAGAGTATTACCTATGATCGTACTCCGAACTAGCCAACAATATGTACCCGGCATGTCATAGTTCGGCCCTTCGACTATCGCTCAGGACAGGCTTAGCGTCATTATGACACTCAATATTGAGCTTTTTATATGTTGTGACTATACACCAACCTACTTATCAACTACCCCTCCTGGTTCTTCATCTTTACCATCGTAAGTATTGTGGCTATAGCAACGGTTTCGCCGGTTTCGTCATAGACGTCTACGAGCCATCTTACGATGCCTTTGGCTATATCTTCTGGGGTGCGTTTTTCCTGTTTGGTTTTTTCTTTTACCGTGAGGCGCACACCGATGGTCATGCCGGGATAAACGGGCTTGGTGAAGCGGGCTTCGTCAATACCGTAGTTGAGCAGTACCGGGCCTTTCTTCGCATCAACAAACAGACCTGCTGCTTTTGAAAGTACAAAGTAACCATGTGCCACGCGGCCAGTGAAGATGGTGCCTTCGAGCGAAGTAGCATCCATGTGGGCGTAAAAATTATCACCGCTTACATTAGCAAAGTTGGTGATATCGGCTTCGGTAACGGTGTGCTTTGCAGTAACGAGGGTTTCGCCTATTTCCAGTTCTTCAAAATATTTTTTGAACGGGTGTATATCTGTTTCGTGCTGCTTACCATGCTGCTGGTATACATTGGTGATACGTGTGAGCGTGGTTGGTGAGCCTTGTATGGCGGTGCGCTGCAGGTAATGCAGTATGCCGCGCTTGCCTCCCATCTCCTCGCCGCCGCCTGCCCTGCCGGGGCCGCCATGCACCAACAATGGCATGGGTGAACCATGACCGGTGCTTTCCTTGGCACAATCGGCATTGAGTACGAGTATGCGGCCATGCATGCTTGCTGCACCGAGTACGATCTCTTTGGCAATATGATCATCGGCAGTGATGACAGATGCTACGAGTGAGCCCTTGCCCATACGGGCAAGCTCAATAGCCTCATCGAGATTGGCATAAGGAATAATGGTAGATACAGGGCCGAATGCCTCTATGTTGTGACAGTCCGTATTCTTGAACGGATCTGTATTTAGGAAAATTAACGGTGGTAGGAACGCGCCTTTTTCTTTATCGGCACCAAGGACCTCAAAATGCTCCATATCGCCAATAACAATGTTTTGTGATTTTGCCAGTTGCTGCACTTTTTCACGCACTTCATTACGCTGACCTATACCAGCGAGCGGGCCCATGCGCACTTCTTTAATGGATGGATCGCCAATGGTATTGGTTTGTAAACGTTTGCCAAGGGCTATCTGCACATCTTCTACCCTATCGGCAGGAACAATGATGCGGCGGATGGCAGTACATTTCTGGCCTGCCTTAGTGGTAACCTCACGCACTACTTCTTTTATAAAAATATCAAACTCTGCCATGCCGGGATGCACATCGGGGCCGAGGATACAACAGTTGAGCGAATCGGCCTCCATATTGAAAGGAACTGATTCAGATAAAATGCGTGGATGCGCCTTGAGCATGCGGCCTGTGGATGCAGAGCCAGTGAATGTAACCACATCCTCGGTTTCGATATTATCGAGTATACCACGTGCTGAACCGCAAATGAGTTGCAATGAACCGGCAGGGAAAATCTCTGACTTGATGATCTCTTCAAAAACCGCTTCGGTGAGATAAGACGTAAGTGTGGCAGGCTTTACAATAGCCGGCACACCCGCCATAAGATTGACCGCGATCTTCTCGAGCATGCCCCATACCGGAAAGTTGAATGCATTGATATGTATGGCTACCCCCTCGCGCGGCACCATGATGTGCTGGCCAATGAAGGTATTATTCTTTGAAAGCTTTGCGGTATCACCATCTACATAAAAACGCTCATCCGGGAACTGGCGGCGGAGGCTGGCATTGGCAAAGAGATTGCCGATACCACCTTCTATATCCACCCATGAATCGACTCGGGTGGCGCCTGTATGGGCACTGATGGTATAGAAATATTCTTTGCGCTCCATGAGGTACATAGCCAAGGCTTTGAGCATAAGGCCACGCTGCTGGAAGGTGAGCCTGCGCAATGCAGGGCCACCTACTTTGCGGGCATATTGCATCATAGCACCAAAATCAAGGCCATCGCTACTGGCTGTATATATAGCGACACCGGTAATGGCATTATGCAATGTTTCGCCTGTTTTAGTACCGGCAACCCATTTGCCTTCTGCGTAGTTTTTAAGTTGAGTAAGCATATCAGTTAAAAGGTTAAAAAGTTAATGGGTCAAAAGGAAATGCAAGTTAAAGATTTGGGTGGGTATTTATACAAATAGGTATCTATATAGGTATGTGCATTAATAATATTTCATTAACTTTAATACGCGATAATATGCAGTACCTATGAAAAGAACCTTATTTATAGCCCTGTTTTTTCTTTTGAGTTTTTCCTTGTATGGGCAGAAGATCCATTTTACTGATAGTGCTAACACATGGAAATTCTTTGATGCCGACCTTGCACACGGTACATGTTATTGTTCCTCCGGATTTATACAAAATTCCGGTGATACTATAATAAACGGAAAGAAATGCATGATTGTCGGTGGATTTCCCTCTTACGAAGATACTACTGCCGGTAAGGTATTTTTTATGACGCTTCCGGATACCACCGATATTTTTTTACTCTACGACTATAGTTTAATGCCGGGTGATACGATAGTTAACCAGACGAATGAATTTACCCCTTCTATCTTTACTTCATATAATGAAGTAATATCAATAGACTCTACTCAAATAAACGGAAAGTGGTATAGAATATGGCAAATGGGTGGTTATATACCTCCTAATCATTCTACTGTTATTTACACATTTACCGTTATTGAGGGTATTGGATGCGTATATGGTCTACATTATCCTTGTAACCCACTTATTCGGATGGGTAATCCTTCCAGTCAATTAGAGTGCTTTGAAAATAATGGTG
>CAIRZD010000090.1 GCA_903882965.1 uncultured Bacteroidota bacterium
AACTACGCACAGATTGGCGCCTTAACAATATAACAACGTGTTTTTTTTACAGATATTATATTCTTTAAAAAGAAAAAATAGAACTTTTTTTTTCTCTTATGCAATGAAAGCTTGAAAATTTCAAAAGAATGCGGTAACATTGTAACGGCTTTTAAGAACGTACTTACTAATTAGTGTAAATATTTCAGTTTAATTATGAAAAGAAAATTCATTGGAATCAGCTTGCTTTGCTTAGGGGCAGCTACTTTCTTTACTGCATGTTCAAAATCTTCTCACAAAAAAGGGAAAGGAGACGGAGTATCCAGGGTGACCGGATGGCCGCTCAATGACAAGCATTACGGAGGTTACGACGTTACCGATTATAGAGGTCAGGAAACCCCTCATGGAATGGCGTTTGTTCAAGGTGGCAGGTTTACTATGGGGGCTACAGACGATGAAATGCCTACCCTGGAAAACAACAGCATGAGGCGTACTGTTTCTGTTTCTTCTTTTTATATGGACGAAACCGAAATCTCTAACGTTGAATACCGTGAATATATCTTTTGGCTTACCCGTGTATATTCTGCCGATTATCCGGAGTTGATTCAAAAAGAAACGCCCGATTCTACTGTATGGCGCTCTGCTCTTGGCTACAACGAGCCTTATGTAAAATATTACTTCCGTGCGGCTGCATATAATAATTATCCTGTAGTTGGTGTAAACTGGTTCCAGGCTACTGATTTTTGCCAATGGCGCACTGACCGTGTTAATGAGTTAATGCTTATTCACGTAGGAGCATTGAAGCCAAACCCAACACAATCTAATGAAGACGTTTTCACAACCGAAACTTATTTAACTAAGCAATACGACGGAAACGGAAGAGGTAAAAGAGATCTTGATCCAAGTGGTTCTGGTACCCGCCCGCTTAATCTTGGCGATGGTGTATTCTTACCAGATTATCGTCTGCCAACAGAAGCAGAGTGGGAATATGCAGCACTAGGCCTGATTGGTGACAACCCAACTCCTGAAAATAAACGCCGTCGTGGTGAGGAAGTTGTTACAGACCGCAACACATTACCATGGGGACCAAAAAACACTACGCGCTACGGTTTACATAATCAATACCAAGGTGAATTTGAAGGTAACTATATGCGTGCCAAAGGTGACGTTATGGGTGTAGCGGGTGGTCTTAATGACAATGCCGATATCACTGCTCCCTGCCGTTCTTATTTACCAAATGCATTCGGCCTTTATAACATGGCTGGCAACGTGAACGAGTGGGTTATGGATACTTATCGTCCTGAATCTCACGAAGATGTTGATGAGTTCCGTCCTTTCCGTGGCAATAAGTATACCCGTCCAAAACTTGAAGATGATGGTACCCTCACTGAAAAAGACAGCATTGGTCACGTTCCATACCAGGACATCACTAATTCTGAGATCCAGTCGAATGGCCGCTACGAAACAAGAAGTGCTGACCTGAACAGCTTTAGAGATGGCGATAGCTTATCACAGGCTACTTACAGCTACGGCGTTAATACACTTATCAATGACTCTACCAAAGTTTACAAGGGTGGTTCATGGGCTGATCGTGCTTATTGGTTATCACCCGGCACCCGTCGTTATATGCAGGGTAATTTATCAAGCAACACTATTGGCTTCCGTTGTGTAATGGATCGTTGGGGTAGCCCGGATGGCGATGGTGAACAAGGAGGCAATAGCTTCGGTCAGGAAAAAAGACATAAAAGATAATTATTACAAAACTTAGTTTCAGAACCCTCCCGAAGTATCGGGAGGGTTCTTTATTTTTACAATAAATCTGATCAAAGTGACGATAGAGGAACTATATAAAATATACCTGCAACACCCTGATGTCCAAACCGATACACGGAAATTAACAACGGGCTGCCTGTTCTTTGCACTAAGCGGCGCTAATTTTGATGGTAATAAATTTGCACAGGAAGCATTGGATAAAGGCGCCGCATATGCAGTAATAGACAACCCTCAATATGCATCCGGCAACAAGTATATCCTCGTCCAAAACACACTTGCGGCATTACAACAACTCGCCAATTATCACAGGCGGCAATTTACTATCCCATTTATCGCCATTACCGGATCAAATGGCAAAACAACCACAAAAGAATTGATCTTATCTGTGCTCAGTTCGCGCTTCATTACTTATGCCACAGAGGGCAATCTCAATAATCATATCGGTGTGCCGCTCACGCTACTGAAGATAAAAAAGGATGCGCAAATAGCCATAATAGAAATGGGCGCAAACCACCAAAAAGAAATTGCAGGCTATTGTGAAATTGCAACGCCTAACTATGGTATCATTACCAATTGCGGCAAAGCCCATATAGAAGGTTTTGGCGGCATAGAGGGTGTGCGAAAAGGAAAAGGCGAGCTCTATGATTTTATCAGAGATCACGATGGTATTATCTTCCGCAATACCGATCTCGATTACCTGCAACAAATGGCGCATGATATCAAACAGCAGGTTACCTATGGTAGTGCAAATGCACAGTACATTGGCAAGCCATTAATGAACGATGTTTTTCTGCAAATAGCCATGCTTACCGCACACACAGAAACCACAATTGATACTCACCTTGTAGGCGCTTATAACTTCCCCAATGTAATGGTTGCTATCGCTGCCGGATTGTATTTTGGCATCCCGATCGATGAGATAAAAACTGCGCTTGCTGCATACAACCCCGACAACAGCAGGTCTCAATGGCTGCAAAAAGGAAGTAACAAAATAATTCTTGATGCCTACAATGCTAACCCTACAAGTATGCGTGCTGCCATACTCAACTTTGCAGAAGCAAACCTGCAAAACAAAGCCTTATGGATTGGTGGCATGAAAGAAATGGGTACTGAAGAACTCAATGAACACAGAGAATTGGTTGCACTTATATCAGCCTATAATTGGCAGAATGTAATACTGGTAGGCAAAGAATTTGAGCCGGTTAAAGATGGGTACACATGGTTTGAAAATTCAACAGATGCCGCTGCTTATATCAAAAAGCACGCCCCCGAAAACAGCGCTATACTCATAAAAGGATCAAGAGGCAGTAAAATGGAAATATTATTAGAAGCACTCAGTGCATAATAATCAGCCAATCAATATCCTATCAGCTACAGGTATATTCACAAGCATCGCCCCCTTTACGGGTTTTGGGTGGCCAATATTTTATCTATCTTCTTCGACATTTTGTTTAACTCCTCTTGCAGCAATGGATTATTAAACGATTCAATAGCACTGTCTGATGCATATGAGAGTAAGGTCATCGCCATAAAATCCTGGTCATCTTTGCCGGCATAATGCGTTCTCATTTCATTCACCTTTGTATCTGCCAGCTTTACCGCCTTACGAACCGCGGATTCTTCCTCCGGTTTTATCCTTAAGCGATAGCTACGGCCTGCAAGCCATACTGTTATTGATAAAAGCTCTTCTTCCATATGTCATTATTTATATTTCCGAAAAATTTTGCTTGGTATCACAATGTACCATTTTTGCTGATAATAAACTGCTATTGAATATCGGCTATTGTAGACTTTGGTTCAGCCGACGGCGCGTTTGCGTTGTTTTCTACAGGTTTGTGGATAAGGCTCTTTTGAAAAAATACAAGCGTTAAAACACCTACAGAAATAGCTGCGTCAGCAATATTAAAAACCGGCTCGAAAAATACAAAATTTTTACCACCCATATAAGGTACCCATCCCGGTAATTTGGTTTCTAATACCGGAAAATAAAGCATATCCACCACCTTGCCCTGTAAAAATTTCCCATACCCCTGCCCGAACCTGGTAAGATGAGCAACCGCAGTTTGGTTATGGGTTTGCATCATACTGGATAAGCCGTCGTAATAGCCCGAAAAACAGGAATATGGACTGTCTGTAAATATCAGCCCGTAAAATACACTATCTATTAAGTTACCCAATGCTCCGGCAAGTATCAGCGATCCACAGATGATCACACCTTTTCCATAACCTTTTTTTATTAACCTGCTCAATAGGTAAAAGCCGAACACCACTGCAATTAACCGGAACGAGGAAAGAAGCAATTTCCCTACCACGGATTCACTCAGTTTCATGCCATAAGCCATCCCCTCGTTCTCAATAAAATGCAGCCTGAACCAACTGCCGGCTATCTTCACATCATCACCGTTGACAAAGTGGGTCTTAATATAAAATTTAAGCAACTGGTCAGCTACAATTACCAGCAAAACGATCAGTATGGCATTACGGTACTTCAAAATTATATCCGGATTTATTCAGGCAAATATACTATTCTGTTAATAGAGAACAACGCAACATTACTTTTTCAAAAAAAAGATAACAGTTTGTTGCAGAAAAATGTATATGAATTTTACTTACACGAATTATTTGCTTTGTGCATTTTCATAGATCACCTGCAACAAGGTTTGCCCAACAGCCTTTAGCGTATTTTTATCAATTATGTCCATAACATCAGCATGGGTGTGCCAGTGTGCCGCAAAAGGATGCTCGGGATCCGGGGTGAGGTTAATGATATCTATGGTTCTTATCCCTGTTATCTTGTTTACAGGCACATGGTCATCTGTGATCTCCACATTAGGGGTATAGAGGAAATAAGAGGAGAAACCCGCATTCCCTGCTGCACGCCACACCATTTGCTGCACATCTCCGGCAAATACGGTAGAACTGGCCTCCATAGGAAATTGCGCGCCATGTGCGCCTACCATATCCAGCAATATCCCGAATTCGGCCTTATACCCAGCCACATGCGGGTGGTTTGCCCAATATTGCGTACCAAGACAGTATGAGTTTTCGCCCCATTCGCTGCGCCCATAATCCTCAACATCCGTAAAAAGAATATCTACGCCTGTTGTAGCAGAGAGTCCACGGGCTTTCAACTCATTAGCCACCTCCAATAATACACCTATCCCACTGCCCCCATCATCCGCAGCCATTACCGGTTTGTCTTTATCCTTTGTATCCTGATCGGCCCATGGACGGCTATCCCAGTGCGTCAGTAAAAGAATCCGCCTGGTAGCCTTGAGGTTGATAACACCTATAAGATTGAAACAGGGTAGCGATTTTCCATCACCTCCTTTTACCTGCACATCCTGCATATATACCGTATCACAAGCTTTTTTAAGCATATGTCCCATCCATTCTGCACACTTGGTTTGCGCAGCCGAACCGGGCACGCGAGGACCAAAAGAAACCTGCCTGCTTACATACTGGTACGCACTATCTGCGTCAAATACAGGTACCGATACCTGCTTTGTACTTAAGGTATCATTAGTATGCTCATCTTTTTGCCCACTACCGTTTTTATTACCATTGCAGGCAGCCATAAAAGCGCAAATAAATAAAATCGAAACTATAAACTTAATTTGCCTCATTATACGATTTGTTGCGGAAGATCCGCATGAATAAACCAATCAGCATAAGGGGAAATGCCATGTATTGGATATGCACTTTGTCGTTATTACGTATTCCTTTCCCTACTATGGCCCCATTAGTTTGGTCTGCTCAGATTGGAGCACCTGGTAACTACCTCCATAGCCGGGGGAATTGACAAAAGCAACAACCCTGCAATGGGCAGGATTAACAACTCCCATACCACTGGAGAAAGTTGTAGGGACTGTATAAGTGTATACCAACTGTACAAAACGGCCGGGATCCTTCACTG
>CAIRZD010000091.1 GCA_903882965.1 uncultured Bacteroidota bacterium
TGCTCCTGCTTGCCCAGGAAGCGTATATCATCATAGATGCCCAGTGTCTTAGCCAGGTCCTCGGCGCTCTGCCTGTCCGGCCCGTCGCCTATCATCAGCAGCTTGGAGGGCACCTCCTTACTCACCTGCTCAAATATCTTTATCACATCATCCACCCTTTTCACCTTCCTGAAGTTCGATACATGCACCAGTATCCGCTCCCCGCCCGGTGCCAGCATCTGCTTAAAGTGGTCCTTATCCGTTTGGTGAAAACGTTTTATATCCACAAAGTTCGGTATCACATGTATCTCCTTCTCTATCTTAAAAGAGCGGAAGGTCTCCTCCCTCAGGTTCTCAGACACCGCCGTTATCGCATCCGATTCATTTATCGAGAACGTCACCACCGGTGCATACGTCGTGTCCCGTCCCACCAGCGTTATATCCGTGCCGTGCAGCGTAGTTATAAAAGGTATATCCGCCCCCGTTTTCTTCAGTATCTGCCGTGCAAAGTATGCTGCCGATGCATGTGGTATGGCATAGTGCAGGTGCAGTACGTCCAGCTTCTGGTTCACTATTACATTCACCATAGCGCTCGCCAGCGCCGTCTCATATGGTGGAAAATCAAACAGCGGGTAAGTAGGCACCTTTACCTCATGAAAATAGATGTTCGGATGAAAACTCTGCGTCAGCCTCACCGGCTGTTCATAAGTGATAAAGTGCACCTCATAGCCCCTGTCCGACAAGGCAATACCCAGCTCCGTAGCCAGCACACCACTCCCACCAAACGTAGGGTAACATACAATTCCTATTTTCATCTTATGTTCCAAAGCCCCGTATTTATAATAACGCCCACAAATATCGCTACTCCCCACCAATAAACACAAATAGGCATATTAGATTAATCAATAAATAACGCGGAGGGGGGAGGGTTAAATCGTTAATCGGTTAAAAGGTTAGGATGCACTTGAATATAATGTCTTATGAAAAACGAACTTTCCTTTAACTTTTTTAAATAGATAAATATTAGTTGTAGAATTCAAACTTGCAACGTATACCATCTCTTTTATTATCGCGAAATTCCCGATTATTATTGGTTGGGTAATGAATGTACAGTTGTATTTATACAAAGCCTCGGGATTCTTGGTACATTCAACGCTTCCATATTTTCTAAAGCATTGATTAATACTATCTGCCTGAGTTTTGGTTATAAAATTAAAAGCTGAATCGAAGCAGTCAACTGTTCCCCCTGCATCTAGATGTTCTACTTCTATAGCGAATTTCTTTGCAATTGCACTCGGAACATAATTTGATATATCTTCTTTGATACTGTTTTTTTCACTATTATAGTATGTAATAAACTCATTGCACAAGTTTATCGGTTTTGATATTGAACGATTACTCTTGGTTGTGACTGAACCATCATAATAATTGAGCAAAACAGTTTTAATTATATCACATTGCTGGCCTGTAGAGTTCAAGCAGTCAACGAGATAGAATATTAATAAAATTGCTCTTTTCATATATTGAAGGTAATCAAAAACGCTGCGGATCATCCCAAAATGTGATAAGGACGATCTCTTTTTTGATTGGCTTATAATAGTATACTAAGGTGACCTTTTTATGTATCAAGGTTCTATATGTGCTCTTTTTCCTGCCGGTTGGAACCCCCATCTTCGGAAATGAGCGCAATAATTCTAATTTCTCATATACACGATTTGCAAAATTCGCAACTTCTCTTTGTGTAAACTCTTTTTCCAAATAAGCGATTATACCTTCAAAAGTATCTTCTGCTTTTATCGACCATTCTATTTGGATAGCCATTTGCTATGTTTTTGCATAACCTTTTCATGTGGTTTGGTCTTCCCTTGTTCCATTTGTTTTAAACCGGTTTCTATCGCTGCACGCTCACCGTCGCTTATTTCGTCCCACCAATCTCCATGCTGGTCGGCTTCAAGCATGGCATAAACAGCTTTTACCATCCTGGCATCAGCATGGTCTATATATTTTTTTACTTCTTTTTTCAATTCTTTTACTTCAACATCCGTCATACCCATAAATTTATCAGTTACGAATTTACGAAAAGGCAGCTAAATGTCCTAAGGTTTGGATAATGAATAGAAAAAATAAAGGACTTCAATTACTAGCCACTTTTGGGTCTTACCATTAACCATTAATAATTAACCATTAAGATCACTCCCCCTTCGCATTCACTATAATATATGCCTTCACCAGCCCCGCATCATCGTAATTCAGCTTCGATTTCCGAAACATTTTGGGCAATATCCCATCCAGTTCATGCACCGTATAGTCACTTACATCAGGCAGGTCGTGGCAATTATAGCAGGTCTTTTCAAAAATAGCCTCCCCCGCCACCCGTTGCGAATCAGTAAAATGCGTCCTCGCATATACGATCTCCTCAGCCGGTGTTTTCCTCGGTTCAGATGTAGGGTTTGCCTTCTTAAAGCAATTACTAAACAACAAAACAGCCCCGCATGCACCAAAAAGCATGGTTATTTTCTTCATGAAATGGTTTGAATGCCCAATATTACACCATCTATCCATTCCTCCCAAATCCCCCGCAATCAGCCACAGCACAGGCTCTTTTGTGTTTCACGTTTAAATTCCCGAATTATCTTTCTCTATTTCACTAATTTATAACAGAAAGATTTTGAAGAATAGATTTGCTTCTCTATCTTTGCACTCCCAAAAAGAAAAACGGGGAAGTGAAAAGTTCTTTAAAA
>CAIRZD010000092.1 GCA_903882965.1 uncultured Bacteroidota bacterium
AATTAAAGCCAACGATTATAGAATCGCTGCTTTATGCTACAGCTGTCATATGGAACTTGACCAAGGAAATAAACTCTCAAGAGATGAACGAACATCACTATGGGAAGAAGCACATCGAAAAACAATAGGTTGGTTATTTGATAACGACCTACTTGTTCTTCAATGACTTTCTTATATTTTCTGCATTCTCTGCCATTTTACTCATGATTAATTTTTGATTAACGATCATCTGTTCACGCTCTTCTCTTGGCAGATTCTGATTGGATATAAACTCAATATATTTTCTTTGTTTGGCTATCTCATTTACTGTTTGGTTATACAGTTTTTGCAATGCAATGAGATCGCCTTTTTCTTTTAATATCTCAGAAACTTTTTCAGTATTACCTTGTTCAGCATATCGCTTCATATCATCAAAAACATTTTGTATCTTGGCATTACTTTGATAAAAGTCCGTAATATATTTAGAATTTATTTCCGGTTCTGTTTGCGCAAATCCAATTGCATCTATTAATGGCTTTGATGGCTTATCTTCAAATGCTCTCGCCGCTGTTGACCCAAGTGTTCCGCCTAACCAACCAAAATATCCTTGTGCTAAATAGTCAATCTGTACCGGTGATGGTCCTGAATTCTCTAATCCAATAACACTAAGCGGCATATTAATTACTTGACTTAATCCTTTAGCAACCCCAGATGTTTTATCACCATATCTTTCAGTCTTTGTAAATCTTTCCATGCCCGGAGTTTCTATCGGCGTACCAGTAAATGAATCCCGATTATTAATTACATTCCATAATGGTTTGATTGCTTGCGGCGTTGGATCCAATGAAAGTGTATCCATCAAATATTGCCCCATTCTGCTAAAGAATACTTTACTTTCTACACTATCATCTGAAAACTGTTCAAGCCCGCGCTCTGCAAGCGTACCAATACCACCCAATTCATATGGCTTAGGAATACGGAATGCCGTATCACCAATCTTAAACCACCAGAAATTATCTCTATCCCAATCTTGTCTTCTTTTGAAATCTTCATCATCCTTGTTTACTAAATACAATAACGCAGATGCTAAAGCAATAGATCCAAGTGTATAAAATAATCGTTTTTGTTTTTCAGCTTCTGTACCTGTTCTATATAACTTATATAAACCTTGAATGCGCGTATTCATAAATGGTACAAGTTGTGATATTACACGCAAAGATCTAGATGCTCCTTGAGAAGTAAAGTCCAATAGATCTCTAGACTCATATGCAGCCTCTAGGGGAGACTTTCCTTCGCTTATTAGCTTGTCATATAACGTCATACGGTTAACGTTTTCTAGACGGTTTCCAAAGTCCTCATAGGCTTTAAATGCTTTCTTTAAACCACTAAGCATTTTTTCTTGCGTATTAAGAATGGTATTATCACTAACGCCTTCAGCAATTAATCGCTTAATAAGATCAGCAGATTTTCCATCATGAGAACTACCAAGTTGGAATACTGCGCCAGATGCTAATGCATCAGCATATATCTCAGATGCCTTATTACTTAATTCCCAGCCACGTTTAATATTTGCTGGAATGTTTGCACTTATATCGCTTATACCAACCGTAGTTAAAGAATCTTTTACAATGTTTCTAATTTTATATGCTGGATTTAATGTCACTCCATAACGCAACCAATTAGTAGGCTGTGTCATTGCTTTAAATAAAGCGGATTGTTTATTTAAATAATTGATTTGAGAGATGCTATCTGTCAGATCCTGATCCATTACTTTAAAAAATGTTGGTGCGCCATTCTCCATCACTTTTACAACTCCGGGATTTCCGCTTTCGTTTGGTTTAACACGGACGGCAACACCTATCTTTTCAGCATCTTTTAACGTAGTCAATGCCGCATCATTCTTAAGAGACGCAGATATAATATGACCCCAGTTGCGAAGCATATTATCCATCAGATCATTTACTTTCTTTTCGCCACCTTTTAATGCATGACTAAATTTCTGACCGGTAAGTTTTGATGCAATACGAGCGCCCTCAATATCTCCATTTTCCATTTCTTTATAAAACGGAATATAAAAGTTATCGGCAACAAATCGTTTGTATGCTTCATCGTCAATTAGATTTAAATCTTTAGCAACATTTAATACAGACTTATTTAATGCTTGTTGTTCTGCTCTTACTTGCTCATATAACTTTAATCTTGGTACGCCATTTAAATCGCCTTGTGTAAATTGATTTCTGCTATTTACTAATTCATCTTTAAATGACCGCTTATTAGTCGGTAATTGTGCATCTCTACTTAACGCCATCCATATTTGAAAACGCTCTACTTCATTACCTAATGGTGCGTAGATAGCTTTTAATCCTTTAGTACCACGCTTATATCCTAAAGTACCGCCACGCGTTTCTAATTGACCGTAATCCAACAATACTTGCATCTGTGTATCAATTGTCTTAGATAGTCTTGCTTTCATGTAACCTGTTGAACTTGTCTTTTGTAAGTCCGCTAGATCATCTGCAATCATATATTTGAAACGATCACGATAGCGTACTGCTAAATCTTTTAATGTATCTAAATAAGACTTTGGTTCTTGTTTACCAAATGTCTTTTCTGCCATCGCCGCAATTTTTGGATCAACACCAGGTAGCGATATCTCATAACGGATATCAGGATTTTCTGTACTATATTCTCCAGTATTTCCTATTGCAGATTTAATTTGCTCTGGTTCAAATGCAATATATACTTGATGTCTTACGCCATCAGATTTTACTCTGCCGCCGCCAGTATGAGTTATGCCATCGTAACCCATATCTCTTAATCCATCTTGTATTCTTTCAGATGCTTCGTATTTAGGATAGTTTCCTAGGTCTTCGTAATATTGCTCTACAGCCCTATAAAAACCTTCGTTCGTATTTTTTTCCGGCTTATACTCATCCTCAAAGTCTACTTCAGGAAAAGTTTTTACCCAATCTTTTTTAATTGCTTGAATATCCATGTCTATAGGATTTTGTAACGACAGATAAACGGGATAAACAGTTGGAGTTTCTCCCTTACCCTTTTTGGTATAACTACTAGCTACTTCTGGGTTATCTGTAAAATAACTGCCTTGACCAAATAATCCATATTCTGATCCATAAGT
>CAIRZD010000093.1 GCA_903882965.1 uncultured Bacteroidota bacterium
AAATAAAATTGATTTTTATTGAAAATAGTTGAAATTATCTCAGTATTAATTGAATACACCAGGTACAAATAAAAACCCCCTTGCTTTCGCAAAGGGGCTTGGTATGCTTAGTTTCCAATTTATTATTTCTTAGCTGCTGGCTTAGCTGCTGCCGGTGCTTTGGCTGCTGCTGCTGCGGGCGCTGCTTTGCCTGCTGCTGCTGCCGGTGCTTTACCACCTGCCGGAGCTGCTGCCGCTGCTGCATCTGTATCAGCCTGGCGGAGTGCGCGGGTAGTAACTACTGATGCTACAGGTATACGTGGAGAGTTAAGTATCTCCATGTTTTCGGCTGTTACATCTTGTACACGTATGTTGCCATGCAATTCGAGGTTTGTAATATCTACGTCGATGTGCTCACGAAGATGCTTAGGGAGTGTACGTACGTTAAGAGATTTCATTTTAAGCTCCAGGCGTCCGCCGTCTTTTACACCTTTTGCCTGGCCGCTGAATTTCAATGGCAGGGTAGCTACAACCTTACGGTCTTCTACCAGCTCAAGGAAGTCAATGTGGTTAAGCTCATCAGTTACAACATCAAACTGGATGTCTTTCATGATAGTTCTGTAGCTCGTACCATCAATAGTGATGTCTGCGATCTGGAACTCAGGTGTGTAAACCAGTGTACGGAACGACATTACAGGCGCCGTAAAGTGGATTGTTTCTTTACCTCCGTAAATAACGGCAGGTACTAATTCTTCAGAACGAACCTGGCGCGTAGCTTTTTTACCAAGATCGCTTCTTTTTTTACCTTCAATCTTTACACTTTTCATTTTAGTGTTTTTGTTATTCCAGCCCCGCGCGCATATCCGTCTAACATGCGGCCTGAAATTGTTTTTCTAAAAAGGTTCGGCATTGTGCCGGACGGATTTTTTTGTATAAACAGTCTTTATTAATTAGCAGATTAGCTGATTTGATAATTAGCTGATTGCTCTCAATTTTTTATTTTCCAATCCCTATTCTATAATAACACAAGCATCAGCTAATAAGCTAATCATTAAATCAGCTAATTATTTGCGGTTACTATGTATAAACAAAGAGCTTATTGACTTATTCTCAAAAGTATTGCGGATAGCCACTGCAAAAAGCTCTCCGGTACTCAGTACTTTTATTTTACTGCACTCCTGCTTTAGCGGTATCGTATCACACACTACCAGTTCTTCCAGCATAGAGTTTTCTATGTTTTGGTAAGCGTTTCCGCTTAGTACCGGGTGTGTGCAAAAAGCCCTTACTGATAATGCGCCCCTATCTCTGAGTATCTGTGCACTTTTGCACAGCGTACCTGCCGTATCGCAAATATCATCTATCAGCACCACGTTTCTGCCACTCACATCGCCTATTACGGTCATCGCTGCTATCTCATTTGCACGTTTGCGTTGCTTATCACAGATCACCATATCAGCCTCAAAATACTTGGCTACTTCACGTACCCTGTTGGTGCTACCTACGTCAGGGGCCGCAAAGATAATGTTTTCTATCTTAAGTTTTTCAATATACGGGATAAAAATTGCGGAAGAATCGAGGTGATCCACCGGTATATCAAAAAAACCTTGTATTTGAGGTGCGTGCAGGTCCATGGTCATAACCCGGTTAGCGCCTGCTTCGGTGAGCAGATTGGCTACGAGTTTAGATGCGATGGCCACACGGGGCTTATCTTTTCTGTCTTGCCGTGCAAAACCGAAGTAGGGTATTACGGCGGTGATATAGCCTGCAGAAGCCCTGCGCGCGGCGTCTATCATCATGAGCAACTCAAACAGGTTATCAGATGGGGCAAACGTAGACTGGACTAAAAAAACATAGTCGCCACGAATGGACTCATTGAAAACGGGCTGGAACTCACCATCGCTGAACTTCTGGATGCTGAGGTTGCCTAGTGGCTTGCCGTAATATTTTGCTATTTTTTCTGCAAGATAATGAGATGCAGTGCCCGAGAAAATCTTTACTGAAGAATCCATTGAGTGTATTATGGATGGCAAAGGTAATCATTGTGTTATTTTATTTACGCGGTATTTATCCCCATCTTGATAACGTAAAATTAATAGTTCGTTTACAGTTCTAAAATGGTGTCATCTATTGCGGTGTATACACCTTTTCTGTTGATTTTCTGTTGATTTATTTTGTGTGGTGTATACACTTTATAATTATATAAATATATAATTATAAATTCTCGGATTAGATATTTTAATTCTAAATACTAATCTAGAAAAAATTAAGGAGATAGAAAAAACCAAAGCCATTAACCCCAAGGTCCAGTTAACTGGATTTCCCTGAAAAGTCATATACCACATGCTATAACCCGAATCGTTAGCATCAAAGAGGCCGTCGTAATTAACATCGCTATAATGAGCATAATTTATGCCTCTTATGCCTATCGGCCAGCCTATTGGACGACTTCCAATCCTGGTATCCTTCTCCGGATCAATATCATACTTAGGAAGGAATATTTGAGAAGCTCTCATAAGGCTTAAATAGTCTTTTAGAGGAATGTAAAGTTTTAATGGATTATAGATTTCCTTATTTTCAACCA
>CAIRZD010000094.1 GCA_903882965.1 uncultured Bacteroidota bacterium
TGCAACGATGGTATTAACTGCTGATCCAAAATTATCCGATTCCGAATTAGTAATACTAACTCCATCTATGGATTGTTTAGATAAGTGCTGGAAAATAGCGTCTGCTAATTTTTTCCTTTTAGCGCTGTCTGTGATTGCACCGAACGTTTCAAACTTGCTGAATTTGTTGTTCAATTTTCTTTGCCGATTGAAAGTTGCTTAATTTCTTTGTCCGATTGGTCCTCTATTTTTTCATAGTAGTTCTGAATATTTCGCGCTTCAATTTCCAATTTCTCGATTTCCTTTAGAGTTTCATTCAGGTTACTTTCTACCAATTCTGCTAAGGTGGGATTCACAAACAAATTTACTCGTAGATGTTTGAGGTCAGTTTCTCTGTAGGATTGTATTTGTTCCTTTAGTATCCCGGTAGCAGTGAGAATTTTGGAGACTTGTGAATCCCATATTTTTTGAAGTTTTGGATTTGGTTTCATAGATGCGGTAACACGATCATCTTTTAACGTAACATCTACTTTATAATCTTGGCCATTATAAGTAACGTGATTTTTTTTATCACTTTTTTTAACTTGAAACTGCCGCTTATTGCTACTTCTGCTCCATTCGTCCGAAGCGTCATAGTAGAAGTCCACATATTGATTTTCTTTTGTGAGCTTTTTAAATGATTCAATTTTTATTAAAGTTCTCGGAAGTTCACTAACCAGATAATATTCATTGTAATGCACTTTTGGTATTTCACTTTTGATTGGTTTCAAAAAACTTGTGTCTCTTTTTACTTCTTCATTAAACTCTCTTATTTCATCTCGGATGTGAGTTAGATTTAAGTCTTTATTATACCCGTGTTTTTGGATTGCATCCCTAACGACCTGAGTTACATTTGTTAATTGCTCGGGTTCGTTCCAAAGACAATTCGCTATTAAAAAACAGTCCATTAAGTCAACCGACTTACGGTCATTTAAGAACGCCGATGTGCGCAACAACCGGGCAATTTTACGCCACCGCCGGTCAGATACATAAATATCCTTATCCCTTTTTTCATGTTTCTTATTTTGAATTTCAATAGTGCTACGAATGATGTGAATTACGTTGAAAACATTGTCAGGCATTTCAATCAAGTCAATTTCTTTGCTCCACTTGTTATATTCCTCATCTGATATTTTTAACGGAGCACCAATTGTATCAGTGTAGGAATTCAAAGTCTTTGAAATCATTTCATTAAAGTTTTTGGAATCCTGAACACCTTCAACAATAAATCTGATAAGAAATCTATCCCATAGTGCCTCCAATCCTTCTCCTTTACTTGGTAATTCATTTGAAGCGGCAATTAGCGCTTTCATAGGTACGCTAATTTCTTGTTCTCCATTGCGAAATACCTTCTCATTGAGAACGGTTAGTAAAGCATTTTGAATCGAAGGACCCGCTTTCCAAATTTCATCAAGGAATACTACTGTTGCGGTGGGTAAATAGTTTTTTACAATTCTTTCATATTTGTTATTGTCCTTTAATTGAGAAATTGAAACTGGTCCGAATATTTCATCTGGTGTGCTAAATCTGTTCATTAAATAATCAAATGAGCTACCATCTTTGAATGCATATTTGAGTCGTCTTGCAATCAAACTTTTTGCTACGCCTGGCGCACCAAGTAAAAAAATACTTTCACCAGCAACAGAGGAAAGCAATGTTAGAGCAATCGCTTCTTCTTTTTCGTAAACCCCATCATTTAGATGTTTGAGTAGCTCGGTAATTTTTGGCTTTAGTATCATTGATATTAGATTAACATGAGTTATGTCGATCAAATTTACAATTTATCATGACCTTACGTCCGAAAATATTAATCTCCTTGAATTGTATTTTGCGGGCCAATCAAACCCGTTTTAGAATTATGATTCCGGTGGGTACAACTCATAGAAGTCCTTCATGAAGATTTCTACACAAAGCTCGTATATGTCGACGTTGTCCATGTCACATACGTCAAATGCCTGTTCTAACAAGTAGTATCTTAATGCTGCTTCTTCGTCAGTGTATGTCGGCTCTTTCGTTTCGTAATTGATGTAATCCTCGAACTGGTCGTCCGGATGGAAATTCAAATTCTCGGCAAGCAACTCGTTGAAGAACGTCTTTACGTCCTCTACTGTCTTAATCTCTTGTATCATGGCCTTGGTTCGTTGAAATTTAAAAGTGTGTGGCTCAGTTCACGCGCCTTGTCCAGCGTTATGCTCTTTAGGTAGTTTTCTGTGGTGCGGCTTGATGAGTGTCCCATCGCATCCGATATGAAACTTGTCGGTGTTCCCGAAATCTTGAGGTGTGTTGCAAAAGAATGCCTGCTCACGGCGAGGATTATTTTTTCTTCGATGCCGAGTTTTATACCGATGGCTTTCAGGTTATCATTTATCTGCCGCTGTATCTTGTTCCTCCTGTTTTCTTTATCGACTGCCGTCTTCCTTCCATTGAGTATCGGGAATATGTAATCCTCCGGGTTGCCTGGTTTGTTACCCCATGTATTTATTATGTCCCGTATCTTGAAATCTTTTAAAAATTCAATTGCCTTGCCGATGTCTACTTTCACATATCGGTGATTTCTATCAGCGGTTCCAAAATCCTTAAAATTTTTGAAGTTACTCTCTTCTATAAAACTATTAATAAAAGTTATATTTTCTTGGATGTGCTGCAAAGCATTCATTTGCCTCCAGCCATTAAGTTTGTGTTTTATCAAATCATCAGATAGGATATTATTTCTGGTTGGATTTACATTGCCACTTAAAATTAAAAGTTGCTCATATTTTTCCAAAGAATTATCAATCAAATTACTTCTAAATATTTCCTCATGCCTCACATATTCAACATACTCCAATATTGAATCATTTGGCAGAAAAACTCGACAATAATCAAGATAGTTCCTTTTATAGCCAAAGAATCTGCAACGTTGTTGTATTGTATCTGCATTTGATTTCCCAATCAAGAATAAACATATAAGCCGGAATTACTAAGAACTTTTACTACAGCGGCTTTCCGAGAACAATAGTGCAAAAAATAGTGCAAGACGTTTTTGACTAAAACAAAAAAGCAGCTATACTAATGTATAACTGCTTGATTTTCAATGTGCCCCGAACAGGAATCGAACCTGCACTACCTTGCGATAACCAGATTTTGAGTCTAGCGCGTCTACCAATTCCGCCATCGAGGCGGCTTTCGTTGTAAGATAAAGAGAATCGCAAAATTTATGACCCTCGACTTATTACTTACCACTTTTTATCGGGCTGCAAATCTATCAATTCTTTCCTTAATACGCAATAGGTATTTTTTTCTGAAATATTGGTCTTTTATCTGCAACAGTAACTCCTTCCCTTTATCTCCTGCTTCAAACCGCTGCACCAGTATTTCTGTAGCGTCATCCCACAATTCCAGTTGTTCATTAAGTGCATTTGCGGCCATTTGCCGGGCATCTTCATTATCCGGCGTTATTTCATATTCACTTATAGCCTCATTTATATCCATCATCTCCATCAGAAAGGCCGGTGGCAATGCATATTTTTCTTCATCTTCCAGCAAGCCATTAAGCTTCAGAATATAAGCCATAGTGGCATCTTTGCTTTTTAGCGTTTTGTAAGCCTCATTATTAATGGCCGCCATACGCAGCGCTTCCACCAGCTCTGCCCCACCCACCTGTGCATAGTGGTCGGGGTGGTACTGGCGGCTCAGCTCATAAAATGTACTTTTTACAACCGCCTGGTCTGGCGTAAAAGATATCGGTAATTTATACAACTCAAAATAGTCTGTCATCAATAAAGGAGTTTCTTGCAATAAAGGTACGTGTGTTATCTTTACGGCGAAATTATTAAAGATGTTGCGAATAGGTCTATTAAGAGAACGGAAAAAATTGCCAGATGAGCGGGTGGCATTCACACCCCAGCAATGTGCCTTTTTAAAGGCAAAATACCCTGGTATAAAAATAATAGTAGAGCCATCCCCTACAAGATGTTTTACAGATGCATCATATATAGCAGAAGGCATAGAAATGTCTGCAGACCTCAGTAATTGTGATGTGTTGCTGGGCATAAAAGAAGTGCCGGTTGATCACCTCATTCCCGGCAAAACATACTTCTTTTTTTCTCACACCAAAAAAAAACAACCCTATAACCAGCCCCTTATGCACGCCTTCATAGAAAAACATATCCGTATGATAGACTATGAATGCCTCACACACGCCGATGAGCAGCGTATCCTCGGGTTTGGCCTCTATGCCGGCATTGTGGGCGCTCATAATGGCCTCCTTACATTCGGCAAAAAATTCGGCCTCTATGAATTACCCGCTGCACACGCCGTACGAAGCTATAAAGAACTCTTGTCTGCATATCATCACCTTAAAATACCAAACGTAAAGATCGTAATGACCGGATCCGGAAAAGTAGCATCAGGTGTTCTGGATGTGCTTACCGAACTCGACATTGAATCTGTAGAGCCAAACGATTTCCTCACCCATCAGTATGAATATCCTGTATTCACACATCTCAAAGGGGCCAATATATACGCACGTAAAGACAATAACCTATTTCATCGCGACGACTTCCATGCAAATCCTGAAGCTTATAAATGTCTCTTCTCTTCCTACGTTAACCAGGCTGATATCCTTATGAACGGCATTTATTGGGAACATAAGATCGCCCGCCTGTTTGAAAAAGATGATATAAAAAGAAATGACTGGCGCATCAACGTCATCTCAGATATTACATGTGATGTTGATGGCTCTGTTCCTATCAACATTGGCTCATCAACCATTGCCGATCCTGTATATGGCATAAACCGTAGTACATTGCAACGTACCACTCCGTTTCAAAATACAAAAGATACAATAGATATAATGGCTGTAGATAATCTGCCAAACGAGCTCCCATGCGATGCTTCACAATACTTCGGTGTTCATCTTGAAAAATACATACTCCCCGAATTGTTGAAAGAACAAAGCGATATCCTTAAGCGTGCCACCATTTGCGAAAATGGCCGGCTCACAAAAAAGTATGAATACCTGAGCGACTACGCATACTGATCGGCAACCAAATATACCATTATGTCAAAGACATTTTTAGCCGCAATATTAATTATTGCACTTACCGGCATACTAGCCGTGAGTGCATCTGCACAAAATAAAAAACGCGTAGCTACCGATATGCCAACAGAGATACTCCGTCTCATAAACGAGCACCGTGCAGGTATGCAACTAAGCCCGCTAAAAATGAACAACATCATTTCTCAGGCTGCCGAAAAGCATAGCCATAATATGGCCACTAAAAAAATACCCTTCGGCCATGACGGATTTGATGAAAGAATGGCAACACTTGCACACCAGCTTAAAAACGTCACCGGTTGGGCCGAAAACGTTGCCTATGGCCCCACTAACGCAAAAGATGTTGTAGACATGTGGCTGCATAGCCCGGGGCACAAAAAAAACATTGAAGGCAATTACAACACCACCGGCATAGCAATAGAAAAAGGTGCTGATGGCCAACCTTACTACACACAAATTTTTATTTACAAAAATTAATACTCGTATTTATCCTTCCAGCAATTCCGCAGGTAATCCCGTAGTCGCGCTTCAGTAGCATTATTGGCCGGGTCGTATAGTTTCGTGCCACTTATCTTTTCCGGCAAAAATTCCTGCTCCACAAAATTCCCCGCAAAGTCATGGGCATATTTATACCCTTTCCCATAATCCATCTTTTTCATTAGCCCTGTCGGCGCATTTCTTATCGGTAGTGGCACCGGCAGGTCTCCTGTTTTGTTTACCAGCTCCTGTGCTTTATTTATGGCCATATATGCCGCATTGCTTTTAGGCGATGAGGCAAGATATGTTGCCGCCTGCGATAGTATGATCCTGCATTCCGGGTAGCCTATCAGTTCCACTGCCTGAAAACAACTTGTGGCTAGTAACAGTGCATTTGGATTTGCATTACCAATATCCTCACTCGCCAGTATCACCATTCTTCTCGCTATAAATTTCGGGTCTTCCCCGCCCTCTATCATCCTCGCCAGCCAGTACACCGCAGCATTCGGGTCACTCCCCCTCATTGATTTTATAAATGCAGAGATGATATCATAATGCTGCTCCCCTGTTTTATCATACAAGGCCATTTTCTTCTGCACTATATCCTGTACCACATCATTCGTGAATGTTTTATTATCATCAGCCAGCGATGATGCCACAAGTTCCACAAGGTTCAGCAGCCTGCGGGCATCGCCACCACTTAATTGTAGCAGTGCTTCCCATTCTTTTATTACTATATGTTGCGCTGCAAGCCATTCATCTTTATGCATTGCCTGGTTCACTAATGCCATCAGGTGGTCTTCTGTAAGTGGTTTCAGTACATATACCTGGCAGCGGCTCAGTAATGCGCCTATCACTTCAAACGATGGGTTTTCTGTGGTAGCACCTATCAATGTTATTATCCCCTTCTCTACCGCACCAAGCAGGCTGTCCTGCTGGGCTTTATTAAACCGGTGTATCTCATCAATAAACAATAAGGCATGCCCGCTCTTCCTTGCCAGTTCTATCACTGCCCGCACATCCTTCACACCACTGTCGATCGCGCTTAATGTAAAAAAAGGCATATCCAGCGAGTGGGCAATGATCTGCGCAAGTGTGGTCTTCCCCACCCCTGGCGGGCCCCAAAAAATAATAGAATGCCCCTTCCGGCTATGTATCATCTGCTCCAGCACTTTCCCCGGCCCCACCAAATGCTCCTGCCCAATAAATTCTTCCAGCGATCGTGGCCGGATTCTTTCAGCAAGTGGTATATTTGCTACCTGCATAAAAATTATATTTACATTTTGATATTATTCTCTAATTTAGCTACATGTTACGTCAACTTCTGATCCTTCTGTGTCTGGCTTGCGCCACAAATACTATAGCGCAGCAAAATACTGCTCCGTCCTCCAAAACTACGGAAAAGCAAATCGATTATAAGGAAATGGGCGCACCAATGCCTCCACTTAGAATATTACTATACAAAGACACCTCAACTAAAAAAGCCAATAATACAGCCGAAACCGAGCACTTATCCAGAAGACAAAGACATGAAGAAGAAATGAAAGAACAGAAAAAACAAGAAGACCGATATCTCACTGAAGACGATCTCAACAACGGAGCTAACCTTTTTGTCATGATGTTTAACCCCACATGCTCACATTGTCAGGATGAAACTGCAATCATCAAAACCAATATAGCCCTCTTCCATAAAACACAATTGGTATTGATCGCAAATCCACAAATGAAACAATACCTTCCTGATTTTGTCAACTTGCTCCATGTATTGGATTACCCGTCCATGCATGTCGGAATAGATAGTACGGGATTTATTGATAAAGTATTTCTTTTTCAAATGCTCCCACAGATTAATATATACAATCACAATCGTAAACTCATAAAAACTTACAATGGCGAAGTAGCTATTGATAGCTTGAGAAAGTATATAGAATAATGCACTTCCCCTGATGTTTTGGGAGATGATCTGGCTAAAAAAATGCAAACAAGATTGGAATAAAAGTGAGGTGACTACTCCCCTTATCCTCACCAACTTTACTGGCAGAGAAATTATTTAAGATGTTCTGACCTGGTTATAAAAATTTTAAGCGGCTACCGTTGCTTTTACATCAGCGCCTACTGCATCTGCCTTTCCTTTCACATAGCCATGTACTTTACGCACATAATCAAAATAACCGGTTTGAAGGCGATATAAAAACATGCTGAAAATAAACGCATCGATACCAAGCAAAATATAAGTTACTGTCCAATCTCCGTTTTTATCTACCATATGAAGAATAAATGAAGCGGCAAATAAAAAGAAACAAAAGATCAGTATCAAATACGGCCCCCCTGAATCTGCAGGGCGCATCTTTGAGGTCAGGGTCACCTTGCTCTGGCTCCCTTCCTCCTTTACCTCCACATCAGTGATAGGCAATGTTTTAATAGATTCTTCCTGCTCAGAATATGGCATGATCAACATTACATGATCACGTTCAAGTATTTCAAAATCTAAATTGTGAATCCTCACATGATCACCCAAAAGCCTTTTTTGTAATTCTTTTTTAGATACAGGGGAATTAAACGTGTGACTACGAGTAAAAAACATAGGCAAAGTTTTTAATGGTTAGAACAAATTACTATATTGAAGATAAGCGCTATTTTTCGGTATTGCAAATACTTCAATAAAATTTATTAAAAACCAAAATCATGCCAAATTTCTATATTCTGATAAAAAATAAATAAATACAAGTCGCTATTATCCAATAAATAACA
>CAIRZD010000095.1 GCA_903882965.1 uncultured Bacteroidota bacterium
TCACTAGCGTTGCGTTTAGAAAAATAAGATTTCTTTGAAAGTCTTGTCAGTATTTAGTTTGCAAAGAATTTACTGCTAAGTTGATTTGAATTTTTGAAAATCATGAATTTTGTAATTCATTGATTATCAATCATTATGAATCAAGGGAGATATGTTTTTTCACAAATAATGGGGCTTGTATCTACAACATCCTTTCAAACTATTGTAAATAAACACTTTGGCGATTATAAAGTCAGAGAATTTAGTTGCTGGAAGCAATTTTTATGCATGGCCTTTGGTCAACTTACCCATCGTGAAAGTATTAGTGATACTATTTTATGCTTAAAAGCCAATGCCAATAAAATGTATCATTTTGGCATTGGTAATGTAGTTTCAGTTAGTACTATCACAAGAGCAAATGAAACCCGTTCCGCTCTTATTTATGAAGAATTGGCTATGCTACTTATAAAAGAAGCGAAACAACTTTATAAAAATGACAATGAACTGGAAGTATCACTAAAAGGGAACATATTTGCAATAGATGCTACTACAATTGACCTATGTTTATCGACCTTTTACTGGGCTAATTTTCGTAGTACAAAGGGTGGAATCAGATTGCATACACAGTTGGATTTAAAAACTTCCATTCCTGAATTTATTTTGTTTACAAACGCAGATATTCATGAAGTAAATGTACTTGATATAATCAATTTTGAAGCCAATAGTTTTTATGTCATGGACAGAGGATATGTAGACTACAAGCGGCTTTACAAGATTCATACCTCTAATGCGTTCTTTATTACAAGAGCAAAAGATAATATGAATTACCGAAGGTTGTATTCGCATCCAAAAGATAAAACCAAAGGTGTGTTATACGACCAGACAATAATGCTAAACAACTACTATGCTGCAAAAGATTATCCTGAGAAATTAAGGATAATAAAATTCAGAGATGACCAAACAGGAAAGGTGCTTGTTTTTCTGACTAACAACTTTCATTTAAAGGCAACAGAGGTTGCTCAATTGTACAAAAACAGATGGGAAATTGAGTTATTCTTTAAATGGATAAAACAACATCTTAAAATAAAAACCTTTTGGGGACAAAGTGAAAATGCAGTAAAAACACAAGTGTGGATTGCTGTATCAGTTTATGTATTAGTGGCCATCGCTAAAAAGAAATATATGCTAAAACAAAGCCTCTACGAAATTCTACAAATTTTAAGCATATCCATTTTTGAAAGAATCCATATAAATCAACTGTTTCAGCAGACTCAATTACAAAATATTAAAGAACAAAATTCTAACCAATTGATTCTGTTCGACTTATAACGCAACGCTAGTGATAATATGTATACATTTAAACCCACCCCTTTTATTCCCCTCCGACGGATGGGATGTAGTGCTCAGAGATTACAATTGAACAATATTAATGGAATACGATTCTTCTGAATCAGTCATTTATGTAGTTAAATAGTATAAATTAAAAAGGTGCAGGTAATAAAACCCACACCCTTTCAATAACAAACTAAAACCTATTTATGAAAAACTATACCCCTAACCTTTTTAACTTCCTGATTTGACCAACCAGGAATATCAGTACACCCCATACGCTTACTACGATGGAATATGCTAACAATTCGAGCCACCATGGAGAATGACCACGACGAGCAAATAATGTTCTTCTATCGAACTGCGATATATACTGAAATTTACTGCCCCATTTAACCACTTTCTCTGCAGTTAAATTGCCATATGTATCATTGTCTTCTATCTTAGCAATCAAGGTAAGATTACCATTGGCATCGCCAGGTAAGCTATCTCTTTTAAATTCGGCAGTAATGGTTCCGGTAGAATCAGTTGTGAAAGTCTGTGTTTCATTCACATTCAAATCACCATCCAGA
>CAIRZD010000096.1 GCA_903882965.1 uncultured Bacteroidota bacterium
AGGCATGAATACCATCGAGTTTACGTTAAACATATTGGACATGGTTGTATCAGTTTAATTTTAAGCAGTATGATTTAGACTTATTCGTCACTATTGATAAAAAAATGATAGGGTTTATAGGATAACTTCTGGGTATTGTTACTGCTGAGAAATTAAAGATCTGCCCAAAAGTTGTCCAATGATACCAGTGTCAGTGAGACGTCATCAAACCCTGTCGGAAGCCCCCAGTTACCATTTGGCAATTCTTCCAACTGGTCTGTGTTACTGATAATTTTCCCATCAACCGTTAACTTGATTTTACCAACGAGCTCCAGTTGCTTGCCATCACTCAGGATAACTACTACTTTGTGTGCGAGAGGCTTTGCAGACAATTCCTCGTCATGCGTTGAATCGTTTTTTTCATATGTTTCTAGGTATTTGCGATACTCATCCTCATTGCTTCCATCCTGATCTGCAGTTGGTTCGCTGGATGTAGACTGGTCTGTGGTTTCAACATCAGTAGTGGGCGCAGACTGGTCAGGATCAGTTGTAGTATCTGGCTTTGAATTGTCAGGTACAGCATTAGTTGGTGCCTTGCATTTCGGGCTTCCAGTTTGTTTCTCTGGCCCTTTATCAGGTGTGCTGTCTTCCGTTGAGTTATCCTTTTTCTCGCCAGCGATACAATCATTGTAGGCTGTTGTCAACCTATAGTTTTTATCCTCAGCTAGCAGCTTGAGATACTTTTCATTACCCTTCTGTATCAACTTTAGGTAGCATCTGGCAGCATGTTTACTAATACCAAACAATTCAGAAAATCGATCCTCCTTGTCTTCACTTTGAGTGATACTTTTGAGCCATTTTCGACCTTGAGGTGTGGCTATGTACTCCACAGTAACCTTAAAGAGTTCTGCCATACACCTTGTCTCTTTATGTTCCTGGTATTGAAATAAAAGCAGGAACTCTATAATGTCATTTTGTTGAAGATCAATGACATCAAGATTAATTTCAACCTCTCCCATTTCACGAAGAGCCTGCAATGTGGCATACTGAGTAATCGCATTGAACCTTCCTTCCAATTCGTATGCGACTGGATTTCTGTAGTACTTAAACCGTTCGATCGCATCATTGAAAAATTCAGGATTGATTGCATATTGCCATACACGTTGGAGAGTGCTGTCACACGTAACTTGGTCTAAATTGACCGTTTTAGTAATCGATGCTTTTTTCATTTGTATATAAATTATTTAGTTATGAAATTGGCAGCTTTTTCCCATTCGCATATATGCGTAATTTTTTATTATTATGTGTTTGGGTAAGTTTGCCTTTACCTGTTTTTCCCCTTTACTGGTCTAATGCGGCCGCAATTAAATTTGTAAAGAAGGCAATGTCTTAGTCTTTATTTCTAATACATTACAAAAGTAAAGAGTATGGATGATTCACATGTAGGCAAATGATATGTGAATTCACACCTGTGAATGATGTGAAAGATAAAATATTGAAGATGATTTATTTACGGATTATGAAACAATCATCTTTATAAACATTAGATGAAAATAGTCCTCTGGAACCTTTTCTGCAAGCATTTTATTTAATATAGTATTGAATTGAGGACGATCAATACCAATTTGAATATTTTCGTCTGATTTAGTAAAAAAAGTGTTATTTATTATCCTCACTGTTGCCGAAATATTATTATCATCAACCAATTTCATCCAACCTTCCTTTATTAAATAGGAAAATAAATACATTAAAAAGGTATCGAGATTTTGATAATTTTCATCCATGATGACTTTATTTTCTGCAATAGTATAAACCATCTGCTTTTTGAAACAGGATAAATCAGATTTATAACCAGTAAGCTTATGGCGTTCCGACTTAAATTCTGGTTTACTAACAACCTTCAATAGTGGATTTGATTCAGAAAGGGTTTTTAATATAGCATTGTACCTATCTGCATACCCTTTATTGATTAAATTGGCAACCGTTCTAGTTTCTTTTTTTGTTTGCCTTGTGGTATTACTTTTTAATGTCGGCACTAATTCTTCCGTCTGAATACTACCTTCCTCTATTTTGCAAATTGCCTGGTATTTTTCATTAATAAAATCCGCAAAAAGGAAGTATTTGGCGTAAACCTTACCAATGTTTGCATATGCATTAGATTCAATAGAATATGCATCATCGGGAATGGTGAATGTTTTGAAATACCCATCTCTATGCAACAAATACAGCATACTTTCCACATCTTCATTAGAGTATTTATTTACTATTTCAGAATTGTTCTTTGCAACAAATTCATTAATAAATTTGATAGCACCAAGATAAAAATCATTATAATTACGATGCTTCTTATCTAATTTAGGATTATTTACCATCTGAAAATTTTCCAGGTATAATATAGATGTTACGTTGGCAACCTTGCCTCGTACCGAGAGATCATTGTATTCTTGCAAATAGCGCAGATAATAATACCGTGCAACAGATTTCTTGAATGTATTATAGCGTTTTATTGTTGTTAGAGGAATTTGTTCCCTGTAATTTTCCAGGCTAGTCAAGAAGTCATATTCACCAACTAATTTATCAAATTCAATATTAAATTCCACCTCATTTAAATAGTGGACTTCATTAGTGTATCTATCTCTGTCAACAGATTCATGCTGCAATTCATCTTCAATATTTTCCATTTGCATTTCCTCTTTTTGTAAAGGTAAAATGATTTTTCTTGCCCTCATTAATTTGAAATCACTACTATTCTTCTGAATTACGAGGCATACAATCTTAATGACATACAATAAAAAAAGCCACCGGCAGATAGCTGGTGGCTTATAAAATTGTTTAATGTGCTGATTTATCCCTTATAGATAAACAGCTTCTCAACCTTATTACGGGCAATGGCATTTATTCCTGGCTTAACAACCTTTTGCCAGATACAAGTAAAATCTTCCGGCATCTCATACTCGCTTATTAAAACGATATTGTCCTTGCTGGCAAATCTGGCCCATTCATAAAATTCATCGTGATTAAAGAGCATTTTAT
>CAIRZD010000097.1 GCA_903882965.1 uncultured Bacteroidota bacterium
AATAGTTGTTTTTAATTGTTGGGAAAATGATAGAAAGGGTAATACTAAAAGAATAAAAAGTAGTTTGTAATTCATACAAATAATTATAAATCAGTTTTTAAATTATAAAAGCAAAAATATAGTTTAAATATTATGTAACTGTTTACCCTATATCATATTACTAATCAGAAGAAAACGCTAGTGGGGATATTGGGTTTCCTTCCATTGCTTTACCTATTGCATCCATAATGTCAAAGTTTTGCTTTCTCATGGTATCAATATAGCTTCTTGCAATAGCGAATGAAGCAGCTCCTTCTTCACTTCTGAAGCAACCTGATATTTTCTGTTTCAATTTCATCATTCTCATTGCTTGTTCTGCAACGTTATTTCCAAATGGAACTGTAAAATCTTTCATGAAACGGACAATATTTTCTTTATGGTTTTTAAAGCGTTCCAACATATTTTGAGACTTAGTCTTTTTGACTTTACCTCTTCTTCCTTTTTCTTTTATTGGGAATGGATTTTGCTTGTACTCTTCTGTTATCAGCGTATCATATTTTGTTTCCAGTATCTTCAATTGTTTTACATCCATTGTTATTAAACCCTTTGCCTGATGCTGTTCTTTTTCTTCTTTCATTTCAAGCAACAATGTTTTCATATCTGCTGCCCATTGGTTCTTTTCCTGTTCTTCACAGAAAGTTAAATCCCTCAAATGATGCGTATTACATAAAGCATGAGAACAACTGTATCCCAGATAAGATTCCCAGAAATCATGAACAGCTACCCCTTTATATTCTGAAATGATATTCATTCCATCCATTGCTTCTGTTCCTCGCTTTTTATGGGGATAATAATAGGTGTATTCCTTCGTAGTTGCAGTATGAAGCCAGTTTCTGTCGTTATTATAATAAAATCCTGTTTCATCAAAATGCACCACTGGTGAAGCTAAAAGTTGTTGCTTTAATTCTTCCTCAAAACCTGATTCTGTAAGATTATTTTTAAACTGATTATTGAAATTTACCAGCGTTGCCTGACTTGGACGCATACCTGTCAGGTCTTCTATCAATTGCGCACAGCGGTTGTATGGTATCAATTGATAATTGGAAAGATATACAGCAAACTGTTTAAGATTATATCCATATTGTGTAGGTTGACTAACCTGTATTGGGAAACTTCCACGATTCTCTGTTTTACAAAAAGGACAGCATTTTGTTTCGCATAAATGCTCCGTAACTTCCATACGAATCGGTGGAATGTCGAATTCTTGTCTGCGTTCTATACGAGTTGTTTCTGCACCGCTTAAATCATTGCCACAATGGCTACAGCTAAGAGCCGAATGAACAATAACTTTATCAGGATTTGCCACAAAAGACAATGTACTTCCTTTATGCCCCTGCTGACCTCCCTGTTTTTTATCAGACTTCTTACGTAAACTTTTTGTACGACAAATATCTGTAGAGGGTGGTTTACTACTATTGCTGCTATTTTTATTTAATCTGGATTCACTGATGTCTAATCTCTCTTTTAATATTTGATTCTCTTCTCGTAATCTGGTTACTTCTGCATCAAGATAAAGCAATCTGCTTATAAACTCATTTAACTGTTCCTGCGATATTAATACTTCTTTTCCTGATGACATTTATATAATAACGAAGTATTATTCAACAATATTTTATGACTGAACTGTTACATTAATAATATCAATTACCGCTATTTGCCGGTTATTGATATTATTAATTTTTTGAAATAAATAGGAT
>CAIRZD010000098.1 GCA_903882965.1 uncultured Bacteroidota bacterium
ATATTTTTGTGTTTTGGTCGTTCTTAACCAAAGGTATGGCCGCTATTCAGGCAAAAAAGTTTCGGATAGTTGTGTAATCAGATGATTCTATATAGCAAAACGTTGATTCCTTTTTACCATCCGGCTCACCAAATAAGTAGAACTTGTCCATCTTCGGGTCATTAAGCTTGTAGCATATTGTATTAGTTGCAGATACTGAAGTCACGGTCTTCCGGCTATCATCATCTTCTTCCTTATCCGTATTACCAGGTAAATCGTTAAATATTACATAACGTCCATTTGGAGCATTTATGTAATCATAAGACAAAAACTGGTTAACATTGGAATTCATAAGATGGCTATAGCTCGGGCTTTTTTTACTGGGATAAGCAAATATCCCTTTGCTCCTTTCTGATATATACAACATTGGGAATTGCCCTTCAGCTTGTTGCTTTTTACTGATCGCATAACCTCTTAATTCAGCTCCTGTATCAGATAACTCAGATATCCCAATTGGGCCAAGGTATGTTTTTTGCCCTACGTTATGCATATTGTTATGATATTGTGGTCCCATTGGAGATGAATTCCATTGTTTTTTAATTGTTACTTCGCGAATCTCTTCTGACAATATTGTAGTTGTATTGTCTTTATTAATTATCATGTGTTGTGGGATGCCATTATACTCATAATTCTTATCTATATTTTGTATGCCATATGCATTTATTTTTCCACCTGATAATTGTTTCAAATCTAGCAAATTGAGTGTTTCCGGATCTAAATAGCTAATTAAAGACAAATAATACTTTGTAACTTTCTCTGTGAATAGATGATGTTTTGATTTGGTAAGCGATAATGTCATCAATTGCAACTTGTTATTGCTATGATTATAGAGCATTACAGATTTGGTATCATCAAAATCTTCTGAAAAATCGAGCAATCTGTGTACAAAACCTGAATCACCAACATTTAGTTTTGATACAATAACCCTTGATGCAATATCACTGGAATTACCATTATGCCCATAAGTAGTTAGAAACACTCGCTTATTACCATCTACCACTGCACCAATATATCTCAAATATTTAAACTGGCCATTAGGTGATTCATAAAATGCATTACTTAGTATCTTATGTGTTCCATCATAGTGCACTACCTTTATACGCTCGCTACGATCGTGGGCAAGTCCATTAAAAAAAATCGCTGCATAACAATCACTTTGCTGGTCTTTTTCCACTATTATATCGCTTGCATCTGCATGCCCGAATGTCATAGCATAACTTTCCCAACCAGTTGTTTTAGGTAAATGTCCCAAATCATCTTCTTTAACTATTGCTCCATTATTTGCATTAATACGCATACGATATAGCGTAGGAGCACGTTCTTCAGCCTGAACTACAAAAATTACAGGCTCACCGTTTATCTCGTACAGACCAACTATTTTGGCATTTTTCATTTTAGAAACATCCCAAAGCCTGCTTTCTAATGTTTTAGTAGCAATCTGTTTCCTCTGTTTATTATACACAACCACTTCTATCCCATCTTTCTTTGTGCTGTGGAAAAAGAAGGTATTGCCGTTCTTCAGCTGAAGCAACTTGTTCCACCCATAATCCGGTTCGTCAAATTCTGCGCTCTTTTCTATACCTACTTGCTGCGCCATCAATGGTGCCATATACAGCAATATAGCTGCAATAATAAATAAGGTCTTTTTCATTAGAATAATGTAGAAATTTGAAAGTGCCCCACTAAATAAATATTGAAACTATTGCCAGATATGATATCCCACCCTTTTAACCCCTTTTAACCCCTTTTAACCCCTTTTAACCTTTTAACCTTTTAACCTTTTAACCTTTTAACCCAATCAACTTATCCTTCTGCTCCATCGCAGCATTATATCCTATCTCAAATATCTTATCTGCATTCTTCATTTCAAAAATCCCAAAACCTGAAAGCAACGGCTCTATAAATATATGGCATGCCATTGCCCGCTCCCTTACACTATTGGCTATTACAAGATGGAAACACTGGTCTATCAGCGCGGCTTTATCTAATTTTATAGGGCTTGTGCCATCACTCAGCTTATTAACATGCGATCCTATAATGATATTACAATGTTCCAGCAATGGCTCTATAGGCAAATTATTTAAGATACCTCCATCCAAAAGCCGGTAATCTTTATATACCACCGGTTCAAAAACTACAGGCACCGATGCCGACCCAAGAACAGCATCAAACAACGGGCCCTCTGAAAAAGTAACGCCTGTACCGGTTAAAATATCCGTAGCATTGATAAAAAGCGGAATTTTCAAATGTCCAAAATCATCATTCCCTATCAGTTCAGCCAGTCGTTTCCGCAGGCTCGCCATCGTAAACAAGCCATTCTTCATCCACAACAGGTCCTTTATACCAAAATAAGATTGCTCTTTTAATTCCTCCAATATCTTTTCCGGGCTGATGCCGGCAGCATATAATGCACCTATCACCGCCCCTGCACTCACCCCCGAAATGGCAGATACTTTTACACCTACTTCATCCAGCGCTTTTAAAACACCCAAATGCGCCGCCCCCCTCGCCCCGCCACCTGATAATACAATACCTATCTTATGCACAAAAATATTTTACTTCAATTATCATTAACCATTAATAATTTACCATTAACAATTAATAATCAACCATTAAAAATTAACAATCAATAATTAACAATTAATAATTTACCATTAACAATTAATAATCAACCTTTCCACATTATTATTCCCGTAATCATAGGGAATATACGCAAGTGAGGGTATCTTTTTAGTAAGAATAAGATTGGCACGCTTGCCCACCTTTATAGTACCCATTTCGTGTTCCAGTTCCATTGCCGCAGCACCATTTATGGTTACAGCATTAACCGCTTCCTCAGGTGTCATCCTCAATTGGGTACAGGCAATAGAAAGTAGCAAAGGAACATTACCTGATGGGCAAGACCCTGGATTATAATCAGTTGCAAGACACACCGGAAGCCCTGCATCTATAATTTTTCTGGCCGGCTGGTAATGCATCCCAAGAAAAAATGCAGCCCCTGGCAACAAAACCGGCATGGTATTACTACCCTTCAGTGATTCAATTTCTGCTTCCCCCACACACTCTAAATGATCTACGCTCAGTGCTTTATACTTCACCCCCACCTCTACACCACCCGAATGGTGTAGTTGGTTGGCATGTATCTTCGGTTTAAGCCCATACTTCCACCCCGCTTCCAAAATCCGCTCCGTCTCCGGCACTTCAAAAAAGCCTTGTTCACAAAAAACATCCATATAATCAGCAAGCCCTTCACCCGCTACAATAGGCAATATTTTTTCGATTATTAACTTTATATAGCCTTCTTTATCATGCTTATATTCAACAGGATATGCATGCGCAGCCAAAAATGATGCCTTTATGGGTATACCTGCATTTTCTTTCAGTTTACGTATCACCCTAAGCATCTTAAGCTCCCCCTCCAGGCACAACCCATAGCCGCTTTTTATCTCTATAGCTCCTGTACCCTGCGCCATTACCTTATGCAATCTGGCAAGGCTTTGGTCATAAAGCTCAGCCTCGTCCATTTCATTCAGCCGCCGTGCAGAGTTAAGTATACCCCCTCCCCTTCTCGCCACCTCTTCATAACTTAATCCCTTGATCCGGTCCACAAACTCCCCATCCCTTGGTGCTGCAAAAACAATATGTGTATGGCTATCACACCAGGCAGGTAATACCATTTTACCCGTAGCATCTATTATTTCATCTGCATCAGTTTCCGGCATCGCAGCCATTTCACCAAAACTATGGATCCGGCCATCTTCTACCACTAACCACGCATTTTCTATACAAGGCAATATAGCCATCTCCTTTCCGCTCACCTTGCGGATCGAAGTAGAGATTTCAATATTATGAAGTAGCTTTATATTTTTTATAAACAGGCGCATAGCTCAAAAGTAAATTGAAAATAGCGGCTATAAAAATACTTATTAAACTATATATAATAAATAATGTCAAATCAACAGTAGAACAACACTAATGTTTATAAAGAACTTACTTAAAAGTACACTGGTATTATCACTGCTCATTGCATCAACCGCTGCATTTGCACAACGTGTGGAAGTAAAGGAACTGCCGGGGCATAATGCGTCAACGCAACACCAGGCTGTTATGTCTCATGAGTCCACACAAGACCTCACTCCCCAGGAAAGAGCCCGGCGCCAAACAAATTGGATGCACAAAAACCTCTCGATCACTGATGAGCAGAAAAAAAAGGTGTATGATATTATGCTCCTCCATTTTCAAAAGGTCGAAAACGTAAAAAACATGTCTGGCCGAAATAACAGGAGATCAGAAATGCAAGGAATAAATGCCCAAAGAGATGTAGCCCTTAAAGACGTCCTCTCTGACGAACAATACCAGAAATACCAGGCACATCTTGAGGAAATACAACAACTAGCCAATGACCGGAAAGCAGGCGGCATGAATTAACGACGGGTCAATAAGCATACTTATTAAACTATATCCCGTCAATAATGTCAAATCAACACTAAAACAACACTAATGTCTATAAAGAACTTCCTTAAAAGCACGCTCGTATTATCGCTGCTTATCGTATCAACCGCTGTATTTGCCCAGCAACCAATGCAACAAAGAAGCCCTGAAGAAAGAGCACAACGCCAAACCCAGTGGATGCAGAAAAACCTCAATCTTACGGAGGAGCAAAACAAAAAAATATATGCCATTATGCTCTATCATACCACTAAGGCTGATGATACAAAGAATATGGCCCCCGGCCCAGAAAAAAGAGCTGATGCCCAAGCCATTAAAAGAGATAAAAACAAAGACCTTAAAGCCGTATTAACAGGCGCCCAATTCGATAAATACCAGCAGCACGTTCAGGAAATGAAGGATAAGAAAATGGACCGCAGGGCCGGCGGAGGAGGAAACGGAGGCTATTAATTTAATTAGTTAAAGTACACCTTCAATTTTTGCAGGCTATACACGATCATGGATTTAATGCTACTTTTATAGTCTCATCTTCGGTCTATGAAACTCAGCAACTTCGTGATTATTATTTCAATGTGTTGCGCCATCGCTGCTACTGCCCAACCCGTTTGGTCACCTGAAGTAAGAGCTAAAAGAGAAGCGCAATGGATGCAGGACTCCCCGCACCTTACTGCAGAGCAGTTGCAAAAGATTACCCCCATACTCCTCACCTATCAACAGCAAATGGATCAAAGTAGCGGTGCCGGTAAAAAGCAGGAGCAACTCATGAAGAAAAAAGACAGTGCTTTAAAAGAGATACTTGCTAAGGAACAATACAAAAAATATTACCGTAGGGAAAAACAAATACGCGCACTCCCAAAACCAAACCATTCCGGCCCGCACCAACCCTATTAACCTTCATCAATAGCAGTCCAGGGCTTTTACCTTCAATAATATACGCTTCTGCCATGCTTGCTGGGCATCAGGTATTGTACCATGATTGGTCTCATTATCATAAGTATTTTGCTCTTCATTTGATTGTCCTACATATTGTTGCTGCAATTGGTCAAAGAGCGCTAAGTAATTATCTTTTGTAAATGCTGCTTTTCTCAGCGCCTCCGCAAGCTCACAAGCCTTTATTGCCGTAATATCAAAGTGCGCCTGCTCATGGGCCAGCAGCACTGGGTTTTTCCCCGCTTCTTTAAACCACGATTTTGTTTTATCAAAGTAAGGAGTGAGCGTCACATTTATCACCAACTGCCCCTTTTCGGTTGCTCCTGTAGTCGAAAAAGCTATCCCGCTATAAGTAGCCGCCAACTCAGATACATCGTCCTGCACTGGTCCGGTAAAATCACTTATCAGTAACTGCCGTTTTGTAGTATACACAATGCAATTAGGCTTATTGATCGTTTTAGCCACTACCACATTTACCTTTACTACCTCCGACACAGCTACACTATTTTTATGCTCCGCCCAATAGCCATCAAACTTACTCATGTCCTTTTCTATTGTCTGACGCACAAACTGCTCCGCATATTCACGTGGGTCTGAATCCATTTCTGCACTACCCTTACCACTATACTGTACTAGTTTTATACCGCCTGCATAAAAAGTAATACTCATTGCCGCATTTACCTGCCACGATGTCCCTTTCTTTTTTATATCAATATCCATCTTACTCACATTCAGCACCACAGCCTGCGTGCTTTTGTCTTGTGCTATATTATGATCAATAAAATTTTTAAATGCCATGGCCACACCACCCTCCATTGTCACAGGCTGTTTTTTCGTCCCGTCATATATAGTTCCTATACCTACACTGTCTGGTATACTATCGGTAACATCACTTATATAATATGTCTTTGGCACAAAAGCCACATGCTCCTGCTTGAGCGTTATAACGTTCCCCTGCGCAAAAACCGCCACAGGCAATATCAGCAATACTGGCACAAATAAAAAAACACGCATGATCTGCTTCATAAGAGCGCCAAAAATAAGTAATTACAGGTTAATAAAAGCTTAAGTGTGCCGCACCTTTGAGCTATGGCAAACTTAAGCCGCATAAAAAGCAATTCAAATCCAAAATTCCCAATTAACCACTAACTTTATACTCTATACTTTAGACTTAAGACTTTAAAAAATGCAAACAGCATATATAGTAGCCGGATACCGTACAGCAGTAGGAAAATCAAAACGTGGCGAATTTCGTTTTTACCGCCCCGAAGACCTTGCCGTTGATGTTATTAAAGGACTGCTCGCCGCAAACCCTCAACTGGATCCCAAGCTTATAGATGATGTTATCGTTGGCAATGCCGTACCTGAAGCCGAGCAAGGTCTGCAAGTTGGTCGCATCATCGCCAACAAAGCCATTGGCGAATGGGCTGCCGGTGTCACCATAAACCGTTACTGCGGTTCCGGCCTCGAAGCCATAGCCTTAGCCACTGCCAAAATACAATCCGGATATGCCGATTGTATCATTGCAGGTGGCACCGAAAGCATGAGCCTTGTCCCCACTGCCGGATGGCGCACCATGCCGAATTATGAATATACAAAAGCAAATGGCGACTACTACCTAAGCATGGGCCTCACCGCAGAGCAGGTGGCAAGCGATTACAAAGTCTCCCGCGAAGATCAGGATGCATTTTCACTCCGCTCCCACCAGAAAGCCATCAATGCCATAAATTCAGGATATTTCAAAGAAGGCATACTCCCAATAAAAGTCAAAGAAGTATACCTTAATGAAAAAAACAAAAAGGCCGAGCGCGAAGTGATCGTTGATACAGACGAAGGACCGCGTGCCGATACCTCGCTCGCTGTTCTTGCAAAACTACCCGCAGTATTTGCACAGGGTGGTTCAGTCACAGCCGGCAACTCTTCCCAAACATCCGATGGCGCTGCATTCACCATCGTTATGAGCGAAACGCTTATGAACCAACTTGGCCTCAAGCCCATAGGCCGCCTCGTCAATTGCGCCTCAGCCGGCGTCGATCCCCGCATCATGGGCATTGGCCCCATAAAGGCAGTGCCTAAAGTGCTTAAGCAGGCTGGCATGACCCTCAATGATATAGACCTCATTGAGCTCAACGAAGCTTTCGCGTCACAATCCCTCGCCGTCATCCGCGAGCTGGGCCTCAACCAGGATATTGTCAACATCAATGGCGGCGCCATATCACTCGGCCACCCGCTCGGCTGCACCGGCGCCAAACTCACCATCCAGATCCTCGGCGACCTGAAACGGCTCAATAAAAAATATGGTATAGTAACCGCCTGCATCGGCGGCGGCCAGGGCATCGCAGGAATAATAGAAAGGTGCTAGATGACTCGTGGTGTGTAAACAATTTGCTGCACACAAGCTCTTTGAAAATAACATTACGTAGCAGGTTATTTTGATGATAGAAGCTGTGAAGCTCAGCCCATGATGGCGCCTTTTTTAGCCCGACATTACGATTGATGACGATGAAGTATAATAGAACCATCACACGCTTGAGCGAGCACAGTAGAATTACCGGGCAGGGTTAAAAGCCCGCGCCATGTTGGTGATAGAAGCTTTGCGCACCCAGCGTCTAGCCTCTTTTGTCGCGCGGAGCGATTCGACAACCAGCGAAGCGACTCATGAACGCCTTTGAAAAGACATCAACATAGTGAATAAAAGTCGCCTTTCTTTGTTTCTTTCTTTGGCGAAGCAAAGAAAGAAAAGAGAAGAAGGGTAAAGCTAAATGATTCAGCTAAAAGCCAGAATTATTAGATATGTAAATCAACTCATTAAACAAGATATCTGGCAGCCCAGAATCATCATGCCTCATGCCGAAGCAGCCTCCTTATTATACCGTTCTTTATATGCTATCGGCGACATCCCTGTTATCTTTCTAAACACTTCACGAAAAGCCTTTACATCCGAATAACCCACCTCATACATTACCTCATTAATTGTCTTGCGGCTGGTTTCAAATGCCTTCTTTGCCTTTTCAATTTTCACACGCTGCGCATATTCAACCGGCGTATTCCCAGTTGCTTTTATAAATCTCCTGTCAAAATTACGCCTGCCAACAGCGAATTTAGCCGACAAATGCGCTACAGATATTTTCTCATCCATATTACTTTCTATATAGGCCTGTGCTTTTCTCACCACCTCATCTCCATGTAGTTTCTGCCCGGTAAATATGGTAAAAGCCGATTGGCTATCCCTGTCTATTTCGATCTGGAAAACTTTAGCGCAAAAAATGGCTGTTTGCCGGTCATAATATTTCTCTACCAGGTAGATCATAAGGTTTAAGAAAGAGTAGGCACCACCATTCGTATAAATTCCATTTTCATCAGTGATCAGCTTATCCGTTTGTAAATTCACTTCAGGGAACATTATTCTGAAATTTTCAGCAACAGCCCAATGCGTGGAGCAACTTTTCCCATCCAGCAATCCTGTCGATGCCAGCAAAAAAGCACCTGTGCAAATACTTGCTATTGCAGCACCGTCTTTATATTGTTTCGCTATCCAATCAATCAGGGCTTTGTTTCCCTTCACGGCTTTTTCATAATTATGATTCAATGACGGAATAATGATCAGATCTGTTTTTGTTATTGCGGAGATGTGTGTGTGCGGCTTCACAGTAAAAATGCCATCATAAAAATCTACTTCTTTTGAAAGCCCTGCCAGCTGAATGGTAAACAATCCTTTTTTGCCGGTCCCCTTCCAATACTCATTTGCCCTTGTAAATATTTTGTACGCGCCCACTATGCTGCTCAGATTATTCTCTCCATCAGGAACTATTATGGTAAGATGTTTCATCGGTAACTTTTTTGCAAAGATAGGAATTCCATATGTCCAAATCAACCCGCTTAGAAGTCCATTTTACACCCCAACAAAGTAATATTCAGACAGTAATTTTGTGATGCAAATCTTTAAAACCAAAAAAAACATAAAAAAATGAAAACATCAGATTATACCACTACGCTGCTGGTGGCCAAAACTCCGGAAGAAGTATTCAACGCCATCAATGATGTTCGCGCATGGTGGTCAGAAGATATGGAAGGCCTTACAGACAAGCTCAATGACGTTTTTACCGTACGCTTCGGGGAAGTTTTTATAACATCAAAAGTTACAGAACTTATTCCCGGCAAGAAAATAGTTTGGCTGGTGACCGACTGCAATAAGCCCTGGCTCAAAAACACTAAAGAGTGGAACGGCACAAAAATGAGTTGGGAGATCCACGAAAAGGACAACAAAACGCAGATACGCCTCACCCACCTCGGTTTAGTTCCCGAAATTGAGTGTTTCGATGCCTGTTCAAATGCATGGGGCGAATATCTGCAGGATAGTTTATTGAAATTGATAAACACAGGCAAAGGAAAGCCCACCCCAATGAAAAAATTAGCAAAAGCAAAATGATGGCAGCACCACTAATTGAAGCCGATATCCGCTAACATTAGCCAGCAACGTAGTTATATTTCCCGTCATTGCGACGAAGGAAGCAATCTCAAGAAATGAATATCTATAATGAAAAAAAGAAACAACCTACACTTGTAATTTTTAAATCAAAAACATAAAAAATGAAAACACCAGATTTTACCACTACCATAATGGTAGACAAAACTCCCGCAGAAGCATTCAATGCCATCAATAACCCTCGCGGATGGTGGTCAGAAGATATCGAAGGCGGCACAGAAAAACTCAATGATGAGTTTACATACCATTACAAGGATGTACATAATTGCAGGATGAAATTAATAGAAGTCATCCCAAACAAAAAAGTCGCTTGGCTTGTTATGGGAAACTATTTTAAGTTCACCAAAGACAAAAGTGAATGGACAGGCACAAAAGTAATTTTTGAGATTTCTGAAAAAGATAACAAAACTTACATTCGCTTCACCCACCAGGGCCTCGTTCCTGAATATGAGTGTTTCGATATCTGTTCAAATGCATGGAGCCAATACATCAGTCAAAGCTTATGGAGCCTAATAACCAAAGGTAAAGGCCAGCCCAACGCAAAGGAAGTCAAGAAGAAGGCTGCAAAAAGTTAATCTAATCGTTACTGCCACTGATGACAAACCACATATGGTCAAGATTTTTTATTAGCAAGCTAAATTTGTTGTGTCATCCTGAGCCCCGCCGAAGGATGACTTGCTGAGCATTTGTATCTCGCTAAAACTAGGATGGGAACTTCGTTCTCCCGGATGTTCCGCAGGGCATACGGAAGCAATAATAAACTCCCTCCGGAACCTGCCCCGAGCGCTAGTCGAAGGGGCATTCATCTCCCTAAGCTAAATCTTCTGCCAACACAAAATATGAGGCGGATAAGAAAATAGCAGCAATGCGAAATAACCATACAAAATCTCCCATATACAAATCAAAAAGTGCATGCACCAATATTTAAAACAAACCCGCGCCCCAAAAAATCAACATTAGATCAACACTAATAACATTGCGCTCATTCGTCCTCACCTCTCTGCAGTTTACCCTGAGCATGCCGAAGGGGAGAGGCCGGGAGAGGTCAAAAAAAGGTGTATACACTCCCGGTGCCTTGTCATTTACCTACCCTAATTTTACACTTGTATTCCTTAGCTTTTCTCTTTCAACCACCGAAGGAAACTGCTAAATAAGTACATTACCACACGGCCTTATTACGGAATTGAAAAATTCGGTACAAAAGAGGAAGAACAGGAAAAATAAAAAATTGTAACCCAATGAAAAAAAATTAAACCATAAAAATTGAAAAAACGGAAAAATCTCCACCGCGACAGAAATGAGATAAAGTGTGACATTTTGAGGCATTTTTAGGCATTTTTGAAAACAAACTATAAACACATTACAAGATGATCAGCATCACCAAAATACCTATCACCCAAACCTTAACTTTACATTAATATGCTCCTTATAACTTAGTGCACCATGAAGCCCGATAAGATCAAAGAAATAATAAGCGGCAAAATTAAGGAACTAAAAAAGCTCGGCAACAAATTAAATAACGACCTTGACAAAGCCACTATACATGAATTCAGGATTGCAGTAAAATCCATTCGCTCATTCCTGCGCCTGCTCCGCACAGCATATAATGAACCTGGGCCTAAGCTGCCCGGAAAATTCAAACGCCTTTACCATATAGCCGGTGCCATACGCGATGCACAACTGGAGCTGGAAAATTTAGCAGCAAATAATACATCCCTACCCATATACTCAGGCAAACTGAATAATGATATTAAACGCCAGAAAAAAGAATGGGATCGCCACTATTCCGAAAAAATATTCCGCAAGATAAAAAAACGCCTGGCCGGATATGAATACGAAACACTTTCTCCTGATGCTCTTGCCGCATTTTATAATATGAAGATCACCGGCATGAAAACACTAAGCAATACCAGGCCTTGCACAAGCGCACAGATACACAACATACGCAAGCAGGCCAAGGATATCATCTACACCGCTAAGCTTGCACAAAAAGAATGGAAACCTGCATATAAAAAACTAAAGCATACCCCACTGGCACAGTTAGAAGATATTGCAACCGCCATAGGAGATTATAATGACGACCGGGTACAACTGGAGCATCTAGCCTCTTTCTCCTCTCCGGAAACAGAACTGGCAGAGATAAATGAAATAAAAAAGATCACTAAAAAAGATGCAGCAAAATTAAAAAAAGGAAAGAAAGAAATACTGGATATGGTCAAGAAAATCCAAATTCAAAAACCTCAAAAGCAAAAAACAAAATTGATAATATTAAACACAAAATTACACGAACACAAGATCAATGCTCAAAAAAGATAATAAAATATACCACTTAACTTTTTGCCTTCACCAGAATATTTACAGTCAGGTTGTCGCTCATCATCATACTGCTACCCCCTACTCCAAAATCCCTGCGATTGATCTGAAAACTACCTTTGAAAGTAGCCTCGTTACCGGAATTGGTAAACTCAAAAGGTATTTCTACCTGCTTTGTTACTCCCTTTATAATAACATTAAACATGCCCGAATATTGTGACCCCTTTTTGAAAAGTTTTGTAGACTTTACTTCTATCAATTTATATTTATTAGCATTAAAATATTTCTCCGCCATCAAGTCTTTATCTCTTTTATCAATACCCGTTTTTATAGTAGCTACTTCTACTGACGCTGATAAAGCGCTTTTAGCCAAATCGGCAGGATTAAAAATGAGATCGGCTTTAAGTCCGCTAAATCTGCCGGTCACAGTTAACCCCGCATTTTTGATCTGAAAAGAAATCTCTGAACTATAAACTTTCCATGTCTGAGCAGAAACAAATGCAGGCACGGAAATAAGCAAAATCAAAGCACAAATTATTTTTTTCATAACAAACATTTAAACAATAATAAACTCCACACCAAAATTATGCCAATTCATATTTTGTTTATTGCTTTAACATTTCGTTGTATCCCCTTCCATTTTGTTCTTTTCAATGGAGAATTTTTAAAAGTTTTATTGAACATTTCTTCGGTCATTGTTTCCCATTCTTTCAGCGAGAGATTCAGTATCTCCGGAATAGGTGTGAATGCTGGCTCCGTATTGGGTTTTGAAAACCGGTTCCATGGGCATACATCCTGGCATATATCACAACCAAATAACCAGCCCTCCATTTTTTCATGAAACTCAGTTGGAATAAGCGCGTCTTTCAGTTCTATGGTTAAATAAGAAATGCATTTCCCGGCATCTATCTCAGTTGGCGATACAATAGCTTGCGTGGGGCAAGCGTCAATGCAGCGTGTGCAAGTGCCGCAATGATCTGTAACAAAGGGCGCATCAGCAACCAGGTTAAGATCCGTAATAAGTGTAGCGATAAAGAAAAAAGAACCGGAATGTTTTGTAAGGAGGTTACCATTCTTTCCTACCCACCCAAGTCCGCTACGCACAGCCCAACTACGTTCAAGCACCGGAGCACTATCTACAAACCCACGCCCATCTACCACACCGATATTATCAGTTATAAATTGCAGTAACTGGTTCAGCTTATCTTTTATTACATAATGATAGTCTGTTCCATATGCATATGTTGCAATTTTGGGAGCAAGAGGTTGTTGCTGTTGCACAGGAAAATAATTGAGCAACAACGTAATAACAGATTTTGCACCTGGCACGAGTTTTCGTGGATCAATACGGAGGTCGAAATAGCGTTCCATATACTGCATACCGCTGTTATGGCCTTTCTTCAGCCATTGCTCCAGCCTTACAGCATCATCATCCAGTTGCACCGCTTTTGCTATGCCGCAAGTATTAAATCCGAGACGAATGGCCTCTTGCTTAATGGCTTTAGTATTTTTTTCAGCTGATAACAATGATTAGTTTTAAGTTTCTTCTTTTAAAGCTTTAGCCGTAACCCCGCGAATTTCCGAAAGTCTTTGCACAATATGTGTTACTTTGATGCCGGGGAATGCCTGCTTTTATAGTGCAAAACAATTGCAAATCTTGCTTATAAATAGTCGCCTCAGCCTGTTTCAGTAAGTATATCACTTCGCCCATTGCAGGGTAATCAAAGTTAACCTCAAAAAGGCTTTCGATCCATTTCTCTGTCTTAGACACTGCTTCCAATGATTGCACGGCGGCTGTTTTATATGCGTTTATCAGTCCGGGCACTCCTAATAAACTGCCACCAAAATACCTTACCACTATTACCACCACATTCACAAGCCCCATACTATCTATCTGCCCCAGAATAGGCTTACCGGCACTACCTGATGGTTCTCCATCATCGTTTGAACGATATTGTGTTCCATCTGTACCAATGCGGTAAGCATAACAATGATGAGCAGCTTTAGGGTGCTCTTTCTTTAAAGCCTGTATTTTTTCTTTCACATCCGCAACCGATGCTACATAATAAGAATAAGCCAGAAATTTACTGCCTCTGTCCCTGAAGTCGCCGGTACCTTGGGCTGCTATAGTTATGTATTTATTTATATCGGCCATTATTTATTTCCAAAAGCTATAAGCAAAATCGCAACCACGGAGGTAACCATACCAATGATCCGTAAAACATTTACATGTTCTTTAAATATTATAATAGCTGTAAGCGCCGAAGCTGCAAGAATCCCAATGTTCAAAACAGGAATTGATGCTGAGCTTTCCAGGAAATTACTATTGAGTGCGCGTATGAAATAATAGATTGAAAAATAATTCGGCACGCCTATCAATATGCCGGCAACTAGGTTGCGCCATTGCAGTGTTATTCTTTTCATTATCAGCAATACCATAATAACAATGGCACCTGTAGTGGCAGCAGTGGCAAAAACAAATATGGTATATGCCGCCTGCGAATCGGTAGTGCTGAGAAAATGAAGCTGTACATAATTCGTTACCGTGTCTAAAAAACCTCCGCCTACAAATATTAACGCAGGCCATAAGAGGCTTTGCGGTTTATGGTTATCCCCCTCCACACGGGTAGTAAGGTATACTGCCGGGAAAGCCAGCAGCACGCCGGCAATTTTTGCGATGGTAGCATGCTCTTTATACACGAGCAGCGAAAATATTACCGGTATAACCAATGATAGCTTACTTGCTATAATAGTAGTAGTAATCCCATCTACCCGGGTGCTGTAGGCCAGTAAATTGAAAATACAAATAAAGGAGACTCCCATAATAATAGCCCAGGGTAGCCAGTCCACGTGCATTGCGGCCATGGTAAATGGTATATGGCCAGTAGAAACGCATCCCGTAATAACACAAACAAAATAATTGGCAACGATGGCCTGTAAAGCATTTATATTATATTTCGGGAATAGTTTAAAGACCACAGAAATAACAACATTCAATAAAATAGTAGCTATGAGATAAAACATGCGTAGTTATAATTCCATTCCATTAACGTATGGGTAATGACTCTTTTTATTTACAAAAACCTGCAACTGATCGTTATCGATACCCCTGGTAAACCCTGCTATTTCATCCAGTAAAACAGGCGCATGTATACCTTCTTTCAAAAATATATCCCCGGTGAATACCCTTGCTTCATCCCATAATCCTGCCGAGATGAAACTATTTAACAGTGCCGCCCCACCTTCTACAATAACCGACAAAATCCTTGCCTCATAAAGCTTATGTAATAATGACGGCAACAGCGCATCATCAAATGGCAGTTTTACCGAATGAACATTGCCGTGCAGAATTTCTTTTTGCTCATTAATGATCCAGGTAGGCGCAGTACCATCAAGCAGGTGATATGTTACAGGTAATTTCAACGATCTGTCCAGCACAATGCGCAATGGTTGCCGGCCCTCGTAAAGGCGGGATGTAAGCTGGGGATTATCCATCAATGCAGTGGTGGCGCCTACCATTATTGCGGCCTCTTCAGTGCGCCATTTATGCACCAACTTTTGACTGTCTGTATTAGTTATTTGTAGCCGGCTCCTGTCTGCTGGGGCTATATAACTGTCTTTTGTCTGTGCCCATTTTAATATAATATAAGGCCGTTTTTGTTTATGAAAACAAAAAAAACGCCTATTGACCCACAACCCTTCTTTTTCCAAAACACAGGTTTCCACGCTAATTCCGCCATCATTTAATATATCTATACCTCTTCCATTTACCTGCTCAAAAGGATCACTATTTGCGATTACTACTCGCTTTATCTTTTCCTGTACCAAACGATTGGCACATGGCGGAGTTATGCCGTAGTGGGCGCATGGCTCCAGGTTTACGAACATGGTGCCTTCCGGGATAAGGTGTTTATCGGCCGCCGCAACATTTTTCAGGCAATTTACCTCTGCATGGTCTGCCCCGTAATAATGATGCCACCCCTCCCCTATTACACGGTCATTATGTATCAATACCGCTCCAACCATAGGGTTAGGTGCAGTATGGCCTTTGGCACGTTGGGCGAGATCAAGGCAGTATGCAATATGATGTTCATAATTCATCGATTGTGAAATTAATCAAAATGATGTTGTATTTTACATAATATACGATGAAGTTTTTTTTTACCATATTATTCTTCATTCCAATTTTCTGCAGGGCAGATTATAGCGAAGAAGGTTATTTTCTGACAGGAAGGCTTTATGGTGCCGATGGCAAGCCATTGCAATCCAAAGAAGTTTTGTTAGTTACCGGTAAAAGATATTTTTGTTTTTTTGTTACTGATAAACAGGGATATTATAAAGTAGAAGTACCATATCTGGTTACTTGTTTAAGTGGTGTCGATAGAACCAAATTTGATGATCAAGCATTACAAGAGGCAAAATATTATAATAATGATACCATCAAATTATATTGTGATGACGAATTTCAAATTATAAAAAATTTATGGTCTAAATATTATTTACAGGATACCAGTTGCCATCATAAATTATTCTCTTTCCATTTAGTTGGAACTAATCTTACATGCTTGACTGAGGAGATGGATATTCATCTTCTAAAGAACTTCGACACAGAACATAAGCAAATTTATTACAAACATAAAATAGACAGTGTAAGAGTATACCTGAACAGCCAATGTGATATACCTGATGATAGTGTACAGGCTTTAGTAGATCTGTACAATTTTGAGAAACAAGAACTTCATCTTAACCATCTGAAGAAATATGATTCATTGATATCCTCCGATACTTTAATTACCTTAAAAAAGTTATCATGGCAAATTGAAAGAGCAATTGATTATTACATTTCCAGATATCAATTATTTAATAGAGATATTCAATCTACCAGCAACCCTCAGTTAGGTGGCTTATGCACACGGCATTTTATAAAAAGTAAAGAATTTTCAAGCAAAGAGTACTATTTAAAAAATTACTTGTCAGAATATAACGCTCACTACGTTTTAATGCACGACAACGGTATTATTACAGATGTATATCATACTGACGAATAAATAAAGGAGAGGCACCTTTTATAGGTTTGTGGTTTTAGGTCATATCTTTACTCCATTTTTGCGAAACCGGACATGTTGGAAGGAAAGCAGGATTTGGAAGGTTTTGATGGTGAATTGGAAAACGAGGTTGGAAATGAAAATGTGAATTAGAGCAATATTGTGGAGAAAAAACCGCAATTAAAGGAGATGATTCCTTAGGGAGTTTTTATTGGAAAAGGGAATAATGATAAATTTATCAGATAATTATTTATTTCTGAGTAAATAAATTTTTTTAATGGAAGAAAATGGGTAATTTTGGAGTAGAATAAATCATTTTCGAATAAATTTTATTTCAAATGGGTGTAAACAGCAAGCGAGGTTGATTTTTTTAGCTTTAAATCAGGGGAGTAAATTGTAATTTTGTTTGTTTTATAGAAAGGTTAATCATATCCCTAATATAAATGTTTTTACATCTAAATTAGGGCTTATAAAGACTCTTAAAGAATTTGAAGAAGTGAATGTTGATTAAAATTTTAATTCAAGCTGTTTTTTCCCAGTTAATTATAGGTAGGAAAAATATATTAAATTATAGGTTGGATGTTATGGCAGATGAAATTAGTTTTATAAACACTGAATAAGAAGGAGTTTGGATTTTGAAACCTTATAATATGAATTAGGGAAAGGGAAT
>CAIRZD010000099.1 GCA_903882965.1 uncultured Bacteroidota bacterium
ATATTTTTGTGTTTTGGTCGTTCTTAACCAAAGGTATGGCCGCTATTCAGGCAAAAAAGTTTCGGATAGTTGTGATAATTTATTTATAGGAGGTGGGAAAAGCAATGTAATAAATCAATTCTCACATTGCAGCTTTATTGGTGGCGGGCAGCTAAATACAATTGGAGAAACGTCACCTGGTACTGGCTTGGGGTCTATATTTGGAGTTATTGGCGGTGGTTGTTGTAACAATATTGATGGTTCAAATTCAGGTGCAGCTACAACTTACGGTGTGATAGGCGGTGGACAAGCTAACTGTATATGCGCAGGCACTAACCACTCATCTATATTTAGTGGTAATGGGAATATGGTATCGGGGTCTTGCTCATCTATACTTGGAGGGAGTGGGAATAGTGATGGTGGAAATTCGAATGTGTTTATTTTAGGTAGTAGTATTACTGCTGTGCTTCCTGATACGACACACATTAATGGGCTTTGGGCAAATGGAATACCATCGTTACCCGGAGGTATTGGGACTGTGCCAAAACAAGTTTATTGGGATTGTGTTGGTAATCTTAATCCATCTTGTTGTATCCTATTTATAGCATAAGATAAAACTACTCTATTGTGAACAGAATCGTGTTTTTTTTATTTTGTATTTTACCTGTTAGCTTGAATGCTCAAACAGGTATTATTAGTACTGTTGCCGGGAATGGTATTGCTGGGTACGGTCTCGATGGAGTTGCGGCTACGTCAACAAAAATCGGTGGTGCTTTAACAGGTTTAACTTTTGATGATACAGGTAATTATTACTTTACTTTGAATGGCCCCGGATTTAATAGAATTCGTAAAGTGACAACTACAGGTGTAATGTATACAATTGCAGGTACAGGCACAGCTGGTTATAGTGGAGATAGCGGGTTAGCTATTTCTGCCGAGTTAAATACTCCATACTTCATTGCTTTTGATAAAAATGGGAATCTTTATTTCTCAGATGTACTTAATAACCGCATCAGAAAAATAAATATGGCGACCGGCATTATCTATACCTTTGCAGGAAATGGCACCGCAGCTTATGGTGGAGATGGTGGCCCTGCAATAGCTGCTGAATTACACTCGCCAACAGGTATTTGTTTTGATACTGCGGGTAATTTATATATAGCTGATCAGGGGAATTACAGAATACGAAAAATAGATACTGCAGGAATTATTCACCCTTATGCAGGTAGTGGCGTTAGTGGGATAAGTGTGGATGGTGAGCTTGCAGATACCACAACAATGACAAATTTGGCAGATATATGTATTGATAAATCAGGCAACTTGTATGTATCGGAAATAGATTCAATATTTAAAATTGATGCCATTACAGGAATCATTCATAGAATTGCAGGTAACGGTATTACAGGGGATACTGGCGATGGCGAGTCCGCAGATTCGGCGTCATTGGGTGCTATAGATTGTATAGCAATTAATGCACAAGGGGAATTATTTCTTAGTGATAAAAGTGGCTATAGTGTTATTCGCAAAATAGATACTGCAGGAATTATTCATCATGTAGCTGGTACAGGATTTGGGGGTTATAATGGCGATGGAATGATGGCTGATACTGCGGAGTTATACGAGCCGAGAGGCATTGCTTTTGATGTTTGCGGTAATCTGTTTATTAATGATAATGGCAATTTTCGTGTTCGCAAAGTAACCATGACACCAATATTAACTATACCGACCATCTCTCTCTCGGGTATAGCAAGCGAGCCTACAGGAAGTACAGTAACCGTAAATGCTACCGTAACCAATGCAGGGAGCAGCTATGAAATATACTGGATGGACCATGGGATAGAATTTACTACAACGACTGTGCCATATGTAACTTATACCAAAATGGCTGGGATAGATACTATAACTGCGAAGGTGGTACCTACGGGGTATGGGTGCTGGGATAGTACTACATCGAGTGGGTGGGTGGTGAATGTGAATACGGAGGCCTCTCCCATCCTCTCCAAAGGAGAGGGGCTATCGGTGTACCCTAATCCCGTGAAGAATAGCCTCACCCTAACCCTCTCCCAAGGAGAGGGGACTGCTAAGTACCGATTGTTGAGCATTGTGGGTTCTATTTTGCAGCAAGGTGTTTTACAGCAAGGCAATAATAATATTTCCATGGAAGCATTCGTTGTGGGGATATATTTGCTTGAGGTCACCGATGGGCAGGGTGGGAAAACTGTAATGAAGATCATTAAACAATAAAACTATAAATCTTATGAAAATAATCTTCCAGGTTTCGGGTGGGATAGGTAAGAGTGTGGCGGCTACGGCGGTATGCAGGGCTATAAAGACACAGTACCCTAAAGCAGAGCTAATAGTACTATCGGGCTACCCGGAGGTGTTTGCGCCCAACCCCAATGTGAGCATGTCGCTGACATTTAATAACCTTAATTATTTTTATCCGCAGCATGTGCAGGGACAAGACACACTGTTCTTTCTGCATGACCCTTACCACGAAACGGACTTTATATACCAACGGAGCCACCTGATAAAGGTATGGTGCGAAATGCTGGGCATAGCCTATAATGGGGAACTGCCGGAACTGTTTCTTACCTCGAAAGAAAAAACATCTTTTGGAAAAATGTTTGAATCGCCTAAGCCTATACTGGCTGTGCAAAGCAATGGCGGGGTGCCGAACCAAACTGATAAATACTCATGGCCACGTGACCTGCCTATGGCTACTGCACAAAAGGTAGTGAATGCATTTGCAGGGGCTTATAATGTGGTGCATATACGGAGGCAAGACCAGTTGCAACTGCAAAACACTTATCCTGTAACGGCGGAGTTCAGAGCGCTGGCGGTGCTGATACTGATGAGTGAGAAGCGGCTTTTTATAGACAGCTTTGCGCAGCATGCGGCAGCAGCGCTGGGCAAGCCATCGGTGGTGTGCTGGGTGGCTAATGTGCCGGAGCAGTTTGGGTATGAAATGCATACCAATATCATAGCCAATGCGCCCACACTACAACCTGAATACAGGAATTCGGTATTCAGCCAGTATAATATAATGGGGCAGGTAACGGAATTCCCGTATAATAATGAGGAGGAGATATTTGATGCAGATATGATCATAGAAGCACTGCGGAAAAGCGGAGGGAAAGCTGAAAGTAACGGGGTTGTGGAGAAAATGGCTGCGCAAATGTGATAATGTACAGTAAAGAACAGCACGATGAATGGTGCCAACGCCACTGGTGGTGATAGTAGCAATGGTGCTAGGTGCAAAAAATTACATCCCCCTTGCCCCCTTCACTGGCACATGGCTAACGCTAAAGGGGGAATTTCCCGCATTTCGTAAGATCCCCCGAAGGGTCGGGATTTGCAACTTCCTTGCCTGCATGACAACCGTATTACAAAAATAGACCGTCCCGCATCAGCGGGACGGTCTA
>CAIRZD010000100.1 GCA_903882965.1 uncultured Bacteroidota bacterium
TCGGGGCCATTTTGGCTTTATACTTTTAACTTTTTTTAATTTTTAAGATGTGTGGGATAGCTTGTTACTTAGGCAATAATAAAGAGGAGGGTTTAAAGTTTGGTAGAAGGGCGGGCTCCATTTTGCAGCACAGGGGGCCTGATGACAGTGGTATTTATAATGATGAGCATGTAACACTGCTGCATCGCCGTTTATCTATCCTGGAGCTATCTGCATTGGGCCACCAGCCGATGGATTCATCGTGTGGTAGGTATTGTATTATTTTTAACGGAGAGATATATAACCATCTTGATCTGAGGAAACGGTATCTGTCGGGGCATTCATTCAGAGGCCACTCTGATACAGAAACCATCATTGAGCTTTTTAGATTACAGAAAGAAAAGATGCTGCAGGAGATGGTGGGTATGTGGGCGCTCATTATATGGGACAAGGAGGAAAAGAAGATATTCATCAGCAGGGACCGCTACGGGCAAAAGCCGGTATATATAAGGAGGGTAGGGAAATCGTGGCTCATAGCAAGTGAGTGCAAACCATTGCTCAACGAAAATGAGCATCCGGAATTTGACGCTACTGAAATGGCTGAATTTCTTGCTTTGGGTAACTACGGGCATTTAGGCACTCATACTTTTTTTAAGGACATCAAACATTTCCCGGAGGGCAGTTATGCATGGTTAAGCCATAGTGATGAAGAAGCAGGTTATAAAATATATTGGGGCCTACCAGATATAAATGCCAAAGACAAAGTGCCATTTGATAAAAATGTGCAGAAGGGGCTTCATGACCGCATCGTGGAAGGGGTGTTATCCCAAACACTGGCAGATGTGCCGATAGGTATTACTTTATCAGGAGGGATAGATTCGTCTATAATTGCTGGCATACTATCTACATACTATGATAAGGAGATACATCTATTTACTGCACAGTCGCCAAACAGCAAATATGATGAGACGAAGTATGTGGATGCGGTTATTAGTAAATTCGGGAAGAGTAATTTCATAGTTCATAATAAAAATCTGAATGAGCTTTCTATACAAAAGGACCTTGGCAAATACATAAGTATACAGGAAGAACCTTTTGGAGACCCGTCTATAATGGCACATGGTTTCCTAATGAATATGGCTGCTGAGGCAGGGATAAAAGTGATACTGAACGGTCAGGGAGCAGATGAACTATTTTTCGGGTATAACAATATGGCGCAGGCGATATTGTTGCAGCAATTCAAATCAATGCAATTCAGGAAATTCTATGATAACCTGAAAGCAATGAAAATGGGCAAGACTTATATGCTGCGAACATTACTAAAATCGCTTTCTCCCGCCACTGAAACAAAACTGAGAGAGCGGTCGAGAATTAACCGAAGAGATATAATAGATCCACAATTGCTGCAAGGTGTAGATAACAGCCTTGTATCTCTTTCTAATTCCGGCACTTTTTATGATGTTTGGCGCGAATCGATCTTTGGAGTACATCTTCCGCACCTGGTACATTATGATGACCGGAATGGTATGGCCTGTAGTATAGAAGGCCGTATGCCTTTCCTGGATCACCGGATAGCGGAATATGTAGCAACGATAAGGCCAGAAGATTTTCTAAAACATGGTTTGCGGAAATATATTTTACGTGAATCATGCAAGCAATATTTGCCGGATATTATTTATAACCGTACGGATAAAATAGGCTTCTTCACCCCGCTTATAGATGCGCTCACCAAGGATGAAAAATGGGTGGCTGAACAAATGCATAACAGGCGCATATTAAAAGAAGAAAATGTGAAAACATTACTGGCTAAATTATCCTCAAAAACATTGACTATACCGGATGCTTTGCAAATATGGAGGAGTATCTCTGTAAATATATGGATGCAGGAATTTAATGTGCCGCTCTGATCACAGACTAATTAATTTTCTTCGTTTCTACATAGTCGAATTTTAACGCGGCGGAATCATGGAAAATGCGGGGGATATCTATCACCACATTATTGCCAATTTCAAATGATTTTTCAACGATCATTTTATCAATATTAATAGTAGCACCGGGTGTGAGCTCGCTGGCATTCATATATAAAGACAGTGGCAATCGGCTTTTTTTCAGGCTGTAGTTATTCTTTTTGTTGCGGGTGTATAGTTCTGCATTAAAAAAGATAAGTTTCCTGTTTTCATCCATAGCACCGATGTATGTGGGACCAAAGCCTATGCATTGGTCAAAGACATTGTACTTGAGGGAAAAATATATGGTAATTGAGTCTTTGGGGTATGTAACCAATTTTAGGAGATAAAGCTTCTGGTAGTAGCCTTTGAATTGCTTGTAGTGAAGAATGTTCTTGTCATTTTTTGCATTTACTTCAGAGTAGTCGATGACATAATACCCTTCATAGGGTTTTTCTTCGAAGGTGGTTTCGTATATGCGTACGGAGTCGAGCTGAATATTTTTATTTAAGATGGTGGGTAATGCCTGGTAGAAAGAGGCGGTGCTGAAATTGTTTGTGTTGAACGCAATAGTTCTCGGTGAGCATCCGTATAAGACGCTCATCATTAGCAGCAGCAATATTTTATTTAATAGTGACATTGTTAAAATTTTCGTACACACCACCTATAAAAAAGTGCTGGTTATCATTATTAGGATGCAGTGAAAAACCGCCCTTGATATGTATGATATCCTGCAAGCTGTAATAAATTTCTTTTTTCTTTCTGCTGTTAACATCTTTCAAAGATCCCATAGCACCAACATCTATACCATACCCCCTGGCGAGAAATACTTTGAGATCAAACATGGAGGTGTTGTAGTTGGTAGGTTTTGGACCATGACTACTTTCATCGTATTGCAGGTTGTAGTTGGGAATATAGATGCCCAGCATATTACACGCTTCAAATAGCAATGGACTATAGCCGGTGAACTGGTCGAAGCAAAATTCTACGCTGTTGTAGGTTTGTCTATAATTAGTGGTGTTATGTACAAAAAACGCGAAACCACCTGTCCAGTAACGGTCGAGGTTATCTGCGATGGGTATGCGGTAAAATGGTGCGCCACCATCGTTGTAATAGTTGAATGTGACGTAGGGGGATGATAATGTTATGGCACCATTCACCTGATTGCGGCCGTGGTTGTTGAGAATAAAATTACTGGTAAGCAGCGCTGCATAATCTTTATTCAGTATGACATTATAATAGGAGGCGTTATCGAGTGTGCGGAAGAATTTGAAATAGGGGAGATCACTAGCGCCGGCGCCGAAGGAAAACGAATTGACAAGATCTATCTGCACATCGGAGATGAGAGGGTTTAAATTTGCACCGATCGATTTTGTATAGAATGACAGAGAAGGGCCATAATTAAGGATGAAGTGGCTTTTATAAACACCATTGGCAGAGAAGCCGCAGAATATTTTGAGGCCTGGAAATGCAGTACTGCCGCGGCTGTAGTTTAAAGTATAGTTGCAGCCGAAGTTAAAATTGCCATTATATACCCATCCCTGCTGGCAGTTGCCGGTAAAAGCAAGAGCACATAAAAGCATGAGCAGAAGGGTGCGTTTCATTATTAAAAATACTGATTTTCCGGCGTTCAGTTTTGGTATCATTTTATTATTTTTTCGATTTCCATAAAATGTCCCGAAAATGTCCTGTTTTATCTCGTTTGTGATATTTCGTGTGATATTTCAATGTTGTTTTTTTAGGTTATAGTAAATGTGTTTATTGTTTGAAAATTGGTGTTGATTTCATGTTGAATTTTAAATTAATTTAATTTATAATATAATCTGCTGCCTTTCGGGATGTTTAGGGTAAGCAGAGGATGAGATGAGCGTTGCAGCATCGGATTTTTTTTTGCTTTGCATTTTGTTGAACATTTTTTCTTTTGGTGGCATTGTTCATTTTCGATTCTGGGAATAAAGTTAGGTGGCATGGAAGTGTGAGGGGTGGAAGTGTATACACCTATTTTGTAGATGGCGCCCCGAGGCTACATATGCTTCATGCATCAATTTTTGGCCGTCAGTATACCGAAAAGGTACACAGGGCTAAAATTGATGCAATAAATATACTGGCGGTACTATAAATATAGGAGTTGCGTGGTAACATCGAAAAAATTACAAGCGGATCAATACATAGCGGCAGAGCCATCCGGGAAAAGGGTGAGGGAGACCAATAAAATATTTATTATCTTTCTACCCAATAACAGAGATATTATGTACAGATCCCTTCTCTTATTGTTGTTACTGGCTCCGGCATTATGCATTGCACAACGATTGCAGACTGTAAGGGGGCGTATAATAGATAAAGATTCTAAATCGCCATTGTTGGGAGCGATAGTGGGGCTGACGGATTTCTCTACCCCTGTGGGAGCAGCTACGGATAATAACGGTGATTTTGTGATAGAAAATGTAAGTACGGGCAAGCATACGCTGTCTATAAACCTTATGGGATATAAATCCGTGACGCTGACGGATGTGCTTGTAATATCTGCCAAAGAAACTGTGCTTGAAATAGAGATGGAGGAATCTGTGACCACGATGGGAGAGGTGATAGTGACGCATAAGCGCGACCATATAAATGATATGGCACTGGTGAGCACGAAGACCTTTGATGTGCAGGAAACGGAACGATATGCAGGAAGCAGGGCAGACCCGGCGCGCATGGCATCGAACTTTGCAGGAACACAGGGAGGTGATGATTCGAGAAATGACATTATAGTGCGGGGTAATAGCCCGCAGGGTGTGCTGTGGCGGCTAGAGGGTGTGGATATACCTAACCCAAACCATTTTGATATTCCGGGTACTACTGGTGGCCCAGTGAGTATGCTTAACAGCAAGACGCTTGCAAACAGTGATTTTTTTATGGGGGCTTTCCCGGCTGAATATGGCGATGCTGTGGCGGGTGTGTTTGATGTACGGCTGAGGAATGGTAATAATGACAAGTATGAATTTACCGGGCAAATCGGGTTATTGGGAACGGAGATCGCCGCAGAAGGGCCAATATCACGAGAAAACGGTTCATCGTTTCTTATTGCTTACAGGTATTCTTCCCTCCAGTTGTTTCAATCATTGAATATAAATATAGGCACCACTTCAATACCGAATTACCAGGACCTTACCTTTAAACTTAATTACCCAATAAGTAAAAGATCTACTGTGTCTGTTTTCGGGATTGGCGGGCTGAGTAATATAAATCTTGTAGTAAGTACTCTTTCGCAGCAAAACCTGCAGCAGCTATATGGGGAATCGGACAGGGATCAATACTTTACTTCTAACACAGGGGTAGTAGGTGTGACCTACAGCCATATTATAAACCCTGACACCTATACTAAGCTTACGATAGCAGAGACCGGCAATGATGTATTTGCGCATCATAATTATGTATTTCGTGACCCTGTTACCAATGATGTAGATTCTTTGAAACCTATACTAGGGTATAGTTTCCTGACAAAAACCACAGTGGCGCATTGGAATTTTACCAAAAAAATATCTTCGAGACAAACAATAAAGGTGGGGGTGATCAATAATTTGTATAGCCTGAACCTTCTTGACAGCAGCAGGCAGTATCCGCCAACACGTGAGAGCTGGCAAACACGTGAGAACTTCAATGGATACACAGATCTTATACAGGCTTATGCAGAATATAAATACAGACTGTCGGAAGCAGTAACTTTCACTGCGGGCCTGCACGGGCAATACCTTACACATAACAAAGCACAATCTGTAGAGCCACGCCTTGGCATGAAGATGATCATTACGGATTATGATGTTGTGACGTTTGGTTATGGCCTGCACAGCGAGATGTTGCCATTGTACCAGTATTTTGCAAAGGATACCGGAACGGGAGCGCTGCTGAATTATAATGCAGGGTTTATACGGAGCCAACATTTGGTATTGGGATATGACAAAACACTTGCGACACACCTGGGTATGCATATCGAAACGTACTACCAATATTTATTTAACGTACCAATAGAAACGAGGGTGGGTTCATCTTACTCAGCGCTGGACCAAGGGACCGGGTATTCGCGTGATTTTCCGGGGCAATTACAGAATACAGGTACGGGGTATAATTACGGGCTGGAGCTGACACTGGAAAAATCGTTTGATCACGGATATTATTTATTATTTACGGGATCGTTGTTTAATTCGCAAGCGAAGGGCAGTGATGGGGTGTACCGTAATACAGATTATGACACACATTACGCACTGAACCTGCTTGGCGGGTATGAGCGAAAGCTTGGCAGGAACAGTACTTTGATCACCGGTGCCAAAGTGACCTTCATAGGCGGACAGTTGTATTCACCTGTTGATACTGCTGCGTCAAACCGGCTGGGGGATATAGTGGTAATAGATAGTGAAAGGAACACGATGCACTTTAAGCCTTACTTCAGGGCGGATGTGAAGCTTGGCGTAAGAATAAACGGGAAAAAGTTAACGCATGAAGTGGGGCTGGACCTGGTAAATGTTTTCAACACAAAAAATATACTTTCTGAAACATACAGTTATGGGCTTAGCCAGTCGGGAAGTAAGGATCCATTTTATTATACTTACCAGCTAGGTTTCCTTCCTATATTTTATTACCGGATAGATTTTGGATTGAGGTAAAACCCCAAACCCCTAAAGGGGCTTCCCCTCAATATTCAGGCATGATACAGTGATCACTCTATAACCGTAAGCTTCTGAGGTTAGGGTTTCATATAGACATAGGCACTTAACTGCGCCAGTATACCTATAATATATCCAAGCCAGATATCGCCACGCTGGTGGGCACCAAGGATCATGCGGGCGGTGCCGATGATGCCGGCGATAATTATGGAAACCAGGAGCGGTACGGTCATATTTGCGGGGCTGATGATCATGAGCACGATGATTATACCTATCATGCCACCTGCGGCCGCAGTATGCATACTTATTTTGGTAAAAATATTTATCATAAAGAGGGCGATGATGCCCCAGAAATTACCAAGTAAAAATACTTTGTAAATGAGTGGAGGCACAGGCCCGGGGTTAGGGTTAAGCACGGTAGCAATGCCCATGCTATTAAATACATGGCTTACCCAAAAATAAAATATCATGATAGTCATCAAAGGAATAGTACGCTCTTTGGCGGTAGGCATATGATAGCTGTTAATAAAACCAAGCGGCTTCATAAGTAGTATGCTGAATAGCGGGAAGAATACCGCGGTAATGGCAATACTCAGGAACCACATACCAAGTTGTTTTGGTGTAGCACCCACAAAGCCGGTTGGGGAGAGCTTGTATAGTACAAAAGCCATTACTATTGGGAACAATACCGGGTGAGTGATATAGGATATGACATGCGCGAACGCCTGTAGGAATTTAGGCTGCGTGTTAATGACAGGTTGTTGTTCCGGATATAAATTTATTTTTTCGTCCACTTTTAGGTTTTCAGTTTTCCTTAATCCAATATTGGTGATAACCACTTTGTTGCTTCTTCAATACTTATGCCCTTGCGTTTTGCATAGTCATGTAATTGATCTTTCTCAATATGGCCGATACCGAAGTAGTGACTTTCGGGGTGGCTGAAATACCAGCCACAAACGGATGCACCGGGATACATAGCCAATGATTCGGTAAGCTGTATGCCGGCATTTTCGGTGGCATTGAGCAGATCAAATAACTTGCATTTTTCGGTGTGATCGGGGCAGGCAGGGTAGCCGGGGGCAGGGCGGATGCCACGGTAATCTTCTTTTATAAGGTCAGGTATCTCAATATTTTCATCTTTTGCATATCCCCAGAATTCTGTTCTCACGCGCTTGTGGAGGACCTCTGCAAATGCCTCTGCCAAACGGTCGGCAAGGGCTTGTAGCATGATCTTGTTATAATCGTCGTGATCTTCAATGAATTTTTGCAGGTGCGGCTCTATGCCATGTATGCTTACTGCAAATGCACCCATGTGATCCTTTATTTCATGTTCGCCCCCAAAAGTGTATGGCTTTATAAAATCGGAAAGAGAGAAACTTGGTTGGTTAGCAGCTTTCTTTATTTGTTGGCGTAATGACTCGAGGTGTGCGAGGTCGTTGCCGTGCTGATCTTTTAACACAATAGTATCGGGTGCTATTTTACGAGCTTCCCAGAAACCTAAAACACCTTTTGCGGTGAGCCATTTTTGAGCAACTACTTTATCAAGGAGTGCGTTGGCATCGTTATAAAGTTTTGTAGCTTCTATCCCTACGTTTGGATCTTTTAATATTTCGGGGAATTTGCCTTTCATTTCCCATGCGATGAAGAATGGCCCCCAATCTATGTAGCGGCGAATTTCGGAGAGATCGTAATCTGCAAAGGTTTTTGTGCCGAGTAAAGCCGGGGTTGGGGGTATGTATGTAGCCCAATCGATCTTTGCAGCATTGTCCTGCGCCTGTTCAAACTTTATGTATTGCTTCGTTGATTTTTTGTTCTCGAAATCATGTTGCAATTGTTTGTACTCTTTATTTATATTTTCGAGGAACTGATCTTTCTGTTCTTTATTCAGGAGGTTGCCGGCAGTGGTGACGCTGCGGCTGGCATCGAGCACATAGACTACGCCGTTGTCGTATTGCGGAGCGATCTTTACTGCGGTGTGCATACGGCTGGTAGTGGCACCGCCTATAAGGAGGGGTTGTGTCATGCCTCGGCGTTTCATTTCTTTGGCCACGTGCACCATCTCATCCAGCGACGGAGTAATAAGACCACTGAGGCCTATGAGCGCTACATTTTCTTTTTGAGCTGTATCGAGAATTTTATCGGCATGCACCATTACTCCTAGGTCTATGACATCGTAGCCGTTGCAGCCTAAAACAACACCCACTATATTCTTGCCGATATCATGTACATCACCTTTTACAGTGGCCATGAGTATTTTGGCAGCGCCTGCTGTTTCTTCGTTAATAGTGCCGGCGCTTATATGTGCAAGGCGGCGCTCTTCTTTTTCTGCTTCTATGAATGGGAAGAGGTAGGCCACACTTTTTTTCATCACGCGTGCGCTCTTTACTACCTGCGGGAGAAACATTTTACCGCTGCCAAAGAGATCACCTACTACATTCATACCATCCATGAGCGGACCTTCGATGACATCGAGTGGCTTGGGATATTTTTGCCTTGCTTCTTCGGTATCGGCATCGATAAAGTCGGTGATGCCATTTACGAGGGCGTGTTTCAGCCGTTCTTCGACTGAATTGCTGCGCCAGAGGTCATCCTTCTTTTCCTGTTTGTCTTTAGCTTTTACCGTGTCGGCAAAAGTGACAAGGCGCTCGGTTGCATCGGGGTTACGGTTGAGGATTACATCTTCACAGAGCTCACGCAGTGCAGGTTCTATCTCGTCATAGACTACCAGTGCGCCTGCATTTACAATGCCCATGTCCATGCCGACTTTGATAGCATGGTAGAGGAATACACTGTGCATGGCTTCACGCACGACATCATTGCCTCGGAAAGAGAAAGATATATTGCTTACCCCTCCGCTCACTTTTGTAAGCGGCATTTTTTGTTTGATAATACGGGTAGCTTCAATAAAGTCGACACCGTAATTATTATGTTCTTCTATACCGGTAGCTATTGCGAAAATGTTTGGGTCGAAAATAATGTCTTCAGGATGAAAGCCCACCTGCTCTGTGAGTATTTTGTATGCCCGCAGAGAAATGTCTACTTTTTTCTGTAAAGTATCTGCCTGGCCGGTTTCATCAAATGCCATAACGATCACTGATGCGCCATAGCTGCGGCAGATCTCAGCCTGCTCCATAAATTTCTCTATCCCTTCTTTCATGGATATGGAATTTACTATGCATTTACCCTGCACGCATTTAAGGCCTGCTTCAATTATTGCGAACTTAGAAGAATCGAGCATGATTGGTATGCGTGCGATATCGGGTTCGGCCTGGAGGAGGTTTACGAAAGTGGTCATTGCCTGCACGCCATCGAGCAGGGCATCATCCATGTTGATATCAAGTATTTGCGCACCGCTTTCCACCTGCTGGCGGGCAA
>CAIRZD010000101.1 GCA_903882965.1 uncultured Bacteroidota bacterium
AAACGAATGATAATAACAATGCACCGTACATATTTAGTATTGAAGGTGATGTTGCTAACTCTTCAGTATACATTGTTTTTAATGATCCAACATTGACAGTCAGCTGTAACCATTCAGACAGTATATAAAATCAACTTAGGGTTTCCAATGTCTACAGGAATAGTTGGACCATATGCAGAGGAAGGTACGCAATACAGTTTAGGATATCCAGCAGTTTTGAATACAACAACAAGTCTTTTGATGTCCTGTGATGCTTGTTCTGGATCTTATAAAAATGGTAGTACATCTTCAATTGTGGCAAGTATTATAATTAACTCAACACCATTTATTACCATAGAATATGAACCTATTAATCCGCCAAAAATACCGTTAGCAAAATATGATATAGATTCTATAACATTTACACTGTATAATCAACGTCTTCAACCACTTGATTTAAACAGTAACAATGGAACACAACAATATGAAAATTGGTCAGCCGTGATTGAGATCGATGAATATGATGTTAAAACAGGTAGACTAATATAATTTTCTCATATTAATATATAATGCCAACATTAATACGCAAAAGAAGTTATTACGATCATCATGAAACGCAAGGAGGAATGTTTCCATTTGACCAAATTGTAGATGTTGCTGGAAACGCAGTAAATGCAATTGGAAATGTAGCTGCGAATGTTGGTAGAGTTGTAACAGCTCCTGTGCGGGGTGTTGTAAATGCTGCTTATTTGGCAAACGAGGCGAGACATGGACTTAGTAGTATTGCTGAAAGATTTCCAGGTGAACAACATGCTAGAGAAGGCAATCGACCAGACGGTAGACCATATAATTTCGTAGGTAAACTAATTGCCTAGGTGTACCAGTCAATGGGTATGCCATATGTACCTTTTTGCGGGGAGTCCCTAAAGCTCATAATACCACTCTGTATAAGAAATTATACAGAGGATCTGTGGTAATTCCACATCCCGTTGGTAAAAAGTTATGAGATAAAACAATGGGTAATCCGCAGGTGAGTTTCTAAAAGCGAATATAAGCTAGCTCAAGAAACCGCTTCAACGACTTCACGGGTACACACGGGAGAGGAACTAAGCACTCCTCAATGAACGTGCAAGATACAGTCTAAGCACCATACGAAAGTATGGTGGTTCCCTGCCTGGAACAAATTTAGCAAGAAGGTTAGATAGAATCACACGAACACCAAGAGCAAGATTCGCCCCAATAAATTCCATAGATTCAGCTGGACTAAGGCATGACATCCAATATGAGCAAATAGCAGATGATTACTATCGTAATCCTACACCAGAAAACAAAAAGAGACAACTAAAAAGAGTGCATAATGAAGATGACATATTTATTGACACTGTTAAAAGGCATAGATTAGAAGATCCACGAGTTGCTGATCTTGCAGCTGCGGCAATAACAGGAAAAAAATGGCTCGAGAAGATACCTTACTTTGGAAATAAATTTAGCAAAAAGTACTCAGGATTTGGAAATAAACCAAGAATAAACATTGTTGACACTGCAAATGATCCAGTTCATAAACTTCGTGAAATTGCAAAACGTCAGAATAAAAATTACGAACAGAAAGGAGGTTTTATTCCTGCCTTTCTTATTCCAATTTTAGCTTCAGCTGCTGGAACTTTGGTTGGCAAAGTGTACGATACAATAAAAGAAAAAAATAGAAAAGAAAGCAAAAGATCAAGAAGGAAAAGGTGTAAAACTTGCACATAAAACAATTAAGCAGAAAAGAAAGTTTTTAATGCACCTTGCAAAACACGTTAATTAAATGCGTCGAAATTTTAGAAAAAATATTATCTATAGAAATTATATAAATGTCATTAGTTTTTGCTAATCAACATAAAACCACAAAATGTTATTTTCTATTTGTATCAACCGAAGAAAAGTTTTTAAAAGATGCATCACATCTTCTTTTATCAAAAGTTAACAAGTTTTTTGAAGTATGTCCTGATATCAAAAGCTATAAAATAGGCATAATTGATGATTGCGATGTGAATGTTATAAATGAATTAAATAACAAGTTAGGAGAGCAATATGAAGATCTAAAGGAGGATGAGTACTGCATGAATACCAATTTTGATAGTTGCATGGAAATTTTAAACAAAAAAGTTTCGATAGCAAAATCAAAAGCAAAGAAACCACCAATTACACCAGTAGAAGACCCTACTGACGTTACTGAAAAGTCTAAACCAAAATCAAAACCAAAACCGAAACCA
>CAIRZD010000102.1 GCA_903882965.1 uncultured Bacteroidota bacterium
GTACGTATTGCAGGGTATCGTCAGTTGATGCATTATCAACGACAATCACCTCATAGCCGGAATCGGCTTGTTCTATGATTTTAGGCAAAAATAACTCATGCCATTTAGTTCCATTGTAGCTTAATATTACAACGGCTGTATCCTTCTGGCATACGATCATAGCTGAGAGGGTATGTGCTAATGACTATTTATACTTAGGATCGTAAAGTGTATTATCCGGAACGGTTACTTTATCATTCTTCTGATACTTATGCTCATAAAGATTGTAGCAACCCGCCCATGCGAATATAAAAAACCCGAAGAAGGATAAAAGAAATAAAAAGCGCGATTTTGAAGGTTTATTATATTCAATATCGTGCGGGTTGTCTATTTCTATTTCGTTATTATTTTGTTGGATATCCATGAATTGTTAAAATTTCCTCGGCAAAAATAATAGTAATTCCTTCAAATTCATAATATTTTTACCGTTACTTCGTTAATCGGGAATAAACAACATGCGTCAATATCTAAATTGGAAAACATATCTGGCTGTTATAGCGCTGCTCATAGTAAGTGCATCACTGTATTATACCAGCCAATTGGCGCAGAAACTTGCCGGGGAGGAAAAGAAAAAAGTGGAAGAACTGGCAGGCGCGTTAAAAACACTTATTAGGTCAAATAATATACAGGAAACTGCTTTTGCAAGTAATATTATAGCTCAAAATACTACAATACCCCTTATCATCCTTGACGACAAAGGGAAAATTACCGATTCGAAAAATATAGATACCCTCAGTGCCATTAACCCTCATAAAGTAGTAGAAGAAAAATTAGAGGAATTCAGAAAGACGCATAAACCCATTATTGCCGATTATGGAACAGGCACGGATTATATATATTACGGCGAATCTTATTTGCTCACACAATTAAGATATTTTCCCTATGTGCAGCTTGCAATAATCATTTTATTTCTGGGAGTGGTATTATTGGCACTGAGTGCTGCCAACCGAAATTTGCAAAACCAGGTATGGGTAGGGCTATCTAAAGAGACCGCCCACCAGCTTGGCACACCGCTTAGTTCCATAGAAGCATGGCTGGAATTGCTCCGTGAAAATGATGCTAATAACGATGCGGTTACTGAAATGCAGAAAGACCTTGACCGGCTGAAACTGGTAGCAGATCGTTTTGGCAAAGTAGGCAGCGCCCCGCAGTTGGAGGAGCAAAATCTCCTGACAAGGCTCGAAGATATTGTAGCTTATATGCAAAGAAGATCACCTGCCAAGGTGAATATAACATTGCACAGCCCGCTTAAAGAAGTACCCGTAAACATTAGCGGCCCATTATTTGACTGGGTAATGGAAAACCTCATCCGCAACGCCCTTGATGCTATGGATGGTAAAGGAAAGATTGATATTACTGTTACCAATACTCCCCAGCAGGTATGGGTAGATGTACAGGATACAGGCAAAGGAATTCCGGGCCACCAGGTGAAAAAGGTTTTCACTCCAGGCTTTACCACTAAAAAAAGAGGGTGGGGGCTGGGTTTATCCCTTTCCCGGCGCATTATTGAAAAATATCACCATGGCTCTATATATGTAAAACAGAGCGAAGTGGGGAAAGGAACTACTTTCAGGATCATTTTGAGAAGGTAAATACTGCGAATAGTGTTCCTAAACAATTTACCATTTAATCTTTTAACCTTTTGACTTTTTAACTATCTTTGCGTCCCTCAATGCGGCGGTGGCGAAATTGGTAGACGCACTACTTTGAGGTGGTAGCGCCTGTAACGGGCATGGGAGTTCGAATCTCCTCTGCCGCACTTTTGTCAAAGAGCTATCCTTAGGGGTAGCTCTTTTGTTATATTGTATTCGATGTTATTGTTGCCATGTAAATAACCTGCTATGTCTGTTATTTTTTTGCGAAAATTACGATGCTATATCAACCGGCACTGATAATTTGTACATTCGCAGTATACTTTATAATAGATATTTTCAATTTCCGAAGCTTGTTTTATGAAAAAGACAGTATTATTCTTAGCGTTTCTCTCATTAAGCCTGCCCGGTTTTTGCCAGGCCGATCTTAGTAATATCATGATGGTATATGTAAAAGGTGGCTCCTTTTTTATGGGCTGCGACGATACCAAGTTTACCGCTAAAGAGTATGATAATGAAAGACCGCTGCACAGGGTTAGCGTAAGCAACTTTTATATTCAGAAGTATGATATCACCAACGGCCAATGGCGTAAGTTAATGGGTATTTACCCGCCTGCCTATAATGGGGTTAACTATGTGAATAAAGATTGTGATGATTGCCCGGTTGTGATGGTGAATTATGAAGATGTGCAGGAATTTATAAGAAGGCTTAATGAGAAATTCCCCAATAAACACTACCGCCTTCCTACTGAAACAGAATGGGAGTATGCTGCCAGGGGCGGGAAATATGCCGGCAATTTCATGTATGCCGGTAGCAATAAAATTAAGGATGTGGCATGGTATGGCAAGCCGGATGGCGCAACTCATCCCATAGGGCAGAAGAAACCCAATGAGCTGAGCATTTATGACATGTCGGGAAATGTGTTGGAATGGTGTGCAGATTGGTACGGTGAAGACTATTACAAGAACACGATCGATGAAATAAACCCTAAAGGGCCGCCTGCCGGTGATACAAAGGTTTTGCGCGGAGGATCTTATTTTACTGACGATATCACTTGCCGCACTGTATACCGCAGCCACCTCGATCCTAAGACCCGCAGGTGGGATATTGGTTTCAGGCTGGCAACAGACGCACCTGCCGAGGAAAAGGGTAAGTAGCAGTAGCGATTCTTTTCCATACCTTTGCGCCCAGTTTGCTAAAAAATGGATGAACAGGCAAGGGGCAGATCGAAAGTCTGGACGCCGCTTTTATTTTCAGTAGTATTAGTTGCAGGTATGATATTCGGGTTTAATTTACGTGACTCTTTACGTAACAAACGCAATATCGGCACTGTTATTCAGCGAAACGACCGCCTCGAAGAAATAATAGACCTCATCAACCAAAAATATGTAGACACGGTAAATAATAACCTGCTATACAAAGATGCTGTTTCCGGCATTCTTAAATCCCTCGATCCACATACAGTATACATATCCTCCGAAGACCTACAGGGTGTTAATGACGACCTTGAAGGTGGGTTTTCCGGCATAGGCGTTGAGTTCTCCATAATGCGGGATACTATAGAGGTGATCTCAGTAATAGAAGAAGGTCCCGCGGCACGCGCAGGTGTGGAAATTGGCGACCAGTTAATAAAAGTAGGCGACAGCCTGGTTGCAGGTACAGGGATTACATCAGATCGCATTGTCCGTATACTAAAAGGTAAGCAGCATAGCAGCGTATCTGTGACCCTGAAACGTGCTACAAGCGGTGTTCTTAAAGAAGCCCGCATCACCCGGGATATCGTACCCATACCCAGTGTAGATGCGAGTATTATGCTCGATTCTATAACAGGTTTTATTAAGATAAACCGCTTTAGCGCTACTACTTACAAGGAATTCAGCGATGCGCTGAAAAAGTTGAATGCAAAGGGTGCTAAACAAGTCATCCTGGACCTGAGAGATAATCCGGGCGGCTATCTTGATGCGGCTACATCCATATGCGATGATTTTCTGGATGACAAAAAACTGATCGTATACACCAAGGGTATTCATACTATGAGAACCGAATACCGCGCTGCGGAAAAAGGTTTGTTTGAAAAAGGGAAACTGGTATTGCTGGTGGACGAAAGCTCAGCTTCAGCAAGTGAGATAGTCGCTGGCGCTATACAGGATTGGGACAGGGGCGTGGTCATAGGCCGGCGCACTTTTGGAAAAGGGTTAGTGCAGGAGCAGTATGAAATGCCGGATGGCTCTGCACTGCGGCTTACTGTCGCCAAATACTATACGCCATCGGGCAGGTGCATTCAGCGCTCATTTGCAAATGGCCGCGATGCCTATATGCATGACTATGAAAAGCGTTTTGAGACAGGTGAACTGACAGGCAAAAATGATACTGCCGCACTAGCCGACACAACACGCTTCTATACCTCAAAAAACAGGGTAGTATATGGCGGCGGCGGCATAAAGCCGGATATTTTTGTGCCGTACGATACTTCAAAATTATCATCGCCATTATTTTCTATGGTATATAGCCCGGAACTGAAGACCGCTATATGGGACTACTTTATAAGGAATAAAGCAAAACTTAAGTTTAAAAATATTGTTGATTTCAATGAATCATTTTTTGCACAGGACCAGATAATCAGTGATTACCTTACTGTGCTGAAACCGGCTGAACTCATTAATGCAGATAAGGTATTGAAAAATCGCAGCAATTACCTGTATTTTAAATTGCAGATAAAGGCGCAGATTGCGCGCTTCCTTTTCCGCGATAACGGGTATTATGCTATAAGCCTTGAGGATGATGAGGTGGTGCGTAAGGCTATGGATGTGCTGAGTAGCAGCCAGTATTCAAAGATACTGGGGCAGTGATGCCAGCCATTTTATATGTTCCACATCACGGGCATCGGCGCAAAAGGTTTGGTGGCCGTTGGTGAGCAGCCAGTAGCTGCATTGCACCACGCTTTGATAGTTGAGCAGTTGGTGCAGGGTTTTTTCTGATACGGGTACTTCCGGCGCTTTACATTCTACGAGCATCCAGGGTTTATGGTCGCGGTTATAGACCACTATATCAAACCGCTTATTGAGGGTGCCTACTTTTATATTTTTCTCTACGGCCATTAAAGATGCGGGGTATTGCAGCACATCTGTGAGGTAGTAGATGATATGCTGGCGCAAATGCTCCTCGGGTGTGAGGATGATCCACTTTTTACGGATGGGGTCAAATACACCGGTCTTATCGCCATCACGGCGCAGTTTCAGATGTATGTTGGAAAGGTCGAGTGGGATCATTGTGTTGTAAATATAAACAGGGCCTTTGGGTTTTGTGGTGTTTGCAAAACTTTTATGGGAGATGAATAATAATAAGTGGCTAAACAGTACGAAAAATTTAAAATGTCTCATTTTTTTGATTTTAATTAGTTTGTTGATAGTCAGTTGTTTTATGTTTAAGAATGTCGCAGAAATATCACAGAGTGTTGCCGGAATGTACCGTGGTTGTTGTGGGGTGGGGCATGCTCTTTTATATGTTAATATGGGGTGAAAAAATGGTGTTGAGTTAATGTTGATCTTAAAATGTAGGTTTCCCCGGCCTTCTGTGAAGGGATGGGTGAAGTGAAATGAGGGCAGTAATATCATGATGTAAATTTCGGGAAAGGAATTGTGGGGCTTTGAATAGTGTATACACCTTTTTTGAAACCTGCTACCAGTAATGGTTTCTGGCGACTTACTGCATATTACATAGCCCTGTACTGGAATTTAATGAACACAATTTAGCGCTATCGCAGGCCGTGATTTGGCTGGGAGATTTTTGGAGGAGTGATTACAGTATATTTTTTGGACGGTGTGGGATGAATAGCTAAATTAGTATCTTTCAAAATAAATGATATTATAGTAATGACTGTAAATGAATTAATAAAACTACTACAAGCCTACCCACTTGATATGCAGGTGGTAGCAGAAGGATATGAGGATGGGTTTGATGATGTGTTGAATGCGGAACAGATAAAGCTAAAACCAATTGAAATTGCAAAATGGTATGTGGGTGCGTATGATCGTTGTTATGATGGAAGTGGTACTGATGCGGTATTGATTAAGGCAAATAATAAAGGAAAGGATATTGATTAAAAGAGTGAATAGGGCTTTCACCAGTAGTATACCATATCGCTCTTGCCAATCTGGAGATTGGCCTCCTCAGCGATATAGCGTTTTTCTTCACTCAAATTAGTTAGCCCTGCTGCTCTGTTCTTTCTTTTGCTTGCCCAAAAGAAAGAACCAAAGAAAAAGGCCCCCTCCGGCAAAATGCTCCGCATGCCGAAGGGCTAGCTAGACGCTGAAATGTAGGGAACACAATTTAACGCTACCGCAGTTCGTGCGGGCAGTAATTGGGCTTGGGGAATTTTCTTAGGGGTGTGTATTGTGATACACGCGTTGCAAACGCGATACCGTTTAATCCTCGTTGCAAACGAGGACTAGTGAGGGGGGGCAGGATGACATTTTTAAATTGAGCTTGGTGAATAGAAATCCTTTTGTACAAGTGTGCTATAGCCACTGGCGAGGATAGTAGTAATGTGGCTGGGGCCAAATATTTTTCACTTATTTCTTGAGGTTGCTTCGTTCCTCGCAAGGACGTGTGTGTTGGGATTTTCTTTTATCTTTAATGGTCAAAGAACAATTATCATTTATAGAAATGCTATTTAGTCAATCAAAATACCCGGCAGTTCATGGTTCGACGAGGCTCACCATGACAGAATTTCGATTTAGCTTCTTTATATTGTTGCTGTTTATAGGTGGTTGTAAGAGTGGCAATAGCGGTGTGCCTGTTATAGGGTTTGCAGATGCATTTGAGGATAATACTATTGCGCAGGCTAAGGTGGGTTTTTTTGATGCGCTGAAGAAGGAGGGTTTTTCGGAGGAGCAGAAAACGATACAGGTGGTGTACCGTAATGCGCAGGGGGATATTCCGAAACTTACACTGGCCATTAAATATTTTATATCGCAGAAGGTGACCCTGATCGCTGCGAACTCTTCTTTATCTACTATTACCGCTATACAGAATACTAAGGACATACCGATCTTTATGATGGTGGCGCCGGAGCCATCGCTGATGAATGTAACGGATGCGCAGGGTAATGGGCCGGCGAATTTGTTTGGGGTGGGTGAGTCGCTGGGGTATATAGATACTTCGTTCTCGCTGATGCCAAAGCTGCTAACGCCAAAGAGCGGGCGGCTGAAGGTGGGGATGCTGTATAACCAGTCGGAACCGCAATCGGGGCTGGCGCTGAAGCGGATACAGGGGCTTGCTGCCACACTGAATGTGGACCTTGTGGCGCTGCCGGTAAATAATTCGGCAGATGTGAAACTGGTAACGGCATCGCTGCTATCAAAAAACATAGATGCGTTTTTTGCGAACCCTGATAATACGATATTCAGTTCGTTTGAAACGATCGTGCAGAGTTGCAATGCTGCGGGTGTGCCGGTGTTTACGAGTGAGGCGGGGCTGGTGAGCCGTGGTGCGGTAGCGGCTTATGGGGCTGATATTTACCAGTGGGGCTACCAGGCGGGTGTGCAGGCGGCGCAGATGCTGAAAAACAAGAGTACTAATGGATTGCACTGGGAAATGGTGCAGGTGAGGAGAAGGGTTTTTAATGCGGAGGCAGCGAAGCGGTTTAATATAACGATACCGGCGGGTTTTGATGCGGTGAAATAGTTAAAAGGTTAAATAGTTAAAAGGTTAAATGGTTAAAAGGTTAAATGGTTAAAGGGGCAAATGGCTAAAAGGTTAAATAGTTAAAAGGTTAAATAGTTAAAAGGTTAAATGGTTAAAAGGTTAAATGGTTAAAGGGGCA
>CAIRZD010000103.1 GCA_903882965.1 uncultured Bacteroidota bacterium
AAATAAAAACGACTCAGTTTAATGCAATAAAATTTCTGATCTACTTAAAGATCGCTTGCTTCAATTTCCATATTAGCGAGCTGTTTTTCATCAGTATCATATACAATGCCCTATCGCCACCGAAATTTCTGAAAAACCGCTCTACGCCTTCATCCATGCTACCCTCAAGATCGAAAACAGCATTGCCCCTGGCCTTAGCTTCTTTGATGGTATGCCATAATAATAGCGACATAGCACGATAGCTATTTTTGTCGGGATTTTGGCCACCCATAAAATAATAACTCCGTTGCTCATCCCATACCTGCCACACAATAGCCTGTATACGTCCGTTACTATCAGTAGCTGTCCATAATGCTGTTGCATCATTAGCAATACAGGCATCCATTATTTTTTGCAGGTAGTCAAGGGAACAATTCAACGATTTTCCTTTTTGGGCGAGTGTATTTTTCTGGAATTTATAGAGGTCTTCCAGATGCTTTGGCGAGTTTGTAACGGTCACGTCGACTTCAGCTATACGTATATTGCGCCGGGTAGTATCCTTCATGTTTAAAAACAAAGTTTCATCGCTCTCATCGAGCTCCAGCAAAAAAGTTTGCTGCACTTTTGCTTCCAGACCATATTTTTTAAACAACCCCGCCTGTTTCATACCCGGTTGCAGCGCCAAATTCCAAACCTTTGCAGCCGGCATCTGTTTCATTAACTCTGCCACTGTTTCGTGTTCAAAGCTATCTATATTACTTTCTTTGAGGTCATTTGGGAACAAAACCAATGGCCCCAAATATGGGGTAAGCATAGGTGTGCGCAATAAACTTACCCCCATTTTTTTCTCAACAGGGTATGGCCATGCACCAGTTATATGCTCTCCCTTTTTAGCTATGGCCACATCCCAATTATCGCACACAATATCCAACCACCATGGCTTTCCAAATAAAGGCACTACTTTACTTTGCGCACATAAATTTTTATAAATTTCTTTATTGATCATTTTATTCCGAAAGTATAAAGCACCTTACTATTTAAACTGCAACACCTTTGCAGGTTGTATCCTGCGAATATACAAAGTGGGTAGCCACATACAAAGCACACATAAGAATAAGGTAACAATATCTATTAACGCTACATGCCACCATATTATTTTCACCGGCACATACTTCATATAATATGCTGCTTCGGGCAACTTTAGCAGGCCAAATGTTAGCTGCAACCAACATAATATTAGTGCAAATAAATTGCCAACCAGTATACCTACCGCACCAACCAGAGCGGCGATACCAAGAAAAATATTGCGTGTAGTTTCAAATGGCATACCAAGCGCTTTGAGCAAGCCTATCATCATAGCCCTATCTACCATCAGGATCAATAATACCGCTCCCATGTTTATAATACTGACTGCGGCCATTATCACCAATAATATTACCCCATTGAGTTTTTGCAATTTCAGCCAGTCAAAAATGAACGAATAGTTTTCGGCAGTTGTATAGGCTTCCAGTGGGGCGTTGATGAGGTTGTAATGTATAAAAGCAGCTACTGTATCGGCGTGTTTTTCATTATCCAGATCTACCTGGTAACCATTGATACTATCCGCAGTCCAGTTATTGATACGTTGTAATAATCTAATGTCGCATATCGCAAACTTATCCATTTCTTCCATGCCGGTATGATACAACCCAGATACCTTAACCCTACGTATACGTGGCAGGCTATTTTGCAGGAAATTAAGCTGTACAGTATCCCCGATATTTACATTCAGTCTTTCTGCCGTAGTTTGGGAAAGGATGATCTGCTTTGAATAAAAGGTATCGCTGTAATCAATAAGTTTTCCGCTGACGTCGATACCTTTCGCAAAGCGGTAATCATGATTTACACCTTTTAATGCAATTCCTTCCACCTCACCATGGGCCTGCACAATTACAGGTAATTCTACGAAAGGCGATACCGCTAATACGTGCGGTATCATTTTTATGGAGTCTGCAAGCTTGCGGTTATAATATACAGGCTCCGAATAATTAAGGGCATTAGAATTAGTTTCATCGTAGGGTACTACGTGTACATGGCCTGTGAAACTATATAGCTTATCAGTTATTGCCGAGTTAAACCCGGTTACCACGGCCATGGCCACTATCATTACTGCTACACTAAGGGCAGTAGCTACAATAGCCAGCCTGATGATAAAAGAGGAGAAAGAGCCTTTCTGCTTTATCAAATACCGCCGCGCTATGAAAAATGATAGATTCAAAATAGTTGTCCGTTAGTTCAAAAGTAAACAATTAGTATTGATACAAATTTTGTTGTTTCGGCAGCGCATTTATAGTATCTATTTTTCTTCATATGATGCGTTGTTGGAAAATCTGGTGACGATATTATGTGGATTAAAAAATGTTTATTTTACAATTTGTAATAATGGAGATTTATAAAAAGGGCCTCTCTCCGAAGACCTCTCCCCGACCCTCTCCAAAGGAGAGCGTGAGGTGGAATGAGCGCTGTGAGTATAATCTTTATTGCGGGTGTTACCTTTCATTTGTTTCTTATTTGGGAGTAAAGTTATGGGGGGACAATGAATGTGTTGGGAAAGTGTATACACTTTTACTTTTGTCTGAATCACGAATTAAAGATTGATTTCGCGGATTTCACGGAAGGGTATTATCAAGACCTTCAATACTTGTCTTTTCAAAAAATGTCCTATTAATAAAAAATGCCGTAAATGGAGACTTTCCCCTTGCATAAACGCGTTTAGTTTTCTGTAAGGAAAGAGCCCTTGCGCATTACTCCTCATTATCGGTAAGGAGTGCCATTAGCTGCTGTATCTCATCTGCTTTTTGATCTTCTCTGCGGTAACGATAGCAAAGGGCAAGCTCCTCCATCATCTTGTATATGATACGCTTGGTAAGCATGGGTGTGAAATAGCGATCTTTCTCATGGGCATTTATCTTGCGGAGGTACGTATCAACATCTTTCTGAGTGTATACCATACCACTGATAGGATCTATATAAAATTGGATCTGTTGAATACCTTCTTTGTCTATACTCAGGAAACTGTGTAATGTATCTATATAAGCGAAAATAAACTGGCGGGGCACGTCTATTGCGAATATAGGTGTATCCAGCATTTCGCATAATGCCAGGTAGAGAATACCTATTGAATAAGAATTACCCTGTTTGCTTTCCAGCACCTGGTTGATGAAAAAATATTTCGGGTCGCGATCAGTAAGCTCATGTCCTTGCAGTTTATAAAAATTATAGAGTATACTGTTAAACACATTTACCTGCTCCAATGGCGAAAGGTAGCTATTCAACTCGAGCCAAATATTGCGCTTCATCTGGTCGAACTGAGTGAGAATCGCACGTACATTAAGATCAGGAAATTGAAACCGTGCTATTAGAATAGCACCTCGTAATAGCTCAGGCTGTTTGGCTCTACTCCATTCGAGAAACTCAGTTTGGAGGTCGTTGAAATGCACTCTATGAATCAATAATTCTATACGCTCCTGTACTGATTCATCACCGATTGTTTCCCATAGTTGTTCCAGATTTGGTATTATCTCCTTACCATAATTGAGGAGTGTAGAGGCCACGGTATTGTAGACCTCATCGTCTGGGTCATCAATCAATCTTAACAGCGCTGTGATCTCCTTGTTTGAATGCATGTTACAAATTCAAAAATCAAAATTTCAGTTCTATATATGTAAGGTAAAGAAAAAAGGAAAATATTACACAAACAATATCCACATACTGTGGATTGAGATAGCTGCAAACAAGATTATTGTCAAAATACCTGTATATAAATAAAGGATTTGACAATTTTAAAAAAATGTCAAATCCTTTATTTAGAAATGCTATTGCATTATTATGCCTTACGCTTCCTAGCTGCCGATTTTTTAGGTGGGTTAGCTTTACCTTCTTCAATAATTGCCTTTACATCCTCTATAGTAAGTGCAGCA